>JAKFVC010000044.1 GCA_021732415.1 Planctomycetaceae bacterium
AACACCGTGACATGCCCCACATGCAGCAGGTCGAAGCAGCCATTCGTAAACACCACCCGTTTCCCCGCCTGCAGGCACGCCGCCCCCAGCGCCGCCAGTTCAGCCCGATCGACGACCTTGGCCCCCCGAGTATGCGACCAGCCCGACAACTCGGCCCGAATCTCCGGCCACGACACCGGAGCCACGCCGAACCGTTCGACCTTCAACCCCGCCGCCGCATTGATCAGCGACAAGGTCTCGTCCCACCCCTTGTCATTCGCAAAACACCACCCCACCATCGCTATCCACGCGGATCACGGGCACAGGAGCCTCCGAACTAAACCAGGAATTCAGAGTTAATGGAAGGGAGGGTTTACGATCGGCGAAAGGCACGTTGGGCGGCGAGCCGGAAAGCTTCAGACAATTCGGCGAGAGAGGGGACGGTTAATTGGTGGGAGGTACTAGACGGTGGGAAGTCCGCGGCCTCGGCATCAGCCGAGGACTTGGCTGGCAGATCAAGCCTGACAAAATGGACAGTCGGGGTGCTGGTGTGGATCGATCCCAGTTGTTTCGAGCGATAAGTGAGAATCACCAGCGGACGTTTGGACCGCGGCGGACGCTGTTGATTCCGGCGTCGCTGGGGGCTCACGTGATGAAATTGAGTCAAGAGTTACACCTTCTGCAAAAAGTTTGACGAGTTGGAGAAAGCACATGGCGGATCAGCCAATCCTCTTCCGCCTGCAGCGCAGCGCTGCGATCGACAAAGGGACCCAGAATGTCGACTCGGTCGTTGATCGCAATCAGGCGTGTGCCTTCATCCTCACTGAGTTCTCAAAAATCGAGGGCGCGGTTGCGACGGCAGATCCGACCAAGATCTTCGGAAATGACGACATCGATCATGCCACTTTCAATCGCGTCTGTCAGCTCATCTAGCTCTTTGCGATCCAGATGCTCGCCGCTGCCCACACTCTTTATTACCTCGAAAGTGATTTGTCCTTCATATTCTTGTTTCACCTCATTTTGACAATAGGCTTCTTGGTCCTCCAAGCTGCGTGGATCTTGTTTGTCCGTACTGATCCGAGCGACGATCAGTACACGGGTCACCTTACAGTCCTTCGGACGATACACGTTATCTGACTTTCGATTCACAGGCGTCTCTCCCACAATAAAAGGGAGGGCCCGCCGCAGGGCATGGCTTGGCACGTGTGCCAAAAAAGCCCGTTAGACCTGATCACTGCTGACGAAAGATGATCACAGATGACACATCGCAACCAATTATGCTAAAATCGCTTGTGGCCGTAACTGCCGTGGCAATAAAGCCTTGCGAAAATGCCGTTAAAGAAGCCCAGATTCTTGAATCTGGGTGAGCGGACTGAACAAGAGACTTGGACTCATTCAATCTGCGGATTGCGTGAGGCGCTGTCCTCTGTGAAAACTCGTGGAATCAATAGTGATTAAGCAGCAATTCAAATAGTGCATGTGACCGCGGTTCACGGTACACTGGTGAGGGTTGCGTTCATCACCTGTTTGCGAGGCGCTCATGTCTGCACAGCCACTTTCCCGCCGCACGGTCCTCAAGACTCTGGGAGCCGCCATTCCTCTGCCTCTGCTGGAGGCCATGTTGCCGCGGGTCTCGTTGGCCGCTGAGGCGAGTCCCGTGCCGCCGCGGATGCTGGTTTGCCACTTCGGAACGGGAATGAACATTCGCGAGTTTTTCCCCGCCGAGACCGGGCCGGACTGCGTGCTGCCGCGCATCGTCAAACCGCTTGAAGCGTGGCGAAAACGGATGACGATCGTTTCCGGAATGAAGCTGGAACACGGCGGAGGACATACCGGCGACTATACGTTCCTGACCGGTACGGAAGGCTGGACCTCAACGGGCATTAAGAGCGGTATCTCCGCCGATCAGCTCGTGGCGAATTCGATCGCTCAGGAAACGCGATTTCCGTCGCTGCAACTTTCCATCGCGCGCGGCACGAATTACGGGCAACAGGGATTGGCGACCTTATCGTGGAACAAGAATGGAATTCCACTGGCTGCCGAGAATGACCCGCAGGCGGTCTTTCGGCGCTTGTTCGGAGTCGATGACGAACACGAAGCGGTCGTGCGTCGCGCGGGGCACCGTCGTCGTGGCAGTATTCTGGACTATGTCAACGATCAAGCCAAGCGGATGGAACGCACCGTCGGCGCGAATGATCGTCAGAAGCTCGACGAGTATTTCACATCGGTTCGTGAAATCGAAGGACAGTTAAAGCGCGACGTGGATTGGTCGCAACGACCCAAGCCGAAGCCGGAACTGGGTGAGCTGGGTGACTACTCGCGCAGCCTGACGCCCGCTGTGCAGGGCTTTGACTATAACACGTACCAGAAGCTGATGTACGATCTGATTGCCCTCGCATTTCAAACCGATTCGACACGCGTGATTACCTACAACGTGCGTCAGGAACTGGCGGGCGGCACGTTTGCCGTGCATCGTGTTTCGAAAGATTTCCACGCCCTGACGCATCACAACAATGATCCGAAGAATCTGGATGAGCTGGCTCAGGTCGATCAGATCAACATGGGCTTCTGGGCGCAGTTCATGGCCCGGATGGACCAGATCAAGCAAGTCGATGGCAGCAGTTTGCTCGACCATACGATGATGGCCTTCTCATCCAGTGCCGGCATGGACCATTCGCGCGACAAGTTGCCCACGGCGATTTTCGGCGGCGAAGCACTGGGCCTGAAACATCACACACACCTGAAACTGGCTGAGAACACACCGTTGGCCCGTGTCTGGCACACGATGGCCGACCGCATGGGAGTGCGTGCCGAAACGATTCAGGACAGTCGTGGACCGATTTCTGAATTGCTACGAACGTAGGATGGCCGCCCCGGCCGTCGTATTGCGCGAGTACCACCGCCACAAAGCTGCCGCACTCGTAGCCGTTTGACATGACTCACGATCGAGTTTTCCCGCCGATGAAAAGAAGACGGCCGAGGCGGCCATCCTACGAGGCCTACACGGCCTCGACACGAAAATGCATTCCATGGTCGACATGACTTACCATCTTCGAACCCTGCTGACACAGAGCCCACTCAGACGCATGTCGATCGCCGTTGTCGTGTGCCTCGCCGGGCTGCTTCACCCGACTCTGCAAGCGGCCGATGATGTCCGCAGTTCCGTTGGTCTTACCCTGCGCCTGATCGGAGCGGGCCGGTTTGAAATGGGTGAGAACGATCTGGGGCCGGGTTTCTCGAAGGATCATTCTGAGTTTCAAACAGGCGATGTCCGGCCCGTTCATCCTGTGGTGCTGACGAAGCCGTATTATCTCGCGACGACCGAAGTCACCGTCGGGCAATTCAAGCAATTTGTCGTCGATACAGGATACAAGACCTCGGCCGAGACCAACGCAGCCGGCAGCGTGGGTTGGGATCCGGCGCCTCCCAAGGACAATCCTCGCGGTGTGAGTACCTTCCGCGACGGCGGTGGCTTCAATTGGAAGCAACCTGGTTTCGACCAGGAGGACAGCCATCCCGTGACCGGCGTCAGCTTTGCCGACGCGAAGGCCTTCTGTGCCTGGCTGTCGAAGAAAGAGGGAGTCAAATACCGGCTTCCGACGGAAGCCGAATGGGAATACGCCGCCCGTGCGGGAACTGAATCTTTTTTCTCGTTCGGCGACGCCTACCGCGGCGTGATTCAGCGGTTCGCCAATATCGGCAATGTTGAACTGGAGCTGGCGTTTCCTGACCGAGTTCGTCGGCAGTGGCTGGTTGATGTCAAAGTCGATCCAGCCGACAAGCATGTGTTTACTGCCCCTGTTGGCAGTTACCAGGCGAATCCCTGGGGCCTGTTCGATACCTACGGCAACGTTTGGGAATGGTGCGAGGACGACTATCTCGACACGTCTTATGCGCCGTATGTCAGTGCGAACTATCACCAAGTCCGTAAGCGGGCGATTGATCCGCTGAATACGGAAAAATGGAGCAATCAGGGTGAGTGGCGCGTCATTCGAGGTGGGGCGTGGTTCAATTCACCGATCCAGTGCCGATCGTCGTGCCGCGGATACTTCGAGGCCTCTGACGCAGCGTGCTATATCGGATTCCGCGTGGCACGAGACGCCCCTGAAGCCGATATCGCTACCGCGAAACAGCGCTTCGATCAGTCCGAAGCAGCCAGAGCGACGATCGAGAAGTTGGCCGACCGGATTCAAGAGCGACGCACCGGTCGGTTGACGATCGACCTCAACCTGCAACGACAGGAATTGACCGAAGAGTTCCTGAAAGCACTGCAAACTCTGGATGAACCTGTCGATCTCCACTTGAACGTCAGTTACAAGCTGTCGGCGACTCAACTTGGGGAGCTAGGAAAAATCCCTCAACTCAAAGGCCTCTCGGTTAACGGTGTAGACAAGGCGGTCACGGACGCCGATTTTGGGATGTTGGCCAAGCATCCGCAACTCGAATGGTTGCAACTTTCGGGGGTACCACAGCTCACGAACGACGTGGTGAAACATCTGCGGAACATGGAGCGCCTGGAATTCATGCAACTGGATGGGACCGCTATTACCGACGACGGGTTGCAGCAACTCCCGGAACTCAAGCGGTTGAAATCGCTGCGGTTGAATGGAACCGCAGCGCGTGGCTTGGTGCTGGCTCGATTTCGAGGCTCGCCATTGGAACGATTTTCCTGCGACCACCTGAGCGATGAGGGAGCCCGGTTGCTTTCAAAATTTCCGAAGCTCGTGGAGTTATCCGTGGGAGGGAGCCCGATCACGGGTGCGGGTCTGGCGGACATTGCTCGCCTGCCGTCGTTACAATCGCTCGCCCTGGCTGGCTGCCGTGATTTGAAGGACGCGGACTTTGCCGTGCTGGGAACTATCTACGGTCTCAGCAACGCGTATCTGATCAATACGGCGGCCGGAGATCTGGCCGCGCAAGGTCTGGCCCGACTTAACAACATGCGCGATCTACACCTCGGCAGCGACCAACTCACCGATGCTGGTGTGCGCAAGTTGTGCGAGATTGTCTCTCTGCACAGCCTCACGATTAATTCCGACGCGGTCAACCTGACCGACGAGGCCTTCGTTGATCTCTGGCGGCTGACGAACCTCCATGGTCTCACCATGTCGGCTCCGCATGTGACTGGCAGCCGTTTGTCGGCGATGGATGAACTGCGTCGTCTGGAGTGGGTGAATCTGGAAGGAGGCAGCATTGGTGATGCTGCCCTGGAAAATATCGCCAAGTCGGAAACGTTGAAGCGTCTCGTCATTGGAAGTGGTCAAAAAGGAGGCCCCGCCGCACTGACTGACGCGGGCCTCTTGCACTTAGCCAAGGCCCGTCAGCTGACGAATGTGTCGCTCATCCGGCGTGGTACTCAAGTGACAGATAACGGGGCCGCTGAACTACGCAAGCTTCGCCCTGCCCTGACGGTCGACGTGCGCAATCCGTGAAATCGATTTCCGAGATGTTCCATGAGTAGTAGCTATCTATCACGGTGGTGCTCCAGCTTGCTGATTCCAATTCTGGGATTAGTGATATTTACGACCCACGAACCCAACTTTGTTCCAGCGGACGAGACGTCCAAGCCCTCTGCACTGCCAGCAGTCGTCGATCGCCAGACGTTCGAAAAGGACGTCCGGCCCTTCTTGACCAAGCACTGCGTGCAATGTCACGGTGAAAAGAAGGCTGAAGCGAAATTGCGGTTGGATACACTCGCCGCGGATTTCTTGCAGCGGGCTTCGTCTGACAAGTGGGTGGAAGTTCTCGATCGTATGAACCTGGGTGAGATGCCACCGGCGGACGAACCGCGTCCAGATGCCGTGGCGCTCTCGCGGACGGTTGACTGGATTACGTCCGAACTGCAACATGCCCGACAGGTTTCCCAATCGACGGGGGGCCAGGTCCTGCTGCGACGACTGACGCGGTTGGAATATGCCAACACTGTCCGCGACCTGCTGCAGGTCAACTTCGTCGAAGGGGAAAGCCCGCTGGAGCAACTGCCACCCGACGGCGCGATTGCGGGATTTGATCGCGTCAGCAAGGCGTTGCTCCTGGATCCCTCATTGATGGAAGCCTACTTGACCGTCGCCCAGCATGTGGCAGACAGAGCAGTCATTTTTCGTCCGCCGCCAGTGCCGCAGCGGACACTGCGGTTTGAGTTTGCACAGACGGCTAACTCGGCCATGTCTTACATTCTGAATAGCCGGCCGGCCCAAATGGATGGTGAGCGCTTAGTGCTCATGGAATCAGCAGCCCGGACGTTCGGCAAACTGCGGCACCCGTCAAATGATAAAGAAATTCCGATCACCGGCAGGTACCGCATTCGGGTTAGTGCTGCGGCCGATCCTGGCCAACGTGCTGAGCCGGTCTATATGGACGTGACCTATGGTGCCCAGGGGCGGCATGCGAGATTTCGAGTCGATGCCCCGAAGGATGCTCCCCAGGTTTATGAGTTCGAGAAAACTTTCGACGCCTTCACGCCCGGTGAATTTCAGGTCGGAATCGTCAATGGGACTCGGTTCAGCGAAGGGAACCAGGAGTGGTATCACCTGAGTGGCATCTTGACGAGATTGGCTGAGGCGGGAAAGGCCTTGGAGTCGACCCGAATCAAATCCAGGATGCGCGCCGAAGGTTCCTATAGCGAGTCTGTGCGCGGTTCCTATTTGCCCAAGGTTCTGCATCTGCAAGGACTGCCGAAACTGTACTTGGACTGGATCGAAGTCATCGGGCCAATCCAAGGCGAATACCCGCCGCCGAGCATCAAGTCGATTTTCGGCGACCCCGAGATCGCCACGCATTTCTCCAAGCCCGAGACCCCGCGCGAGCAACTCGTCAAAGATACCCGAGCGGTATTCACGCAACTGTTGCCACGTGCGTTTCGTCGTCCGGTCAAGGACGCAGATGTGCAACCTCTGGTGGATCTCGTCGAGGCAGAATTGAAAGTCGGGGCCACTCCGCAGCAGGCGATTAAGACCGGATTGGTCGCGATGTTGAGTTCGCCCGACTTCCTCTTTTTGTTCGAACCCGTCCAGCAACCAGAGAAGCGGCGGCGATTGAATGATCATGAGCTGGCCTGCCGGCTGAGCTACTTCCTCTGGAGCACTTTGCCCGATGCGGAACTGACGCAATTGGCGAACGCCGGCAAGCTGAATTCACCGGATGTTTTGAAGGGACAGCTCGATCGCCTGCTGGCCGATCCCAAGATCGAAGGCTTCATCCAGGGCTTCGCCCGGCAATGGTTGAAGGTCGATGAATTCGACCGTTTCGCGCCGGACGTGCAGATCTATCCCGAATTCTACGCGACTGACATGGTTGGCATTGAGGCCGACGTCCAAGAGGAACCGCTAGCCTTCTTTCGCGAGATCCTGCGAAAAGACGAGCCGATTGTCACCTTTCTCGACAGCGATTGGCTGATGCTGAACGAACGGCTCGCGAAGTTGTATGGAATAGAAGGCGTGACGGGAACCGAGCTACGACGAGTTGCACTGAAACGCGACGACAAGAATCCCTCAGGTATTCGCCGCGGCGGTTTGCTCGGCATGGCCGGCGTCCATTTGTGGGGCGCGGATGGAAATCGTACAAAGCCCGTCGAGCGCGGGAAGTACATCCTGACCGTCTTGTTCAATGATCCCCCTGCCCCGCCTCCGCCGAATGCCGGTGAAGTTGAACCCAACCTGAACGGCCAGAAGCTGACGGTCCGCGAACGGTTGGCCAGGCATCGCGAGCAAACCACTTGTAAAAACTGCCACTACCGCATCGATCCTTATGGATTGGCGATGGAGAACTTCAATGTCATTGGCCAGTGGCGTGAGCGGATGGATGGCGAAAAGCCATTGGCTCATTGGGGAGACGACCGTCCGGCGATCGATGCCTCGGGAACTCTGCCTAATGGGCGGGCGTTCGCTAATTTCGTGGAATTCAAACACACGATGCTCGAGCAGCAAGCTCGGTTCACTCGGGCGTTTGCCGAGAAACTGTTTATTTACGCGATGGGGCGCACGTTGGAATCGAATGACCGAGCGGCGATCGACAGTATGGTTTCAGACATGCAAACGCAAAGCCCCTCACCACGAACGATGCTGTTGAAGTTGATTATTTCGGAACCGTTTCAGACGAAATGATCTGACTACGTGTGCAGGGAAATGAGTTAGAGTGTCAGTGCTTCTTCTCCAATACGGATCGTCGAGGTTAGGTGAAAGAATGATGCGTCGTCGCGGTGTACTCATCGTCGTTGTTGCGTTGTACGCCGTAACTTGGGTCGGTGGATGGCGTTCACACGAACGTGAGATCGCTGCATTCGCTCGACATCGCTACGACTCAGCGATATCGATGAACGCCAAACTTGCTCAGCACGCGTCTGAAAAAGGATATTCAATCAAGTTGCGTGCTGGTGGTCCGAGTAGCGGTGTCGAATGGTGCATCCCAATAGTTCCCGGTTTGTGTCTCGCTAATTCGTACTATGTAGTCGGACCGTTGTATGCCGCGGGTACGACAAAGCTTGTTCTCTTCTATGGAGTCGGTAGCATCACCGTGTGTAACTTGGCCGGCTGGTATGCATGATACGCTGTTTGATAAGCGATATTAATACGACGCGCGTCGCGGTACGTTAGGTATAAGGCGAAAGTTAAGGTTCTTGATCTCATGCGCAGATTCTCGAAGTTCGCTGTCGTAGTGATGCTTGTGTTGTCGTTGAGCGGCGGCGCGGGAGTCGCGTTCGCTGACGATGTCACGCCCATCAGTTTTGCCAACGACATCGTTCCGGTCCTCAGCAAATTGGGGTGCAATAGCGGCGGTTGTCACGGCAAGGCCATCGGACAGAATGGGTTCAAACTTTCGCTCTACGGATTTGATTCGGACTCCGACTACGCGGCCCTTGTGAATGAGGGATTGGGAAGGCGTGTTTCTCCCGCTGCGCCGGATGACTCGCTGTTCCTGCTCAAGGCGACGGGTGCGATGCCGCATGGGGGTGGAGTGCGGTTGATTGCTGACTCTGACACGTATCGCCTGCTGCGGCGCTGGATTGAACAAGGGTTGCCGTTGGGACGTGAGGGCGAGCCGCTTGATGTGAAACTGGAAGTGATTCCGAACGAACACATCGTCCAGGAAAAAGTTTTGAAACCGTTGCGGGTGGTCGTCCACTATTCAGATGGTTCGACCCGCGATGTGACGCAAGTCGCGCGGTACGACACTCAGCATGCTGACATCCTGACGGTGAATACCGACGGGGTGGTGCAGACGACCGGCCGCGCTGGTGAGACATCGGTGATGGTGCGGTATCAAAACTGCGTGGCTACTGCTCGCTTCGTATCGCTAACAGCACCCGTGAAGTCCGAGTCCGACTACGCGACCTTCAAACCCAAGAATTTCGTCGACGAACTCGTTCTGGCCAAGTGGCGGAAGCTGCACATTTCCCCGAGCACGGAATCAGACGACATCGAGTTTCTGCGGCGAGTGTTCATCGACGCGATGGGGACGCTCCCCACCCCTCAGGAAGTGCGCGCCTTCGTCGCGGAGACTGCTCCCGACAAGCGCGACACGTTGATCGACCGCGTTCTGCAGCGCGAGGAATACTTCGACCTGTGGGCTCACCGCCTGGGTGATCTGGTGCGGAACCGTGCGGGCGATGCCAACAGCAAAGACAACACGATCGCGTTCGCCAAGTGGATCCGGCAATCTCTGGTGGAGAACAAGCCTTACGATCAGTTCGTCCGTGAAATCATCACGGTCTCAGGTAAGCGAGCCGATCATCCGCAGATGGATTGGTACCGCTGGGCGATCACTCACGAGAACCGCGTCGAAGATACCGCGCAAGCATTTTTGGGGCTGCGAGTCTCGTGCGCCAACTGCCATAACCATCCGTTTGAAAAAGTCAGTCAGACCGACTATTGGCGTTTCGCCGCGTTCTTTGCGCGGCTGAAGTCGGTAACGTACGGCAACGTCGACGAGTTGAGTCTCGATGATAAGGGCGAGGTCAAGCATCCGCGTACCGAGCAAGTCCTCACCCCCAAGCCGTTTGGAGGTCCGGAAATTGCCTATGTCGAGGGAGAAGATCCCCGGAAGAAACTCGCCGATTGGCTGACGGCGGCCGATAACCCATACTTCGCCCGCGCCATCTGTAACCGTGTCTGGGGGCATTATTTTGGAGTCGGCCTGGTCGATCCCGTCGACGACATGCGAGCCACCAATCCACCGAGCAATCCGGAACTGTTGGACGCCTTGGCCCGGGACTTCGTCGCCCACAAATTTGATCTGAAGCATCTGATGCAGACCGTTCTCAAATCACGCGTCTATGCCTTGAGCTCCTCCCCCACAGACGACAACCGCCATGATACTCGCAACTATGCCCGGTATTACTCGCGGCGAATGCAGCCCTATGTCTTGCTGGACGCCATTGGCAGCGCCACGGGTGTGCAACAAAAATTCGAAGATTATCCCGATGTCAAAAAGGCAATATTACTTCCGAATGAAACGGCCCGGAGCGACTTCCTCGAAATCTTCGGCCGCTCGATCCGAGCTACGCCGTGCGAATGCGAAACAAGTCTGGCACCGAATTTGTCGCAGGTCCTCTATCTCCTGAACTCAGATGAATTGCAGCGGAAACTGGCTGACAAGGCCGGGATCACAACGGAATTGGCCAAGCCAGAGAAGCTCGCCGCCGACGTTGTCGAAGAGCTGTTTTTACGGACGTTCTCGCGGCTGCCGAATTCGAATGAACTTCAAGACGGAATTAAGTTATTGGATAGCGGACTCGACCGCCGCGCCGTCGTCGAAGACTTGTTGTGGACATTATTGAACTCGAAAGAGTTTTTGTTTAATCACTGAGCATCACTGGTAGATACTTCCTACGGCAAGGGAACGACAGCATGATTCCATCGTTGAGACTCACGCGTCGCGGTTTCATTCAAATGGGGGCTCTCGCGTTTGGCGGGAGCGTTCTGAGTGATCTGCTGAGAAGCGAAGCCCGAGCGGGTTCACCTGCCACCGAAAAGCGCAGCGTCATCTTGCTCGTGCAAAAGGGTGGCCCCAGTCAGTTGGATATGTGGGACATGAAGCCGGAAGCACCGGTTGAATACCGCGGTGAATTCTCGAGCATCGCGAGTAACATCCCCGGTTACCGTGTCTGCGAGTTGATGCCCAAGCTTGCTCAGATGTGCGACAAGCTGGCCATCTTGCGGACTGTGTATCACACGATGATGGACCACGGCGAAGGGATGCACATCGCGATGACCGGTTACGCGCCGATCCGGAATATTCGTGCCTCCGGCCAGCAGGCTCCCAGCTTGGGCAGCATCGTATCGAAGGAACTCGGCTGGCGCGCCGGACTGCCCGGTTACATTGCCGTGCAGAGGGAAATCGGGTTCGGCAAGTCGGCGTATCTGGGGATTGCCCACGATCCGTTTGAAACGTTCGGCTATCCCACGAGCGACAGTTTTCGCGTACGCAATCTGGGGGCCAGCGACGGTGTGAATCCGACTCGTGAGGCCAACCGACGGGCGATGCTCGAGCGGTTCGATACGTTACGCCGAGATGCGGATACGTCGGGAGCCATCGGTGCGATGGACACGTTCCGGCGTCAGGCGTTCGACCTGGCCACCAGTCCGCAGGTGCAGGAGGCGTTCGATCTCAGTAAGGAAGATCCGGCGACTCGCGAACGGTATGGCCGTAAGAGCAATGCCGGCCAATCGATGTTGTTGGCTCGACGACTGGTCGAACGGGGGGCTCGCTTCGTCACAGTCGCGACCGACTATGACAAACCGTGGGACTCGCACGATGACAATTTTACCGCCCATCGACTCAACATCCCGGGCTACGATCACACGGTCTCGGCGTTGCTCGAAGATATGGAGACTCGGGGGCTGCTCGAGAACACGCTGGTCATTATTAGCGGAGAATTCGGTCGTACTCCGCGAATCAACGCCAAAGCCGGCCGCGATCACTGGCCCACGTGCTACACGACTGTCATGGTCGGTGGCGGCGTCAAACGCGGCATCATCCTGGGGACGAGCGATTCGCTGGGCGAGCTTCCGAAAGAGCGGCCCATCAGCATTCAGGATGTGTACGCCACAATGTATCACCAGCTGGGAATCGACTACACGAAGAGCTATTTGAACGAAGCGAACCGGCCCGTTCAAATCATCAATTACGGCGAGCCGATTACCGAGATTCTTTAGAAAATAGTAGCCGCACTCGCCAGAGTGTGGGCTGACAGTGCGACCACCCACGTTCTGGCGAACGCGGCTACAACTTCCCGCCCTCGAAGAATTGCGTTGGAATGAAGCGGCTCATCAATTTTGCCATTTTGTGCGTTACGACGGCATTTCTTTCCGGTTCCAACTGCGCGGCCGCCGATGCCATCGGTATCGAAATTCCGCTCCTCACGAAGCCCGTCGAATTTGGAACTGACATCGCCCCGATCCTGCGCGCCAACTGCGTCGCCTGTCACAACGAGAAGAAGGCCAATGGCGGCCTCAATCTGGAATCACCCCAGACGATTCTCAAGGGAGGCGATCAAGGTCCAGCGGTGCTGCCTGGTAAAGGGACCGAAAGCCTGCTGCTGAAAGTCGCTGCGCATCAGCAGGAGTCGGTCATGCCGCCGCCGGACAATACGGTCCAGGCGAAGCCCCTCACTCCCCTGCAACTGGGTCTGTTAAAGTTGTGGATTGATCAAGGAGCCACCGGCAGCATCTCCACAACTCGGAATATCCAATGGCAGCCGATGCCTGCGGGATACCAGCCGGCGCTGGCCGCGGCCGTGACCCCAGATGGCCAATACGCCGCGTGCAGTCGAGGCAATCGACTGTCGATCTATCATCTGGCTTCGGCCAGGCTGGCGACGACGTTGTTTGATCCCGTGTTGAGCAGTATGCCGAACGGATCCGATTCTCATGTCGCGCATCGTGATCTCGTGCGGTGCCTGGCGTTTGATGCGACCGGCGACCTTCTGGCATCGGGCAGTTATCGTGAAGTCAAGCTGTGGCGACGTCCGCGAGTGACCCGCACTGCTGAATGGGCTCATGACGCAGCGGTACAGACGGTGGCCGTGAGTGCGGATGCTCGCTGGGCCGCGACAGGCGATGAAAGTGGCCGGATCCGCATTTGGGAGATGGGCTCCGGAAAGTCGACCCAATCTTTCGTCGCTCACCCCACCGCAGTGACGGGCATTGTCTTTTCGCTCGATGGAACGGCTGTGTTTTCCTGCAGTCTGGAAAAATCGCTCCGCGCGTGGAACGTCGCGACCGGTGAGTCGATCGGCAAGGGGGTTGAGACTCCGTCGCCGATTCAGGGCCTGGCATTGGTCAGCAAGGGCCAGTTGTTAGTGACGAGTGGTCAAGATGGGATCGCCCGAGTTTGGGACACGACTGCCGTACGCAGTGCCAGCGGCGAGGCCGCGAAGCCACTCCAGGAGATCAAAGCCCACGACAGTGCGATCACGGCGCTGGCATCGTTTCCTGGTGTTGAAAATGAATTCCTCACCGGCGGCGTAGACGGGCAGGTTCGGCGCTGGAATGCTCAGACCGGAATGCGATTGGCAGAGTTGAGGAACGAAGGGCCTGTGGTTGCGTTGGCGGTCAGTCGCGATGGCCGTCGCATCACGTCAGCTGGAGCTAACGTTGTCACTCTGTGGGGCGATGACGGCAAGGTGGTCGCCCAACTGAAGGACGACCCGCGTGAGACTGCGAAGATCGCGCGCCTGGAGGCCGAGGCCAAATTCACCAAGGCCGCGATCGCTCACGCCCAGCAAGACCTCAAGAGCTATGAGGGTCTGATTCGTATCGCGATGGTCAGGGTCGAAGATATCAAGAAGGCAGAAGAAGAGGTGACCAAAGCTCAAAAGACCCGCGACGAAAAGAAGGCCGCCCTGGAAAAGGTGAAGTCGGAAAATGGCAAGCCGGAAGCTGCGGAAAAAGCCCTGGCGGACGCTGAAACTGCAGTCATGGTGTTCATGACCGTGGTGGATCGAGCCAAGGCGATCTCCGAACGGACGGCTAAAGAATTGGCTGCTGCCGAGCAGGATGTAAAGGCCCGCGAGGAGTTGCTCAAGCAACAGGAAGCGAACTCGGCCGCGGCAGTGACAGCGTCCAAAGCGAACATCCCCGTGATCAAGTCTCTCGCTTTTTCGGCCGATGGTCGCCAACTGGCGATCGGCTGTGAGGCGGGCGCGATTCACTTCTATGACGCGGAATCAGGCAGTTGGTCCGAGTCGCGTAGCGAGCATCAAGGCGCGGTCCGCGCGATCTGTGCCACCTCAACGGGGCAACTCGTCACGGGTTCAGCAGACCGTAAGGCCATGGTGTGGAACGCGACCAGCGAATGGAAACTGGAGCGTGTTATTGGCGGGCAGAATCCACCAGACATGCTTGCCGATCGCGTGTTGTCGTTGGACTTCAGCCGCGACGGTCAACGACTGGTCACCGGCGGAGGCATTCCTTCGAGATCGGGTGAGCTCAAGATCTGGAACGTCGCCGACGGACATCTGATTCGCGAGATCAAGGATGCTCATAGCGAAACCATCTTTGCGGTCCGCTTCTCACCGGACGGCAAGCAACTGGCGTCGGCTGCTGGTGATCGGTTTATTAAGTTGATTAACACGGAAACCGGCGAAACGATTCGCCGCATGGCGGGTCATACGGGGCACGTTCTCGGCTTGAGTTGGAAATCGGATGGCAAGATGCTGATCAGCACGGGGGCAGACAATGTCCTCAAACTCTGGGATGTCGAACGAGGAGTCCCCCTGCGCACGATGAAAGGCTCGACCTACCGCATCGGCGCCTACAAACGTGAAGTCACGGCCGCAGCCTTCATCGGCGACAGCGAGCAGATTCTTGCCGCCTCGGGAGACGGCACCGTTCGTCTCCATCGCACGACCAGCGACGGCGACATTCTGACGTTCGCGGGTTCCAAGGGCTATCAGTTTTCGGTGGCCGCGACGCCCGATGGCAAGTACGTGATGGCGACCGGCAGCGACGGGACGCTGAGAATTTGGTCTGGCCACGAACAACAACCGAAGCAGACACTCAGCCCGTGAGTCCAAAACGCTCCTGTAGCCTGACTCTCTGAGTCGGGTCGTCTTTGAGATCATGCTCCCGACTCCGAGAGTCAGATTACAGGCTCGGCAGAAGCCTCGCCCTCCCATCCGCCAAGTTGGGCATGCGCGCACAGACGTCAAACTCATCGCTCTAGTTTGACTGATCCCTACAGTCTGGAACATCGCGCCAACCGGTCCCGCCTTCGTCTGCAGATTTCTGCCACCTTCATTTTATATACGATTTGTTCGTACACATCGACCTTATGTCGAATAGGCGGACAGCCTGTCTTTTTTTAAGTTCGATCGCCCATTTAGTCAAGCCTCAATTTCGTGTCATCCGATGTCGTTCTGTATTCACCTGCAGATGAGGCACATGAACACGCTCGTGGCCCCTCGGCGGATGTGGACGACTGCAATCGAGACTGAACTTCGCACCTGAGAGCTGAAACGCCTCAACAGTTTATTGCTTCAGTCATGAAGAATTGTCCCGCCGCCAACGGACTTTTTCGATGATTGAAGCACCGCGGCGATCGACGCCGAACGAATCCGCTGCTGCTGCTGCTGCTGCTGCTGCTGCTGCTGCTGCTGCTGCTGCGCGTCATGTTCTGACGTGGGCTTCTTTCTCTTCGACTTGGGCCATGTTGTTGATTAATTCGCGAGGAACTGCCAGTGCTTATTAAACGCTTTTTCGACCACATCAGCGCCCTGTTCCCCCCTCACAAAAAGAGCCGTTCTGGCAAGCAGAACCGCTCTCCAGTGGGCGCTGTCGAGCGACTCGAAGAGCGGGTCGTCCTGACAGTTGATACCTTTACCTGGGACGGCGGTGGTTCCGATACGAACTGGATGACTGCCGAAAACTGGGACACTGACGTGATCCCGACGGAGGGATCCAATCTTGTTTTTCCAGATGGCTTTGCGGGTTCCTCGTCCAATGACTTTCCGGACAACACAAACTTTAACGACATCACCATTGCGAGTGCCGGCTACTCCCTCAGCGGGAATGTCATTGATCTGGATGGCGATCTCTTCGAGACGGCCACTGGGGTTTCGGCAATTTCGTTTGGGATCGAACTGCAATCGGGCAGAACTGTCAATGTCGTATCGGGCGGCCAGTTGGCGCTGAATGGTAACATCGACGACGGAGCCGCTAGTTACTCGCTTTCGAAGACAGGCGCCGGGACACTGACGCTTCCGACGGCCAACTCCTACGATGGTGGGACGATGGTCGATGGAGGTTTGCTCGAGATAAGCAACTACCTGGCATTGGGAACAGGCGCGGTGTCGATTAACGACTCATCGTCGTTCGCGCTGAACGACGACATCGACGTCTCGAATCCACTGACTTTAACGGGACTCCCGAACGCCGGTTACAATAAACTGCTCAACGAGTCCGGAAATAACACTTACAGTGGATCGATCGCGATCACCGGTCCCAACAATGAATCCATTGAAGTCGGTAGCGGGCAGACCCTGACTCTGACTGGTTCGCTCAGCGGCAGCCGGGATCTCGACAAGAACGGTAGCGGAACCCTGGATCTCGATGGCACCAGCACACACACCGGCCATCTAAACGTCTATGACGGCACCCTGCTAGTCAACGGAGATTATTCGACTAGTTCGCTGATTTTTGTTGACGGTACCCTCGGTGGGACTGGGACGGTTTCGGCCGTGGAGATCTCGAATATCGGCACATTGGCTCCGGGTAACTCACCGGGCATCTTGCACACAGGTGATCTGACTTTTAGCAGCAGCGGTTCAATATATAGTGTGCAAATTAATGGGACAACGGTCGGTTCCGATTACGACCAGACCGATGCCACCGGCAGCATCACCCTGGCGGACGCCACGCTGAGTATCTCACTGGGATTTCTGCCTGACGTGGGGGACACGTTTGAAATTATCAACAATGAGGGATCCGGCGCCGTCAACGGTACATTTAATGGCCTTCCGGAAGGGGCCACCTTTACCATAGGTAATCAGCCATTTGAGATTACCTATGTCGGCGGTGATAGCAATGACGTGTACTTGACGGCTCTGATGCGAGTCGATGTGTGGACGGGAAATGGCGGCGATAGCAATTGGACAACCGATACCAACTGGCTGTCTGGCGTGGCGCCTCTGCCTGGGGACCAACTGGTGTTCCCCAGCGGTTCGGCCGATTTTACGACAATCAATGATTTCTCTGCAGGTACTGAGTTTGACTCGATTGTTATCGCCAGTGCCAACTATTCGCTGATTGGTAACCCAATCCTAATCGATCACGGAATCTCGGCCAGCTACTCAGCTGGCACGTCAACCATCGATTTCAACACGACTCTGGGGCTTCCCCAGCCCGTCTTTGTTCAAGACGGGGGGCAATTGACGATTGGCGGTGCGATAACCGATGGGACGAACACTTTCCTTCTCCAGAAGACCGGTGGCGGCACGCTGACGCTAAGCGCTTCGAATAGCTACGACGGAGGTACGCTCGTCAGCGGCGGGTTTGTCGAAGTGACGGACGGTTCAGCTCTGGGGACCAGCTCGGTATTCGTTGGCGATCTGGCGTCATTGATGTTGAGTAACGATATTTCGATCAACAACTCGATGACCCTGGACGGCCGCACGGCAGGGGGATTTAGCAAACTTGTCGTTGGTTCGGGCGTGTACCAGATCCACGGAAATATTGCCCTCACCTCAAACAACCAGTCGTTCGAGGTGCCGAGCGGAGGATCGTTGAGTATTGATAGCGTCATCTCCGGCTCTGTCGATTTCGACAAGAATGGCGCGGGCCAATTAGTCCTGTCCGGCACGAGCACGCACACCGGGCGCATCAACGTTGGAAATGGCTCACTGTTTGTCGATGGCGATACGTCGTCGAGTGACCTCATGTTCGTGGATGGAATTCTGGGCGGCACAGGCAAAGTCGGAGCTTTGTCGATCTCATCGATCGGCACGCTGGCCCCGGGGGATTTATCGCCAGGCATTCTCGATACGGGAGATGTCTCGCTGGTGAACGATTCGATCTATAGTGTAGAACTTCTGGGGAGAACGGTTGATTCTGAATACGACCAGTTGAATGTCACCGGTGGCGTTAATCTGGGGACTCAACATGGATTTTTGACAGTCTCGTTGGGTTTCAGGCCCACGGTGGGTGACGTCTTTACAATCATCAATAATGACGACACCGATGGAGTCATCGGCTATTTCCTGGGCCTGCCGGAAGGCACCACGTTTGATATCGGCAACGTCACATTCCGGATCAGCTATCGTGCGGGAACCAATGATAATGACGTGACCCTGACGGTCGCGAATATCTTGGACACCTGGGATGGCGGCGGAGGTGATAACAACTGGACCACGGCGGCCAACTGGGTGGGGGACATCGCACCACAGGGTGGTGATAGCCTCGTATTCCCCGTGGGGGCTCCACGACAGACCACGACTAACGACTTCGACTCAGGCACGTGGTTTGACGGGATTACGATTGCCGATCCGAACTATGTGCTCGGCGGCAACGCGATCGAATTGGATGGCGATATTGCGGCAACGTATTCAGCCGGCGTGGCGCTCATCAATCTCAATATGGAACTTGGTTCAAACGTTGTGATTGACGTCGCGGCTGGTGGTGTGTTGGCTCTCAATGGAGTGATTTCTGAGGGGCCGCACAGTACCGTCACGAAAACGAACGCTGGCCAGTTGACGCTGGCCGGGGCCAATACCTTTGGGAACGGAGTGAATGTTAATGGTGGAACACTGCTGATCAGCAATGGAAATGCCCTGGGCAGCGGTAACACAGTTGTCGATTCCGGGGCCAGTCTGCTACTGACCAATAATATTACTGTGAGCAATTCCATTGATCTGCGCGGAGTAACGGCTCCGGGAATGAGCAAGGTCGAGAATGTCTCTGGCGACAATGAGCTCCAGGGGCTCATCTCGCTCTACTTTAATAATCAATCATTTGATGTGCCCAGCGGCACGACATTGACTCTGTCGAATGCGATCAGTGGGTCAGTTGATTGGGATAAAAATGGGCCCGGTATCCTGAGCCTGACTGGTACCAGCACGCAGACGGGGAATGTCAATGTTGGCGATGGAGTTCTACTCGTTGATGGTGATATCTCTGCCAGTCACCAGGTCTTCGTTGACGGCCGGCTCAGTGGATCGGGTACGGTCCCGACCGTCATTATTTCCAATATTGGCACATTGGCGCCAGGCAGCACGCTCAACTCGTCCTCAAAGATTCTCCATACCGGCGATCTGTCATTCATGAGTAGTGGATCGACATACAGTGTTGGGATCTACAGCCAAGGACTAGGTCCGGCAGATTTCGATCAGACCGTTGTCACTGGCACGGTTGATCTGGCGAGCGCGACGCTCAACGTTTCGTTGAACTATACGCCGACCATCGGTAATGAGATTCCGATTATCGAAAACGAGGGCAGCGGCGCAATTTCCAACACATTTTCGGGACTGCCCGAAGGATCGCTGCTGACGTTTGGCAACGTGACGATGCAGATCAGCTATGTGGGGGGCATAGGCAGTAATGATGTCGTCTTGACCGTAACCGACGTGACCTATACCTGGGACGGCGGCGGAACCGATGACAACTGGAGCACGGCTGCGAACTGGGTGGGCGACGTGGTCCCCACGCCGGGCTCCAATCTGGTATTTCCGAATGGTGCCGCGCGACAGACCAACTTTAACGACATGATCGGGAGGGATTACCACTCTATCACGATTGCGTCTGCGGGCTACGATCTTTTTGGTCACCCGATTGTTTTAGACTCTGGAATCACCACGACCTACGGTTCTGGCAGCTCGCGTTATGATATTGACACCTATTCCATGGTCGACCAGACCATTGACGTGGCTGCGGGCGGAACGCTGAAATTCGACAGTCAATTCTCTGATGACTTGCTCACGGCAGGTTTGATCAAGACCGGTGCGGGCACTCTGATTCTCTCCGGTGGCAACTCGTTCGATGGGGGCATGACTGTCAGCGATGGCTTGCTGATCGTGTCGAATGGTTTGGCGCTTGGTAGTGCAAACGCCACGATCTCCGATGAGGCCTCACTGGAGGTTAGAGACGGAATTACGATACCCAATGGGATCACTTTCAATGGGCTGGCGACCAGCGGCACAGTCAAGCTGGTGAGCAGCGGCGGTGATAACGTCGTGCAGGGGGATGTCTCCTTTAACGTCAATAATAATTCGATCGAAGTCACTGCTGGCTCGACCTTGACTCTGTCTGGTGCCCTTTCTGGCCATCTCGATCTGGGCAAAGAGGGTGCGGGGACACTGATCCTGTCGGGAACCAGTACGTATTCGGGAGAGATGGGTGTTCTGGTTGGAACGGTCCTGGTGAATGGATCTTTGGCAGACTGTCGACTCATATACGACAATAGTGTGCTGGGCGGCTCGGGCACGGTGTCGACCGTTGTCGTGTCGAATGTCGGTACGCTGACGCCGGGCAGTGCGCTGGGCAATTCTCCGGCTATTTTAAGCACGGGCAACCTCACGTTCAACGCAGGCGCGACGTACAAAGTCGACCTGGATGGTACGACGGAGGGAACTGGCTACGACCAGGCGAATGTGACCGGCAGCGTCGTTCTCAACAATGCGACTCTGGTGGCCTCGTTGGGCTTTGCAGCAACGGTCGGCGATACTTACACAATCATCGATAATGATGACAGCGATGCGGTTTCGGGCACGTTCTCCGGGTTGTCCGAAGGGGCGACATTCACGGTCGGCAATGCGACGATGTCGATCAGTTATACCGGAGGAACCAACAGCAACGATGTCGTCCTGACTGTCGTCGACGTGACATACACTTGGGACGGTGGGGGTGGAGATAACAATTGGACGACCGCCCAAAACTGGGTGAGTGACCTGGTTCCGACACCCGGCTCAAATCTGGTCTTCCCGGCTGGCGCTGCGCAGAAATCCAATGCGAATGATTTCCCGATCGACACCCCTTTCGGAGACATTACGATTGCCGCCAACGGTTATGGGCTGAGTGGCAGCCGGGTGGCACTGGATGGAGACCTGTTCTACACCGGGGGCGCCGCCACAGTTGGGCAACTCTATTTTGATATCAACTTGCAACATGACACGACGGTTGAAGTTGATCCAGGAACCGGACTGCAGATTTATGGAGCGATCTCCGGCGGCAGCCATGGATTGACTTTAGATGGTGGCGGAGCACTTGTTCTTGGAGGCAATTTTTCAAACACGTACACCGGCACCACGACTCTTAATGCAGGCAGCTTGAGTCTGACGAAGGACTCGGGAGCGATCGCGATCGCCGGCGACTTGACTGTGAATGCAGGGGTGACTGCGTATGAGTACCACGACGATCAGATCGCTGATTCGTCGGATGTCACGCTGACCGGGGCCAGCCTCTACTTAATGAATCACAATGACACCGTCGGCTCTTTGACACTGACGGGCGGATATGCGCAGTCAGGTGCCGGGACCTTGACGATCGCCTCGGGTGGATTCATCACGACGAACGCGGATTCGCAGGTCTCTGTGATTGGCGGCACCCTGGCATTTGCCGGTCCAAACAATACCTTCACGGTCGCCCAGGGAACCACTCTGGGCGGAAGAGACCTGGTGGTCGAGGCCGCCGTTACCTCTGGGATGAACATCATTAAGGACGGTGCCGGTAAGATGCTGTTGTATGGTGCCAACTCCTATTCGGGTGGCACAAATATTAATTCCGGGATTCTAGAGATTCAAAATAGTGCCGGTGCAGGCACCGGAGTCGTGAATATCCTGGGCACCGGGACGCTCGAAGTTTCCGGTAACATCACGGTGAATAATCCGATCTTGATTACGACGACCAGTGCCGCCATTCATAGTACGGGCGGCGTCAACACCTTCGGGGACAACGTCACAATTCTCGCAGACACCACTTTAAACGTGGATGCGGGCGCGTATCTCGCATTTTCCGGAACGATTTCCGATTCGAGCGAGACACACAGTTTGATCAAGACGGGTCTCGGCACGCTCGTGCTGAATGGGACCAATGACTATGAGGGCATTACGACGGTCGTCGGTACGTTGGTGGTGAATGGCTCGATTGCCACGAATCAGCACGTGTATGTTAACGGTACACTCGGGGGTTCAGGAACCGTTCCCGCCGTGTCGTTGGCATCCACGGCGACGCTCGCCCCGGGAAATTCTCCCGGGATTCTGAACACCAGGAACCTCGCATTTATTATCGGGGCCACCTATAGCGTAGAGATTGACGGAAGCTCCGTGGGTACTGAATACGATCAAACGAATGTTACGGGCACCGTTGATCTGGACAACGCAACGCTGTCGTTGTCGCTGGGATACACGCCGACAATTGGTGACACATTTACAATCATTGACAATGATGATTTCGATCCAATTACTGGCACCTTTAATGGGCTGTCTGAAGGCTCGACCTTGACGATCGGGAACGTCACGTTCACGATCAGCTATCAGGGGGGCACCAATAATAATGATGTTGTGTTGACGGTGACTGATGTCACTTTTGTCTGGTCGGGTGCCAGCCCTGACGACAGCTTCTGGACCAATCCGGACAACTGGGTAGGCGGGCTGGTGCCGACCCCTGGTTCTAATCTGATCTTCCCGAGTAACCCTGATAATACTGAGAGCGTCGACAATTTGGCCTCTGGCATGGTCTTCCATTCGATTACCGTTGCCGGCAGTAACTACGACATTTACGGAAATGATATCGCCCTCGCGAACGGGTTGACGACGCTCTATTCGTCCGGGACTTCCAGATTCGAACTCAACACGCAGTTGCTCGCCAACACGGCGATCGACGTGGCGAGTGGTGGCACGCTGAATTTCGGCGGTGCGATCTCCGGTGCATTCAGCCTGTCTAAGACAGGGCAAGGCACGTTAGATCTGACTGCGGATAATTCTTATACCGGCGTTACTAATGTCAGTGCGGGCAAATTACTGGCGAATGCATTCATTACGTCGAGCAGCCACGTTTATGTCGACGGCACTTTAGGCGGCTTATCTGCTGTTCCTGCAGTCTCGATTTCGTCGACCGGCACATTGTCACCGGGCAACTCACCAGCCATTCTGAATACGGGTGACTTGGATTTTAGCAACAATTCGAGCTACATCGTTGAACTGGATGGAACCACCGCCGGTGATGATTACGATCAGACCAAGGTAACCGGTACCGTCGATCTGACGGGAGCTATTCTGGATGTTTCTCTGGGCTATAGTCCGACGAGTGGTGACTCGTGGACAATCATTGACAACGACGATAGCGATCCGGTCGTCGGTACCTTCCTCGGATTGCCCGAAGGGAGCACCCTCGCAGTTGATACCTACACATTTGTCATCACGTACGTTGGCGGTACCGAACACAATGACGTCGTCTTGATCTCGAATCAGGCCCCAACGGCTGTCGGCCTGAGTAGCGCCAGCGTCCCCGAAAACGAGCCTTCTGGCACTGTGGTTGGTACTTTCAACACGACCGATCCGGATGTGGGAGATACGTTTGCCTACACCCTCGTAAGTGGCTCTGGAGATGACGATAACACGTCGTATACGATCGACAGCACCGGCCAACTCCTGACTGCTGCGAGTTTTGATCGTGAGACGAAAGAGTTCTACTCGATCCTTGTCCGTAGCACCGATGTAGGCGGACTGTATGTCGAGCAACAGTTCACGATTACTGTATTGCCGGTGAATGACAATGCCCCGGTGTTTACCTCGTCGGCAACATTCGACGTTGAGGAAAACACTTCCACAGTGGGCACCGTTGCCGCCAGCGACGCCGATCTGCCGGCACAGACTGTCACCTACAGCATTACTGGTGGAACTGATAAGGCGTTGTTCCACATTGATTCTGACAGTGGAGCATTGACCTTCATCACATCACCCGACTATGAGTTGCCGGGCAATGCGAATGCGGACAATGTTTATCTGGTCGATGTGACGGCTGACGATGGCTTAGGTCAGACGACGGTTCAGCATCTCTCCGTCACGGTGACACCGGTGAATGACAGCTTCCCGATCTTCACGTCAGCCACTTTATTTAATGTGCCAGAGAACACGACCCTCGTCGGGACGATGTCGGCCACCGATGACGATCTCCCGGCTCAGACGCTCACGTACAGTCTGGTGCCGAATCCGGACTCGGCGCTGTTTACGATCGACCCTGCGACGGGAGTCTTGGAATTCGTCAGTGCTCCAAACTATGAATCTCCGTCGGACAGCGACGCGAATAACACCTATTTTCTGTTGATTAGCGTTGCCGATGGAATTAGTTCGCTTCAGAATCAATTCATCGAGGTCATCGTAACTCCGGTGAATGAATTTGCGCCGGCCTTTAGTTCGTCGGCCACATTTAATGTCCCTGAGAACACCACGGCAGTTGGGACAGTTTCGACGACCGATGCCGATTTGCCGGCTCAGTCGGTGACTTATGGCCTGGGTGGTGCCGATGCCGCGTTGTTCACAATCAATGCGACCTCAGGAGTCCTGGCGTTTATCACGGCGCCCGACTACGAACTGCCGCCTGGCGCGAACAGCGACAATGTGTATCACGTCGATGTGATCGCCAACGACAACGCGGGCCGTACGTCGACCCAGAACGTGACCGTCACAGTTACTCCGATGAATGACAATGCTCCCATCTTTACTTCCCTGGCGGCGGCGATCATTCCCGAAAACTCAACCATCGTTGAAACAGTCCATGCTACAGATGCAGATTTTCCCGCGCAATCGTTGATCTACAGCATCACCGGCGGTCTCGATTCTGCATTGTTCCATATTGATTCTGCGACTGGCGTTCTGTCGTTCATCACAGCTCCGGACTACGAAGTGCCCACCGACAACGGCACGAACAATTCGTACTTTGTGGACATTACCGCCAGTGACAATGCGGGCCAGTCCACGGTGCAGCACATCGCCATCACCGTGACACCACTCAACGACAACGCTCCGTTCTTCACCTCTCCCGGTGCGTTCAACGTTGCCGAAAACGCGACATCCGTGGGGACAGTTGCCGCCACCGACGCCGATAGGCCGGCTCAACCGATCACGTACAGCATCACAGGAGGAGCCGATGAGACGCTGTTCACAATCAATCCTACGACTGGCGTGCTTACCTTTAATACTGCCCCCAATTATGAGTCACCAGCCGATGACTTAACGGACAATGTTTATCACGTCGATGTGACGGCGAACGACAACTCGGGACTGACGACGATTCAGCTGATCGCGGTCACTGTAACGCCAGTCAATGACAACGCCCCGGTCTTTAGCTCGGCGACGAGCTTTACCATCGCCGAGAACACGACGATTGCCGGGACGGTGTCTGCGACGGATGCCGATTTGCCTGCTCAGGCAATGGCTTACAGCATCACAGGTGGAGTCGATCGAACACTCTTTAGTATTAATCCGAATACTGGCGTCTTGTCGTTCCTGACCGCACCGGATTACGAACATCCCGCAGATGTCGGAGCTGACAATTCCTATGAAGTTCAAGTCACGGCAAATGATGAAGCAGGGATGTCGACGGCTCAAGATGTGACGGTGAATATCACAAATGCCGTCGAAGACCCCGTTATCACCTTGAATCCAGTCGATGGGTCGTATTACCTCGATAAAGAGAACGCGTACGTTGATCCGACCGCTCAGTATCAGGCTGATGTCACTGAAACTGATTATTCTGTAGCCGTGCTGACGGTGTCGATTACTGCCAATCGCCAGTCGAAGGACGTGCTGGGCATCAATCCTCAGGGCAATAGACCAGGCCAGATAAGTCTGAAGGGGAAAAGCGTGTTCTTCGGTGGAGTGGTCATCGGCACCTTCCAGGGTGGCTCGAAATCTCAACCTGATCTGGTTATCACGTTTAATTCATCTGCTTCGGAGGCGGCGGTCCAGGCGCTGGTGAAACGCATCACGTTCTTCGCGAAGAACGAGCGTCGGGCGTCACATGATCCCCGGACGGTTCAAATGCAGATCACGAATGTCAGTGGCCATAATAGCAACGCGGCGACTCGGCAGATCAATATCGACGGCACGATGGCGCGAGGCCGGTAGTCCGCCCCCGTGGCAGACGCTGCTAGCGTCTGCGTTCCGACGCTGGCAGAGTCGGCCACGGGGCACACGTACTGACGCGAGCTATTTGGCGGCCGTTTCCCCATAGAGCGGAATTCGGCCGTCGACCCCCACGCCCCACGACTTTGTATTCAGAGGCAGTGCACCGGCATCTGGCAGGCCGGCGTCGGCAGTGCGTAAGACGTCGGGCCATTCGGAAGGCAGAGCCACACCGGAGTTGACCGCCTGACTAGTAGATTTTAGCCCGAGATCCATTTTGGGCAACTCGGCGAGCGTCAAGTTCACGAACGCGGGGTCAGCCCAATGGTCCAGGGTTGTCCAACCTGGCTCAAAGAACTGCTTGCTGTCGATGAAGAGCTTTGAAGTACGAAACTTCGCGAAGGGATCCAGGTTACCGGCGGAACTTGGTGCGAAGCTCCACAGAAGATTTCCCCCTTCGCGTAAGTTGGACGCAACTCCCATACCCATGCCTGGCGATCCTTCCAGTTGGACTAAGATGTTATTAAACACATGACGTTCGGTTTTACTGATTCCTACCGTACCGAGACCGAACAGGAAGTAGTCACGGAATACCGAGGCTCGCCGGATGATGGTGTTGTGATAGAACCGCATGACGGGATAGATCGGGCTGCCGTGGTCGCCTACCAGGACTCCTTCGTTATGCAGATATTCACCAGTTGGTTCGTCTTTCGTGGGCATTGCATAGTAGACCCCGGCCCGTGGATCGAGGACGTTGCGATAGACGAACACTCCGGTGTTCGGATCGTGATCGACTGGTGATTCGTCCTTCTCCAGTTCATGTTGTTGAAACATTCCCAGACAGGCGCCAATACGGTTCTGATAGACGAACATCGAGTGATTGCGTCGCTTGGGGCCAAACTCGAGACCATCGTCGTTGAAGTTGTCGACGTAGTTGTGATGGAACTGAAGATTCTTCACGAAGCGGAGGAAGGCGCAATCGTGGTCGTCGGTAAATTCGCACCAGGCGAATTCAATGTTCTCATTCTCTGGCTGGCCGTTTTGGAAAATGACCTGGTAGGAAGCCGTCCCGCGATACTTCATGTGGCCGCGTCCTGTCCAGGGAGCCGCCAGTCCGCGAAAGGCGGAGTGGGTGACGCGAATCTCCTTTGAGGCGCTCACCAGCAAGGCCGGGAAGCCGCCGAAGATCGTCAGATGGTCAAGATCGATGTTCTCGGAACCGTAGAGGTTGATCATGGGGCTGCCGGTGGCACCGCGGAGAACCAGGTCGCGAATCTGCACATGCTTGATACCACTGATGCGCAGTACTTCGCCGCCGAATCCCAAGGCCACAATCAGTGGCATTTTGCGCGGGTCAGTCTCGCCGCGATAGGCGCGATCTCCCAAGCCTGCCAGTCGATTATGACTGAGCCGGATGTGGACGCGTCCCGTTTCCCGATTGAACCACAGACCGGGACCGCAGTAGGGGCCGGCCTCGCGATCGTTACCCTTGGCTGCGGCCGGCCAAAACTCCGTTGGCGCACGCAAGTCGCCGATGGTGCGATATCCATGTAGCGGAATCATCGAGTCGGCAAAGTTCCCCAGGGCGATCGGACGTTCCGTTTCGATGCCCCACATCGGTTCCCAGGCAGTTGGCAAAAACTGATGCGGCACTTGGCGATCGTCAATCTGGGGATAAGTCTTGGTCGAGACGTACTCTCCCTCGGCACCCCCTTCGAATGGCTGCCAGCTTGTGGCGGGACTGTCGCAGAATTCACGCAATCCACCATCCAGGATGGAGATCTCGCCCGGATAGCCGCAAATGGTAATTGGTTTTGCGGCCGTTCCCGAATGGCGAAGGAACGGACGCTCGTAATACGTGCCGCCGCGCAGATAGAGCGTATCACCTGGTTTGAGTTGCCGGGTGGCGTGAGCAAGGGTTTTCCAAGGATGCAGTTGGCTGCCATCTTGGGCATCATCTCCTTTGCTCGTCGAATCGACGAAGAATGCTGGCCCTGGAGCGAGCGGTCGAGTCGATGCCGTCGGCAGCGGTCGCATCGGTGGATGAGAAAGGAGCTTGCCCTCTGCCGCTTTGATTTGGTTGGCCTGCCCCAGCAGGGCGACCAGCGAAAGGGTAACAACTTGTACAAGAGTTGAGCACGACATCTTGAAACTCCGGGAGTTGCGAGGCGGAGACAGATCGAAAGAGAGGTCGGTTATTTGACGGTGCAAAATTTCATTCACCCGCATAAGGGGCTGCATCGAGATGGAAATCCTGTCCCGTTTAAGTGTGATCGTACGATGAATGACGGCGAAAACCAAGCTTTGCGATTCGGGAAGCGGGAAAGAGCTGCAATTCGCGATTTCCCGTCGGGCGACGTCATCGACTCAAGGAATTGTGCTGGACGTCGCAACTACTTGACACGAATCTGCACCACCGTACAATCCCGGAGCGTGCCGACGCCGATCCGGCATCGGAGCAATAGAAAGAACAGGTTCAATGATGATTGACGATGATGACGTGGACGATGAATTCGAAGATGACGATACAGAAGAACTGGACGACGACGAGTTCGACGACGACTTCGATGATGAAGGCGATGACGACCTCGACGACGATCTGGATGACGACGATGACGATGAGGAAGACGACGACGAAGACGAAGACGATTAGTTTGATCACTTCTTCGCCAATGGCGCAGAGGTCTTAGCAGAATAGAGAACCTCACGGAACATCCCCGTGAGGTTCTTGTGTTACAATCTTCTTGCTGGCTCGTCTGTCCGAGGTCTTCCGCAAATCGTGGCAAGGGTAGTCCATGTCGGTCACGAGGCTATTGTTCGCATGGTGCGTTCTCCCCGGGAAGACCCGCTCTCTTAAGGTCGGAGGGCTGAAGCGGTCCTACCTGATCCATTTGCCCGAGGGCTACGATTCTCGCACGCCCACGCCCGTGGTCGTGGCCATGCATGGGGCCACGATGAATGGACCGATGATGGCCTGGTTTTCCGGGTTGAGCAAAAAAGCGGATGAGGCTGGGTTCATTGCCGTGTACCCTGATGGCACGGGCACATTTTCCTCGTTGAATTGGAATGCCGGGACCTGTTGCGGTTCGGCCGTCGAGAAGAATATCGATGACGTGGGCTTCATCAACGCGATCCTGGACGACTTGATTCAGACCTTCAATGCGGACCCCCGTCGGATTTACATTACGGGCATGTCCAATGGGGGGATGATGGCCTACCGCATGGCGTCGGAAATGTCGGATCGCATTGCCGCCATCGCGCCGGTTTCCGGTACGATGGGAACGAGAACTTGTAACCCGAATCGTCCGGTGCCGATCTTGCACGTGCATGGGACTGACGACAAATTCATGCCGTTCGCCGGTGGTCGAAGTCCGTCCGGCAAACTGTTGTATTCAGTCGATCACTCGATTCAAGCCTGGGTGAAAGCCAACGGGTGCGATGAGACTCCTCACCGGGACGTGTTGTCCAAGGTCGATGACGACATGCGAGTCACCCGTGCAATATACGGCACGAATCCACATGGGCCCGAGGTGGTGCTGGTCGTGATTGAAGGAGGCGGCCATACCTGGCCGGGGAAGAAGTCCCCCTCGCGAAACCTCGGTAGGTCGGCGCTCAACATCTCCGCCAATGATCTGATGTGGGAGTTCTTTCAGAAACACCAACTGAAATGACCGGCTCGGCGTCCATTTTCGAGAAATACTCTCGATGCCGACACCCTGATCTAATTCCGATTTTTCTATAGCAAGTTATCGCGATATACTACAAACTGAGATGGTGAGCGCAATCGCACAAAACGCACTGAGTAGAATTCGCATTGTATTATTCAATCAAATTCGTGATTTTCGCTACGAACCGTTAGAAGAGAGCCAACATGAGTACTACGCTCATTCCTACCACTGACGAACTAGAAACGATTCGGCATGAACGGTATCGGAAGGCGGCGGAACGTCTGCTCCAGTGGTCACAAGAAGATCACGAGTACGACGAACGTGTCGGTCAACTATTGGAAATTGAATTGAAAGACGCCGGTCTTCGGTGCGAGGATCGCGATGAACCTGCTGCTTGACACCGGCATCTTGGGCCAATTGTGTCATCCTTCTAAACAGACCAACCAAGAAGTGAGAGATTGGATTGCGGCAATTCTGACCAGTGGCTCCGAAGATCGTGTCTATTTGCCCGAGCTCTGTGACTACGAACTGCGCCGGAAACTGCTTCATCTCGTTCGAAAAGGTCAATCGTCCCCGCGCAGCATCCAACGGCTTGATGAACTGTGTGAACTGCTGGAGTACCTGCCTCTCGACACCGAGACGCTACGAAAGGCGGCCGAGTTTTGGGCCGACTCACGATTACGAGGGAATCCGACTGCGGCTGACATCGCTCTCGACGGAGATGTTATCCTCGCAGCTCAAGCTGCAATGGTTGGTGGCACAATCGTGACGACAAATCGCAGCCATCTGTCGCAGTTTGTGTCTGCTCGTGATCGATCAGAAATACTCTGGGCCTATGTTTTCGTCTGTATCCGAGGGCCTGTTGATAACTTGGCATTCGATTGGAAAGACCATTTCGTAGTCCGAGATTCTCAAGGCCGCAATTGGCATTGTCGTCATGAGGCAACGTGGAACAGTCGGGACGAGATGGAAAGCAACGAACTTATTGCTCGCCTTCAAATCGACTTTTCTGACGTGGGCTCAATGTACAAAAAATTGTTCGCAACGGGCCATGGAACGGAGGACGGAACGATCATCCTAACTCCAATCACCGTCGGTACCATTCCAATCTCTCAAAAGAGACTTCGGGACGATCTTGTTGAGTCTCTTGGCGAATCTTCGAACGATTAGGGCGCCCCTGCTTCACCTTCGCCCGATGCTCCAGACATTCCAAGATCCAGCTTTGACCATTTCTTGGATTCGAGTTTCTTCAGCCCCTCGGGTGTGACCGAGCCGTTGTCTTTGAACGTCAATGATTGCAGACTGGAGATTTTCAACAGTTTGTCGATCGTACTGTCGGTGACTCCCGTTGCTCGGATTGACAGCTCTTTCAGATTAGGAAGTGTGGCGATCACGTCCACTGTGGCGTCGGTCATCTGGGGAACGGTCCAGATATCGAGCAACTCCAGCGACTTGAGATTTGCCAGATGCGTCAGGCCCGAGTCGCTGACTGAGGAGAGTTCGTGCAGGTAGAGACGGCGTAGCTTGGGGAGATCATCGAAGACTTCCATGGCCCGATCATCGACGTTCGGCAGGTCTCGCAAGGTCAACCGGATCAGTCCCATTCCCTTGAGTGCCAGGACGCCTTCCGAACCGAAGCCCTGGCAGCGGAAGATTTCGAGTTGCGAGAGTTTGCTGAGTTTGGCGAGGTGCTGGCCAGACTGATCGGAAACGGCGAAATCCTGAATCAGCAACGATTCCAGGGATTGATTGCGAGCGAGAGATTCCAATCCCGAATCGGTGACCGCCGTACTGCGATGCTTGAGAGCCGTGAGCTTCGGCAGATCCGCAACGACGTCCAGGGCCATGTCGCCCGCTTCCATGTTGCCGCGCAAGTCGAGCGAACGGAGGTCCTTCAGTTTTTCAAAGCGCTGGGACCCGATATCGTCGACTCTGTTTTGCACCAATGTCAGACGCTGGAGTTTGCTCAAATCGCTAATGATCTTGACCACCCCTTTGGTCACGTTGGTGTTGGAGGACAGGTCCAGGTCGGTGAGATTGGGAAACGATTTGACGATCATCTGCACCGTGACGTCGTTGATCCCCGAATTGGTCAACGCCAGATTGGTGAGACCTTTCAAGCCGCTCAACTTGGCCGCCATTTCGTCATTCAGAGTGCGGCAATTGAAGATCTGGAGTTTTTTCAGATCGCTGAGTTTACCGAACAGCGTCAAGTCCTCGGCGGTGAGATTGGAGCCGTCTTGAATCGAGATCTCAGTCAACAAGTCGCCGTCTTTCGGCGTGTATTTGGCACGAGCCCCCAAGGCGTCGATCCGCGCCTTCGCGGCCTTCACGTCGTCTGCGTTGGCGGTGGATGGAGAGGCCGCGGCGGCGGCGGGCGGAGCTGCAGGTTTCGCAGGAGTCGGATTGGTCGTGGGGGGAGTCGCACCTCCACCAGCCCCGTCAGGTTTCGTGCATCCCGTCAGACAGAACAAACCCATTACCATGCCGGCAACGATGCCGTGCGACCAATGCGAACTCACCATGATTCTTGCCTTATTCAACGAAAAGATTGGGCGCACGCGAACCGCGTGCGCCCAATTTCATACAGACATAACACGTTGATCAGGTGAGTTGGGCCCCGTGGCCGACGCTGCCAGCGTCGGTGTTCGCAGACGCTAGCAGCGTCTGCCACGGGGCTCACCTGCTTCACAGACTAATCCAACTTGTGACCTTCGGCATACACCGGCTTGATCAGATCCGCAACCTTCGGCGTCTTGAGTGACGCGAGGTTGGTGACCTTCAGGCCCTTGGCGTCCCATTCGACCTTCTCGCCCCAGTCGCCCATCGCGCCTTCGGCACCGCCCGTGGCCGCCGCCCAGACGGCGAGATTGCCCAACAGGATCGTTTCCGTCAGCGGGCCAGCGCGATCGATGAAGTTCGACTTGGCGATCTTCGGATCGTTGGCTCGCTTGGCACGGAACAACTCGTACATGTTGTTGAGGTCGTTGTTTCCCTTGTTCTCGGCCTTTTCGTATTCAACCTTGACCTTCTCGACACCTTTCAACTGGTAGACGCCACAGTAGTCGTCCGAGCTGTAGAAGGCTCCCTTTTCACCGACGACCATCACACCGCTGTCCGAGACATTGGTGATGCCGTGCTTGGCGAAGACTTCCATGGGGGGCTTGTTGCCCTTGCGGTCATACCACCAGAAGGGAATCGCGGGCCGTTCTTTGGTCTCGGCATATTCGAACTTGATGATCGAACTGGCGGGAAAGCTGTCGAAGTCGTGTCCGGTCGACTTGGCGACCACCGAGATCGGATCACGCAATCCGCACGAAGCGAACGGCACGGTCAACTGGTGGCAAGCCATATCACCCAGGGCACCGGTACCGAAGTCCCACCACCCGCGGTGTTGGAACGTGTGGTAGAGACCGGGCCAGTATTCGCGCGGCGGGGCGACACCCAGCCAGTTCTTCCAGTCGACGCGTTCCAGCGCCTTGGCGATTTCTTCCTTCTTCTTTTCGATCAGCTTCTCGGCATTTTCGGGATCGTCCTTCTTCGCTTGTGCGGCGAACTTGTCGAGAGTCATCCGGCGACCGGGACCTTGTGCCCAGACGGGACGATTCGACCAGGCGAACACTTCCTTCAGCGTACCGAGGACACCCGACTGAATCTGGGCGATGGCTTCACGCGAAGAATCGAGGGCTGTGCCCTGATTACCCATCTGCGTGCAGACGCCCGTTTCCTTGGCGACTTCCGCGAGTTTCCGGGCTTCGTAGATCGTCCGGGTCAACGGCTTCTGCGTGTAGCAGCTGATTCCCAATCGCATACAGGCCAGGGTGATCGGACCATGCATGTGGTCGGGGGTGCTGATGGTGGCGATGTCGATCTTCTTGCCGAACTTCTCCAGCAATTCGCGATAGTCGGTGAACTTCTCGGCGTCCGCGAAGCCTTTCGATTTGCCTTTGCTCTCGAGGGTATTGCGATCGACGTCGCAAATCGCGAGGACCTTACCGAATTCCGCCGCGTGGGCTGAGTCGCTACCACCCTTACCGCCGACGCCAAAGTTGACGACATTGAGTTGCTCATTGGCCGAGCGTTCCTGGCCGCGAAGATCGACAGATCCCCCGACGAACAGCGCGGCTCCAATCGCCGATGTATTTTGAAGGAACTCGCGACGCGACGTTTGCGTTCTCATACGTCTCTCCTGGCGGTATAACTTGTGATGTGGCAAATCGGTGAGCGGCAGTCTGTCTGCCCAACAACCAGAAATCCTAATCAACTCCGCCGAAACTTTACAGCAAGAGCATCATCCGCAGGCTTTCCGGTTGGTGAATGTGTCTTCAAGTTGTATGATTGGTCATGAACAAACCGTCATAATCTCGACCCGTGCCCGAGGCAGGTTAGCGGGTCTGCGTCAGTGATGGCCCGCGTTCCGGGAGTCGAACGATGAGACACCTGAGATCCTGCTTGTTCGCGGTATTGGCGGGGTTGATTGCTCAACCGGCCCTGGCAGTCGACCCGCAAAGTGTCGATACGTCCAAACCGATTGTCCTCGATAAGGGAGTCCATCTTCTGTTGGACGACCATCTCATTGTGAGCAGTGCCGGGGTGAATCGCCGGGTGTTCTCACCGCAGCGATTTCTCACCGAGCCTGTCGTCACGGGCAGCCTGGAGCATCAGAACTGGCAACCGTTTTTCACCGTGTTGCGTGATCCGGCGACACCTTCCGGCAAGCCATTTCGGATGTGGTACAACGTCGACACAGTCGATGATCCTGCCGATGGCGCCTATTTTGGCGTGACCGGCTATTTGGAGTCGTCAGATGGTATCCGCTGGCCTGGTCCCTATGAGCGTCTCAATTCGCTGACCGTTGACGGCCGAGTGCGATTTGGAGCCAGCGTGGTCGACGATGGGCCCCGAGCTCGGACGTCGGCAGAACGCTATAAGATGCTGTACTTCGATGCCGGATCGCTCGTCGGTCCGCGTGTCGCGTTTTCGCCCGATGGTCGGCAATGGACCCTGCACAATGGCGGTAAGCCTGTGCTGCCCGTGAATAACGGCGACGACATCTGGAACGCCGGATTCGATCCCCTTCGGCAACGTTATTTCCTGATCGGCAAGATTTACGGGCCTCATACCTGGACCAACGTGGAAGGCAAACAGGTCACCGCCACGATTCGTCGCTATTTCACGAGTTTCAGTTCGGACTTCAAGAGCTGGAGCGAGCCGAAGATGGTCTACTCGCCGGATGAAAAGGACTCGGGAATCACACAGTGGTATGGCAGTGCCGGGTTGCTGGTCCGCGGCAAGTTGATGATCTCGTTCTTGCGAGTGCTACGCGATGATCTCTCGCCGGAAGGCGTACCCGCAGAGGCGATCGAGGCCAACACGCGCGGCAAAGCTGGGCTGGGGGCTTCCGGATTGGGAGCCTCGGGAGGCTCGGGAATGGGTTATACGGTCCTGACGTGGACCCGCGACGGCGAGACGTGGCACCGCGATCGGCACACCAACAAGTTTCTGGGGCCTGACCCTCGAGTCGGAACTTGGGACCATGCCATGTCATGGGTGGGAAGTTCGGTTGAAGTGGGAGATGAGGTCTACCTCTACTACGCCGGCTATCGTTGGGGCCATAAGTATCGACACTCAGTCGACCGGCAGTTGGGCGTGGTGAAAATGAAGCGGGATCGGTATGTCGCACGCGAGGCGGGAGAAAAAAAAGGAACCTTTACGACGCCGACAGTCACCGTGGAGGGAGATGCTTTGAGGCTCAATGTCGACTCCCCCAACGGCGAAGTACGAGTTCAGATCACCAATGTTGCTGGCGAACCAGTCCCTGGTTTTGGTTTTCAGGATTGTCAGCCCATCGCGACCGATTCCCTGACTGCGGAGGTGGCGTGGGCCAAACCCCTGTCTACGCTACGCGGGAAGTCGGTTCGTTTGGTGTTCGAACTTTCGAATGCACGTCTGTTTGCATTCGAAGTTCAATAGATCGCGTCGACAGGTCGGCGCGGCTGGGTTCGGATGGAAAGTGTCACAGCCTGAATCTTAAGTTGCTTACGATGGTGGACCAATCATGTTTCAGCTTTCACTGATACTCGCCGCGCTCATGATGCTGACTGCTCATATTCCATACCTGTTGCGACCGCGCTGGATGCCGGTGGTGGCCTTTCTGATCTGGGGCAGCCTGTGGTTCTGTGTGGTGTATATCGCGAATAACGCGGGCCATCCACCGGCTGTCGTATGGCTGTTTTGGATATTACTGCTGGCCACTCCGATTGCTCGTTTGGCGAAACTGCATTGGGGTTGGTTTGAAGCGATCTGCCTCTCCTGCACGTTGGTCGCCTATGGCATCTCCCTGTACGAGTTCATGCCGGCCTACCACGAGCATCAGGAATTGCTCGCCAGGTACCCCGCGACTGATCTGAAACCCAGGCTCGCATATGAGCACCGTACCGCCCTGTCGACCCCGGCTGATTCCAACAGCACCGCAGACGTCTTCAGCACGGCGACCAGCGAGCGGCCACTTTACAGCATGAAAATGCTCAAGGAACTGGACGACAGATCGCGAGAATACCTCGACCTGGGGACTTTCCGCATCGAGTACCGTAAGAACGACCGCCGTCTGGCGTTTGGAGCGTTGATGAAAGTCCACGTGGGTTTCGTCGCCGACTTCATCGCCCAACCGGGGCTCGGGCGTAGTCGTTTGCCAGGTATCAAACTTCTCCGCAAAGCCGACTTGAAATCAAGTTTTGAAGACATCGATTTGGACGCACCTCCCGAGCGGATTGACCAACCTGACCGTCAGCATGATGAAATTGACTCATCGAGCAACGGACCTCATGCGGATCAGGCCGCGGGGCAGGACCCGGCGGCGCTACAAAAACATGATTTAACCGCATCCGACCGACTTCCGGGAAACGACACCCTGGAGTCGTTTCATCGTGACAGCATCACCAATTTCGTGCCACTGAATTCATTAGGTGGAGTCAACGACAGGCTGGAGGCCAGAGGCTTTCTGTCACACGCGTTTCATCTCGCCCCTGATAACCTAAACGTCAGTTATGAGACGTTCGGGTGGAGATTCGCGCGATTAGAACTGGTCAGCCTCCTCAAGCATCAACCACCAGCGGCGTATGTGTCGGAGCACCTGCCATGGATGAACTACGGGACGCTCCAACTCGCGCCATCACACGGTTTGAGTCGGACGCAATTGCAAAACTGGTTGCCGGCGAAGAACTGGTTCTCGACCAGCCCAATGGTCGTGAGCTTCACGTGCTGGGCTCAATTCGAGCGATCGCCGCGTGCCGCGAATGCCATCAGGTTCCGCTGGGAGGACTCCTCGGAGCGTTTACTTACACGTTCACACTCGAATCGTTCCGCAGACCAGGCGAAGAGAAAAAGGTGGCCACGCGAGAGTGATCACTCGCGTGGCCTGTAGGATGGCCGCCCCGGCCGTCTTCTTCGTATTCTCAAGATCTCAAAAAGGGACGGGCAAGAGTGCCCATCCTACGTTACAGACCGGCGAGATGCTCGGTCGCATCGCCGAATTCCGCCCGTTCGATCCCCATGCGATTGAGCAGCGCCAAATACATGCTGCACAGTTTGCGGCGATCATTCCCGGCATCCATGAAGTCCATCGTACGCCCGGTCTTCAATGTGCCACTGAGACCACCCGCGAGGACCACCGGCAGTTGGTTCGAGTTGTGGGCATCCCAGTGTTCCGAAATGAACTGGATACAAGAGTTGTCGAGGACGGTCCCGTCACCTTCCTGCATCGAGGCCAGTCGCCCGATGAGATACGCGTATTGTTCCACGTGGAACTTGACGATCTTCTTGTAGTCGGGCCCCGTATTGGCGTGCGAGTAACTGTGATGGTCATCGCGAATCCCCAGGAAGGGATAGACCTGGCCAGAAAGATCTCGCGACAACAGCAGCGTGGCGACGCGGGTGCGGTCGGTCTGGAAGGCCAACGCAATCACATCGCACATGGAGCGGGCGTAGTCCCGCAGATCGCCCGGCAACCCGTCGGGCGGACGCTGAGCCGACCGAGCCTTGGTCTGGGCTTCATCTGTTGATTGGGACTGCAGCTTTTTCACCCGTTGTTCGGTTTCCCGAACGGACGAAAAATACTCGTCGACTTTCACCTTATCCGAGCCACTTAACTGCCGGCGCAGATCGTTCGCCTGCTCGAGCACATGGTCGAGAATGCTGCCCTGTAGCTTGCCGGTCTTGCTGCCAAACAGGCTATCGAAGGCGAGCGACGGATAGAGTTCGATCGGCACCGGGGACTCGGAATTCTGCCACGAGATATGAGAAGCATAGACCATCGAATACTGGCTCTCGTGGAAGCCGCTGACCGGGTGTTCGCAGCCCAGCACGAGGCTCGGCATGGCCGAAGCTTCTTCGTTGTGCTTGGCCAACATCTGATCCATGCTGGCCGCTCCGCGAATGATTCGGCCGCGCTGCAATGCGACACCCGAGAGGATGTTGCCGGTACACTTCGCGTGTCCGCCGCCGGCATTCCGGTTGAACAGGCCGTTGATGACGTTGAGTTTCGATTTGTACGGAGCGAGTGCCTCGAGGCTGGGGCCCAACTCCAGTGTGTCCCCCTGCCCTTTGGCCCACCAGTCGGGGGGAGAAATGCCGTCTCCCTGGAACAAGCAGGCGAACCGCTTGGGAGGCGTGTTACCTTTTGCTGCTTCATTTCCGAAGACGCGGACAGACTCCAACCACGGGAGCGCCACCGTGACGCCCAGACCCTTGAGTACCGTGCGTCGGGAAACGTTATTATGGCTCATCGACTTGCTCCCTGATTCTTGATCCGAAATTGGGCCGTCGTAAAGTCGCGACCGCGCTGAGTACGGAACTGCGGACTGCGGACAATAGTTTCAAATAACGGGACGATACGATCGCCGTTCTTGTCGAGGGCGACTCGCATTTCTTCTAACAGGACTTGATCCGACAACTGCAACGACCGGCCGAGTGCATAGCCGAGCAACTTGCGACAGAGGGTATTCACGTAGTCCCCACGCCGTTCCTTCAGGAGATGCTGGGCAAATTCGGGGATGCCATGTGCCTCGGCGCCATCGGTGAGCTTGATGACATTATCGACCAGACGACCGGCCAGGTCTTTAGTGCGTTGTCGTCCAATCGGATCGAAACCTTCCATCGCCAGACCAACACCGTCAAACCGGACATGGCAGCGGGCACACTTGGCCGATTCGACGTGCATCGCGAGGAGTTCGCGAACCGTCTTGCCATTCGTATCAGTCTCTTTGGCAGGCAGAGCAACGACATCGGCTGGCGGAGCAGGAATGTGTTCTCCAAGAACCTTGTGGACGACCCAGAAGCCGCGTTTCACAGGACTAGTCCGTTGCGGTTGCGAGTTCTTCGTGAGAAACACCGCCATGCCGAGGATGCCGCCCCGACCTTGTTTCTGCAGTCCTTCGACTGCCGCCCACTCGCCCTTCTGGCCGCTGAATGGCAGGCCGTAATGCTGGGCCAATCGTTGATCCACGAACGTCATGTCGGAGTCGAGCAGTTTCGTAACGGGGAGATCATTGCGAATGAGATGTGCCGCCAGTCGCGTCGGCTCCTCGAACATCGCCTCTTTGAGAGGTTCGTCAAACTCTTTGAAAACGGCGCGATCAACAGCTTCCCGCTGCGGGAAGTCACGATACCCGAGCCACTGCCCGTAAAATTCGCGGGCGAAGTCAGTCACCTTGACGTCCTTCAACATCCGCCGAGTCTGTGCCAGCAACACTTGTTCGTCATGAAGTTTGCCGGATTCGGCAAGGCCGCGCAGTTCGGCATCGGGCATTGAAGACCACAGGAAGTAGCTCAGCCGTGAAGCCAGGGCCATGTCGTTGATTGCTTGGACGGTGTTTCCATCCGGTGACGGATCGATCCGGCAGCCGAAATAGGGCGAGACCAGAATGCGGACGATGGACGCTCGCACGGCTTGTTCCAAGCCCTGGTCTGCCTGACCGGCGGTCTCGTGGAAGAACTTTCGGAGGTCGTCCAGTTCCTTCGTCGAGAGCGGCCGACGATAGGCTGCCGTCGCGAATTCCTCGAGATTCTTGAGGTAGGTCGACTCAGCCTGCCGCAACTGGTCATGGCGGAGTTTCAGTCCGTTCCGGATCTGCTCGAAGAAGAGGTGAATCGGGTGCGTCGTTAATTCGTCAATCGGCTTCTTGAGACCCGCCTGATTCAAATACAACCGTTCGAACTTGGTGAGCATCTCGGTCTCGACGAGTTTCGGATCATCTTCCTTGATGATATCGAACGACTCATCTTTAATGAAATTCCGTTCGGAGCGTTCGAAGAAGACGAACCCGCGGAGCATCTTCTCGGTGATCTCAGTGACAAATTCGAGTTCGGTCCACAGCCGGTTCAATTCGCGATTTTCATCGTCGCTGAGAACGCTCTTGCACAGCGGCTGGTCGTCGCGGAAGAAGCCTTCAATCAAGTGGAAGCCAGCCGACAGACCGCGGGTGTCGTCGGCGTAATAGAATCTGTTGGGAAACACTTTGCAGAAGGCCGCACCGGATGTGGCGATATCGCGAGCCGATGGTTGATCGGGATCGACCAGCATCGTCAACAGTTCGTTCGGCTTGGCCTCCGGGGTTTTGTCGTCGCTTTTCCGTTCCGACAGCGAGACCGCAATCAAATTCGATTTCGTGTGTTGGCGATCGAGTTCTGCTTCGGCAAAAAAGCGAATCTCTTTCAGGGTGGCAAACGCGGTGACGGGAATTTCAAATTCCAATGAGCTACCCGCCGCCAGTACACAGGAGTCAGCGTCGACGGTCTCGCCCTTCGGGTGTATTCCGAATTGCAGTTTCTCCAATTGGTTCGGAGCGTGGTCGGTCAGCAGTTTTCGCAGCGAGAAATTTCGCTTCTCGTCCTTCGGCTGATAGTTGTCGAAGGGGGCCATGCTGAAGTTCAGCGACTTCAGGATGATGTATCCCCGACCTGCCGGAGCACCACCGAACTGCGAAGCCGTGACCACGATGACGACCTTATCGCGGCGATCGAGGTTCTTGAACTCCCGCTGCAATCGCCGAGTGGGCTGCAGTGACTGCGAGCTGAACGTGTCACGCTCGGCCGCAGTCTTGGCTCGCTTATCGAGATGTTCAATCGGAGCATTCCCCGCGTTGGCGACGATCGCCTCGGTCTCTTTGGGACACAACTGCTTGCTGAGTGCCGGGATCTCTTGCGCAAGGCGCTGGATTGAATCCCGTCCCTCACCGGAGAGGCCGGGATTCGCGGCATCTGCCGGAGCGGGAATCTCATTCCAGCGTTGCCGTAGCCAGCCGACATAGTATTGGTCTGCTTGAGGATCGCCCTGCAAAATCTCATACAGTGCATTCAGGTATTTCGCGCTAAGTTTCCGTTCGGCGGCCCAGTCGCCAATCGTCTTCTCTTTGAGCATCGCCGACCGGTAACGGTACTCCCAACAGGCTGTCAGGTATTGTGCGTAATTGACCTGATGCTGCTCATAGAACTGCAGAATGGCCTGTTCGTAGAATGTGGTCTTGTCGGCCAGAGTGACGACGGGGAACGGCGCGAATTCCAGTCCCTTGGTGGTCAACACGGCATGATCGCCCACATTCTGCGCCGCCGCATACAGTTTCGAAAACAGCCCCGGCGACATCGCTAACGCTTCACCCGTATTGTCGAACCCTTCACCCGCGGCCGGATCGACCGGGAACGACCGCGTGGGACGGATATCGACTCCCGTGAGATCGCGAATTGTGTGATCGTACTCGGCGTTGCTCAACCGCCGTGGGAGAACCACTCCTGGATCCCCCGCCAGCTTCTTCGCTTCACTATCGAGTACCGTTCGCACTGTCTTCAGAATCTCGGCACGTTGCTCTGCCGACGGCTGCACCTTGGCTGACTTCGGCGGCATCTCACCCCGTTGCACGAACGTGATGACGTGTTCCCACTGGCGGAAATCCTCAGCCGCCATCTCGGCAGATTCGTATTTCGCCAGATTGAGCTCCGCTTCGGACAGATCTGCGTTGTGGCAGTCAGCACAGAATTGCTTGACGAACGGGACGATCTTCTCGCGAAATGGATCGTCTGCTCGCGCCGTTGTCGACAGGCAGGCCAGGCACGCGACGCCGACTGCAGATATGAACCGTGAAGACGGGAACGAAGGCATCGAGATCTCTGTTTGAAAGCCAGCAGGCAGGAAGGCTCGACGCGCCATCAGAAACAGCAGGTCGATGTAAAGGAAAGAATTTCGAGGAACCAACATATCAATGGGTGTTGATTTTAGTCATAATAGAGACGATATTCAAGGTCTTCTGTGGCTCCGTAGCCCGACTCTCTGAGTCGGGTAAACTAATCTGCGGTCGAATGCTCCCGACTCAGAGAGTCGGGCTACAGGCTCGGCTGACGCCTTGCAGATGTGTGTTGACGTGACTTGTCCAGGGAGTAGTTGATGGCCCCACAAACACCTTGCCGCGGCCCGATTGGGCGTCGCACCTGGCTGCAACTCGGTGGGCTGAGCCTGGGGGCTTTGGCAACCGGTGGATTTCCGAATCTCTCGCAATTATTGGCGATGGAACAAGTCGGCGGTCAACGAACGATTTCCAAGGACTTTTCGGTCATCCTGTTTTGGGCCAACGGCGGGCCCAGTCACCTCGATCTGTTTGATATGAAGCCGCAAGCCCCGGCTGAATATCGCGGCGACTTCCTTCCCATTCGCACCAATGTGCCGGGGATAGAAATCACCGAGATGATGCCGACGCTGGCCCGCATGGCGGACAAATTCGCCATCGTTCGTAGCCTGCATCACGAACGGGCCGAACATTCCGGCGGCACCAACCGCTTCCTCACCGGATATCCGTCGCGTGCCGCGAACCTCAACCACTCTGAGTTTCCCGAAATCGGTTCCATTGTTGCCAAACAACTGGAGGCCGTCACAGACTCCATTCCGCCCTTCGTAGCCAACACAAAGTTCTACGGCAGCGGCCCGGCCTATCTCGGTCCAGCGTATGCCCCCTATATGCCGAGCCCTAATCCGCGGTCGTCGACGGGTGACAATCGATACGACCCCATTCCGATTTATCGTGCGGGGGGATCGAACGATAGCCTGTCGATTTCGTCGGATGGTTTGCTCACGCTCAATCGGCGCCGCGACTTATTGAAATCTCTCGACACCCTGCCCCGCATCCTCGATCAGCACGGAACTCTACCAACGCTTGACGGCTTCCAACGCCGAGCCATCGAAATGCTCGCCGGCCGTCGCACGCGGGAAGCCTTTGATCTGTCTCGCGAAGATGAGACTACTCGTCAACGCTATGGCGAGACGCACTTCGGCAAGAGCTTGTTGACCTGCCGGCGACTGGTCGAGGCCGGCGTCCGGTTTGTGCAATGCCAGGCCGAATACCGCTTGAGGCCGGAAACTGGTGTCACGAGCAACTGGGACGACCATTCGGTCAATTCGCACATCTTCAACGCCTATCGCGAGAAGCTACCGTCATTCGACCAGTCTGTGTCCGCATTGATTGAAGACTTGGATGTGCGTGGGATTAGTAAACACGTGCTATTCGTATTCTGCGGTGAGTTCGGTCGCACACCAAAACTGTCGTATGGTGATTCCAGTCGCCGACCGGGCCGTGATCACTGGCCGCGAGCCATGAGCGTCTTCCTTGCGGGGGGCGGCCTGCGGATGGGACAAGTCATCGGTGCGACGAATCGCCGCGGAGAAGAACCGGTGGAACGTATCATGGACAGCAACTGCCTGCTCGCCACCATCTACGAGCGTTTCGGCATCGATACGACAGCGTCGTACCTGACCAACGCCGGGCGTCCGATCCCCATCCTGACGACCGGTCATCCCATTACAGAACTGTTATAAGGTAGCCTTCACGCTCCGCGTGAAGATCGCCGAGCGTGCGGTTAACGTTGAATACGTTAGACCTTGGTCCGCGCGCCCGGCTTTCTTCGCGCGGAGCGTGAAGGCTACTATCTTGCGATGTTGGTGATTGCGCTCCATCACCGTCGCGCTGCATTCGGAGATTGAAATGGAACCTATGAATCGCCGCGAAATTCTCAAGAGCGCAATCGTCACTGCAGCCGCTGCAACCCTGGGTGGGGCTTCTACGGCGATGGCCGCGCCGCCTAGATTGATTATCGATACTCACCTGGAGGTCTGGACCTTCGATCCGAAATTTCCATTCAACCATCCTGAGAAGGGGAAGGATCTGCCGGAAAAGATCGCGGCGCCGATCGAAAATCAAGTCGAGCAAATGCGCGATTTTGGTCTACGTTACGCCGTGCTGATCAATCCGCGTTATTTCGGCTGGGACAACTCGTACATTGCTCACAGCTTAAAGAGTTATCCAAAACTCTTCGTGGCGCACGGGCTCCTGGATCCAGAAAACCCCAAGGCGGCGGAGAAGCTGCGCTATTGGGTGCAGGAACACGGGTTCCAGGGGATGCGGTTTAGTCCAATCTATCATCCCAAGTCAACCTGGCTGAATTCGAAGGAACATTACCCGCTGTGGCGTGAAGCGGAGAAACTGGGGGCCGTGTTTAACTTTTACATCGCGCCGCATCAGATGCCGATGCTGGCGGACATGGCCGGACGCTTCCCCGGTGTGAAGATCATCGTCGACCATGCGGGCAAACCCGACTTAAAGTCCCCCGATTGCTGGGCCGAGTTTCGAAAAATGTTCCCCCTCAAAAAGTTTCCGCAGGTGTGGATCAGCAATTCGGAACCTTATGAGATGTCAGAAACCAAGCGCTACCCCTACGAGGATACGTGGCCGTTTTATAAAGCGATCTATGAAGAGTTCGGCGGCAAGCAGTTGGTCTGGGGTACCGGCTATCCACGACCGCGGTGGGAGTTGCCCATGGACAAAGAGCTCGAGTTTGTCGATCGCTATTGTGACTTCTATACCAAGGAAGATCGCGTATTGATGCTCGGCAAGAACGCATTGGGAATCTGGAAGTTTCCGACCGCCTGAGACCTCATTTCCCGCATCGTTAACTGCAAGTGAAGCTCTCGGACTTTGGGCTATCGAAAGTGGACGATTGGACGCGTGCAGTGGTAGAATCCCCGCGTCAACTTGCAATTGCTGTTCAAACGCTGCCAACATCGTTCGACTTGTTGTGCATGGTTGCAGAATGTTTCTCACCGAAAATGATTCCTGAGAGGACCAGTCTTCATGTCGACGCGCACCAGATTCATTGGCCTGACTGCAATCGAACCGCTGCTCGCTGTTGTCGGTTCCGGGAACGAAGCCCTCGCTTCGAGATTGACGAAGGCGAACCAAAAAGAGGTCGAAGAGGCTTGGGGAGACGTGGACGACCTCGATGAGGATGATCAGGAAGAAATGCAGGAGGAAATCGACGAATTTTCGACCTACGTCACTGAGATGTTCCTGGGAGAGACCGAATCTGGGCTCGAACCGGGGGCTTGGTGCTATCTTTTCAAAGTCCTGATCGACGAACTGAAACTGGAGCTCCCCGGCAATTTGCCGATTAACAAAGGCTATAAACATTTTTATGCCTGGGGACCGTATGCTGACATGGTTGCCACTGGATTGACACGAGGCTCGACTGCGAGCCTGAGGCATATTGAGAACGGACGACCTGTGAAGGGCCCCGGGCTGGAGGCCGATGGCTGCTTGTTTGCCTGGCTGACTCCCGCGGAAATCACGGAACTGTATCAGTCACTGGCGAAGCTCGATCAGGCCGCGATCACTAACTGCGATCTGCAGGAGTTTCATGACGATCTGGTCAATTCACTGAAAGTGCTCTCGGAAAAACAGGCAGCGCTCTTTGTCATTGCCCATTAAGGCTGCCGTATGAAACTTAGCCGCCAACCAGGTGCAGCTTCCTTGATGAAAGTGTGATCATGGCCAAGACGATTCTGGGGATTGGCGCCCATTTCGACGATTGTGTGTTCGGGATCCCGGGTATCCTGCTGAAAGCGCTACGTAAGAATTACCGCGTGGTGATCCTGACGCTGATTGGTGACTACAGCAACTGGAAGCCAGGGATGGGACGGGGGCGGGAAATTGTTGAGCAGACGGTCCAGATCTCGAAGGAATTCGGCGTCGAGATGCTGTTCCTGGACTTTGCCGGAATGCGGTTCGGTGTGACCGAAGACGCGAAGCGCAAGGTGGCCGAAGCAGTGGCACTGATTGAGCCCGATATCGCGTTTCAGCTCTGGCCGCATGACAATCATCCCGACCATGAAATGGCTTCGCAGCTTTGTAAGGTGGCCTTGCGGCATGGAGACCGCGTACTGGAACCGGGGGCGAAGACGAAGTCTCCGTCGCGAATCTATTGGTTCGACAACGGTCCCGGTCATACGTTGGGTTTTGAACCGAATACTTTTGTGGATGTCACCGACGAATGGCCGCGCGCGATTGAATGGCTTGGCCGACTGATGGCCGTGCAGGCGAACAAGCCCTACGATCCGAAACAATTGGATGGAGCCCAACAAACCAAGGAAGCTCTGTCTCGCTATCGAGGTTTGGCGTGTGGAGTGAAGTACGCAGAAGCCTTGCGCTCCACGACCGCATACCCTCAAGAGATCTTTTAGAACCTGAAAATACAAGCTCGCAGCGCAAGCGAGTGCATTGTCCCTCGGGTAAATTGCGGAATGCACTCGCTTGCGCTGCGAGCTTGTAATCTCAGACACGGCTAGGTCAATTCACGACTTGACGCTACGTTTGCCCGGGGCTGCGGAAACGCCCTCGAGCCCGCCGCTGACGCGCAGCGTTTCACCCGTGATCCAACCCGCTTGGGGACTACACAGGAACGCCACGGCCTGTGCGATGTCGGTAGCCTCCCCCCAGCGGCCAAGGGGAATGGCGCTGCGGACGCGGTCGATCATCTGCTGTTCCGTGAGATTCAGACTTTGGCAACGTTGAGCCATCACCGTCTGATTAAATTCGGTATACACGGGCCCCGGGCAAACGGCATTCACACGCACGCCGTACGCTGCCAGTTCGAGAGCCAAACTGCGAGTCAAACTGAGCACCCCCGCTTTGGCGACATTGTAGGCGGCCACCAGCGCTGCAGGATTCTGGCCGTTGATCGACGAGATATTCACAATCGAACCGGACTCCTGTTTTTCCATCATGCGAGCGGCGGCCCGGCAACAGAAGAAAGTCCCCGTCAAGGTGATACCAATCACTCGTTGCCATTCTTGATCTGAGAGTTCAGAGACTGGCGTGACAGTCTGCCCGACTCCCGCGTTGTTCACTAGTATGTCTAAACGCGTCGTGGAATCTGCAATATTCTGAAAGCAGCGATCGACGGCAGCACTGTCGGCAATGTCGAGAAAGAGATAGGAGACATTGAGATCCCGCTGTTGCAGCGCGCGAGCTGCGGCGGTTCCCTTCTCTTCCTGCCGGTCGCCAATGATTACGTGAGCTCCACGTTTCGCCAGCACTTCGGCGATGCTGAGCCCCAAGCCTTGAGCTGCTCCCGTGACTAAAGCGACTTTACCATTGAGATCTCGCGGAGTGATATCCGACTCGTTCATATAAGTGCCTCGCTAGAGATTGTTTTCTATTGGTGACGTTTCAATATGGCCACGGACCTTGCGACCAGAGGCCACCGTCCACATATAGTGTTTGTGCTGAAATGTGACTTGCGGCCGGGCTGGCCAGAAAGACGACGGCGTCGGCGACATGACTTACTTCACCTATCTGGCGCAGCGGAGTCAGCGGGATCCATGTTTTGGCATAGTCGGGGGCTTCTTGTTTCGTCCGTTCGATTTCGATCGCTCCCGGGGCCACGCAATTGACTCGAATCCGATGCGGTCCCAACTCCACCGCGGCGACTTTGGTCAAGGCATCAATGCCCCCTTTGGAAGCGGAATAGTCGACGAGATTTGGGAATGGCGTCTTATTGGCTCCTGATCCGATATTGATGATCGAACCACCCTCGCCATCAGCAATCATCAGTCGTGCGGCCTGCTGGGTACACAGAAAGCAGCCTTTCAGATTGGTTCGAATGGTGCGGTCCCAGTCTTGTTCACTTAGTTCTACCAGAGATGCCCAGGTTTGCACTCCAGCGTTGTTGACGAGGAGCTCGATGCGGCCGATCGTTTCCGAAATCTTGGCGAACATCGCCTGCACTTCCGCGCCGTCGCCAATGTCGGCTTGCATCGTCCAGCATTCGCGCTGTAATGCACGCACCGCAGTGGCTGTCTCAGCTGCGCCCGTTTCATCCCGGTTATAATTGATGATGATATTCCAGCCGGCTGCGGCGAGACCAATCGCGATCCCGCGGCCGACTCCCTTGCTGGCACCTGTGACGAGTGCCAGCTTCTGCTTGGCGTTCTCATTTAAGGGTTCAGATGGCATATTACATCGTCACCCAACTTGAGCCGTTTTCACAAGATTCCACAGCCGCATAAATGAACTGCATACCACGCAGGCCGTCATAGACGGTTGGAAAATCATATTCTTCGGTGGTCATCGGCTTGCCATCTATCGTTCGCCGAATCGCACGCACAACATCACAGTAGATCGTGGCGAAGGCTTCTAAGTATCCCTCGGGGTGACCGGTCGGAATACGCGTGCAGGACTTGGCGGCATCGCTCAGATAGCCTTGGCCGCGGGTGAGTGTCTGCCGCGGCTCGCCATAACGATAGAGTTCCAGATAGTTTGGATTCTCTTGCGCCCAGATGACTGCACCGCGCTCGGCATAAATCTTCAGTTTGAGACCATTTTCTTCGCCCGTACAAACTTGGCTGATCACCAGCACGCCCTTGCCTCCGGCCTTGAAACGGAGCAACGCATTGACGTCCTCGTCGAGTTTACGGTCGGGAAGAAACGTGCTCTTGTCGGCACACAAGGCGGTGATCGGATCACTGGTGACGTATTCCAGAAGATTCACGCAATGCGTGCCCACGTCTCCCAGTGTCCCGCCGATTCCCGACTGTGCCGGATCGACGCGCCAGGCCGCCTGCTTTTGTCCCAGCTTCTCGTGCGGCACCATGAGAAAGTCTTGCAGGTACTCGACGACGACTTTGCGCACCTGCCCCATTTCGCCCGAGCGAAACAGGTGTCTCGCGTGGCGCACCAGCGGGTGCCCGGTGTAGTTGTGAGTCAGGGCAAACACCAACTTCGATTGCTCGACGATCTTGACAAGCTGTCGTGCTTCCTCGAGCGTGTAGGTCATCGGCTTATCACACACGACATGAATGCCCGCTTTGAGAAACGTCTCGGCCACGGCGAAGTGCGAGACGTTCGGTGTCACGATACTTACGAAATCAATGCGTTCCCCAGGAGGCAACGCCGCTTCGGACGCGGCCATTTCCTGATAGGTGGCGTAACACCGTTGCGGCGAGAGATAGAGTTCTTCGCCAGTGCGGAGCGTCTTTTCGTGACTTTGCGAGAAGGACCCGGCCACGAGTTCAACCTGGCCGTCCAACACTGCACACAGGCGATGCACTCCGCCAATGAATGCACCGGGTCCGCCCCCGACCATCCCCATCCGTAATTTGCGTTTCCAGCTTTCCACGAGCCACCTGTTTCTGAAACTACCGTAGAAGAAGTCATAAGACTTCTTGAATGCGAGGCTGAATGCAGGAATTCTCACGAATTCTGCTACGAATTATTCCAAGCCAAGGATTTGGCGATTGCGTTTGAGATCGGCTGTTGAGCCGGCGAAATCATCGAATGCCACGTCGGTGGCTTCGATGATGTGGCGGGCCACAAACGGGGCTCCTTCCGCCGCTCCTTGAGCGGGGCTTTTCACGCAACATTCCCACTCAACCACGGCCCAGCCGTCATAGCCGGCTTCGGTTAGTAGTGTAAAGACGCGGTTAAAGTCCACCTGCCCGTCGCCCAGCGATCGGAACCGTCCGGCACGCGTCGCCCATGGCTGGTAACCACCATAGACTCCGACGCGACCATTCGGGCGAAACTCGGCATCTTTCACATGGAAGCCGCTGATGCGGTCGGCGTAGAGTTCGATGAACTGGCAGTAGTCTAATTGCTGCAGAAGCAAGTGGCTGGGATCGTAATTGATGCAGGCCGCGGGGTGATCGTTGGTGTGTTCGAGAAACATTTCGAACGTAGCGCCGTCGTAGAGGTCGGAGCCTGGATGAAGTTCATAGCCGAACTTGCAGCCGTGTTCCTCGGCCAGGTCGAGCAGCGGACGCCAGCGTTTGGCGAGTTCGCCGAAGGCCTCTTCGATCAACCCGGGGGGACGTTGCGGCCACGGATAAACCAGGTGCCAGGCAAAGCCGCCGGAGAGGACCGGGATATTCTGCGTGCCCAGGTTGGCCGAGGCCAGAACGCACTTCTTGAGTTCACCCGTGGCCCACTCGGTGCGGGCAGTTCCGCTCAAGCCCGCGGGGTGAAATCCTGCAAACAACTGTTCGTAAGCGGGATGCACTGCCAGGACCTGCCCTTGCAAATAACCGGCGATCTCGGTCACCTGCAAACCCATCTCGGCCAACTCGCCGCGATAGTTGTCGCAATAGGTTTTCGAGCTGGCTGCCAGGTCGAGATCGATCACTCGCCGATCCCAGGCGGGGATCTGCAAGCCCTTGTAGCCCAGGTTAGCGAACCAGTTGGCAATCGATTTGAGTGAGTTAAACGGCGGCTCATCGCGCAAAAACTGGGCGAGAAATACGGCGGGTCCCTGAATTTTCGACATGGATTATGTTCTCCTGAATGGATGGTACCGACATTCAAACCGTCGCCGCCAGCCATTTTCGATTACGGCTTTGCTGTTTTCGATCTGCGTTGCAAATAGGTCCCGGGGGACATGCCCGTGAAGGCGCGAAACGTGGCGTTAAAATGACTTAGACTCTCAAACCCGACGGCCAACGCGGCCTGCGTCACGTTACATTCCGAGGTGCTCAGCAATGCCACCGCTTGTTGTACCCGATACCCCTGCATATAGCGCGACCACGGGACCCCCAGCGCTTCACGAAACAAGACTTTCAGTCGCGATTCACTCACGCCAATCTCTTGGGCGATGTCCCGCGCGTAAACTGGTTCCGCAAAGTGGGCTCGCAGGTAACAGAGGGCCTGATTCACGAGTTCCCATTTGGGCGAAACTTCGGTTCCCTCAATCTCCTGACCCGTTCGACTTTCCGAACGGATCAGTTCTACGAGCATCTCCATCAGCAGGGTCCGCAGTCGAATTTCGCGTCCCAGTTCCTGGCCGGCGAATTCCACTTGAATGTCACGAAATCCCGTTAGCAGTCGATTTCGCGCGGCAGCGGGTAGACGCACCAGACGCCGATTGAGATCTTGCCGCACCGTAAACCGACGCAGGATGTGCAGTCCGTCAAAGTTCGGGCCCATTTCGCATAGCAAGCTGGGTAAGAAGTAGATCGCAGTCCCCTGTAACGGGAATTGCATGATCTTAAAGCAATGGGGCACTCCGGGGCCGGCAACAAACAGATCGCCCGGTCGACGCAGGCCCTGCTCGAGCTCCACATATTCGATGCCGGTGCCGCTGGAGTGTAGGCCCAGTTCGCAGTAGGGATGACGCTCGGGTTGCGTCAACTGCGGGCCATCGGAAAGAACCTCGAAGTGCTTGACCGCGATCGGCGATTGTGGCGTGAGTTGAGGGCCAACTTCGTCCACCATCGACAGCCAGGAGAGATCGGTTATCGCGGTTGCGCTGGGTTTCTTGGGCATCGCATTGGGCCGTAGCCACGCTCGCCAGAGCGTGGGAATGATGCGGCAAAGCCCACGTTCTGGCGAACGTGGCTACGACGCTCAGTATAGAAATGCAGGTACTCGAATGGCAGGCTGCTTACAGGTGGTCGATCACGGTTTCAGGTTCCTGTTGATCGCGGACATGCCGGACTCCACGTCCACCGTTAGGCCGGAGGTTTTGGGGTCCGTGAATTTCTCCGGGATCAGGCTTGGGCCGGGCTTGGGATAGAGGTCCTTGGGTGAAGGTTCCGGCGTATCGCGAGATTCGATACGCACGGCGTATTTCCCGGCAACCACACCCTGAGCATCCACCGTCGTGAGCATGGTGAACTTGCCGTTGTTGATCTGGCCAGTCGCTGGCTGACCGGCTGGTTCCTCGGGGAGAAAGAACACGGTGCCGCTTTCGAGAGGCTCGTTTTCCAGAGAGACGGAGCCGCTGACAGGCACCAAGTTCTTGATCGCAGCTACGTCACTTCCGCTGCAACCCGCCAGGAAGAACAGGCACAGCACGGTCGCGATCTGCCCATTGCCTTTCGATGATAGTGTCGCCATTCTCTACTCCAGATGACGTCGGATATTGCTCTAAATAACGGGCGACTGAAGTTAACTTGGTGAGCCCAACCCTCACGGGAGTGGGCTCACCGGGAGTGATACAACGTGGATACAGACTTAAAAATCACCCACTGCTTGCCCTTCCGATTTTCCGCCGACATAGTTGTACGTGGCGAAATCGATGTTATTGCTGATAAACCGGACGGCCCCGTCGGCCATCACGAAGTGGGCACCCCCGGTGTGATAGCTGCTGGCTCCGCTGGAGTTCGTATAGCAGGCTCCCGTGCCGATCAGCGGGCTGTTGATTTTCACCCCGGTGACAAAACCGTGGACGGAGGTGGAAAACAGGCCCGTGTAGAGGCACAGCTCACCGCGGCGTTCTCCCAACATGATCGTGTTGCTGGTTCCGTCGGTGATGTCACGGATGCGGGTGGCAACTTCGCCCCCTTGCGAGAAGACACCTGGCACTTGACCGGAGCTGGCTGTGAGGTTTGTTGTGCCGGTGAGCGAACAGTAGCTGGGGTTCGAAGGGCAATCCGGTGGAGTTCCCCACACCGTGTTGGTCGGTCCGGCACAAGGGACATACGACATCGGTGTGACGTTGTAGGATTTCACGCCGTTGGGACCCCAATCGGCGTTGAATGTCGTACCGGTCGCGGGTGACGGAGCCTGTCCGGAGCTGAAGGGACTGCTGGGGCAAGCTTGGAATACGTAAGTTCTATTATTCAAGAGCGTCAGGTTCGTACCGGCGAGATTACCGATGCTGAAGTTGATTTGATTGTACAGCGCCGACTGTTCAATGTAGGGGAACGTGAACTCGACCCAGCTATGGTGATTCGCACCGGCGTTGTTATAGTACGTTGCGGAATAGGGGAAGGTCAGAGTCGTGTCGTGGTAGTTGTGCAGCGCCAGGCCGAGTTGCTTCATGTTATTCTTGCATTGCGACCGACGAGCGGCTTCGCGGGCCTGCTGAACCGCCGGCAGCAGCAACGCGATCAGGACTGCGATGATCGCGATCACCACCAGCAATTCAATTAAGGTGAACGCCCGCCGTTTTGCTTGAACCACGGTAAGACTCCCTGCAGAAACTGACTACGAAAAGATCGCTATACAAGCGCGAGAAATGTCGGCAATCAAACGAAATCGAGATCTGGAAACGAATGATCGGCCACCGCCAAAATTCAGTTTTCAGGTTTACTGCTGGTTAGTTCAAATCGCGCCGCGGAAGAACTGCGGCAGAAGTACGTGGGACCGTCAAACTCCACCATGAATATGGGCTCTCACGAAAACGATATCGCCCTTGAGGCAAGCATCGCTACCGTTTTTCGGCTAACGCTTTGCTGTTTTCGACCGTCAAGTCAACGTGGGGTCGCTGTTGACGGCTTTGTAAAGGGTTCGTCTGAGTTCCCAGTCGCAGGCCTCTGGACAGCGGACCTTGTGGAGGTTGAACCCGCATGGAGCCTGAACAGTCTTGCCAAATGATCACGTCGTGTACATAATGGAATAAGGGGAATCCATTGAGCCCCCGCCGCCGGAAATGGCATGTCAAGAGTGGCTAGCTGGGACGCAGGCAGTACGTCTCGTACACGACTTGTGGAAGGCGACAAACATGACCGAATACCTTTTTGTCGGCGGCCCCCTCGATGGCGAGCGTCATCGAGTTCACTCTAACACGAACCGCCTGGCCATTTTCGATGAGTACGGGAGCTTGGTGTTCTATTATCCCGGCACGTATCAGTTTCCGTCTCTGCAGCCTCACCAGGCGGCGATTGGCATTACGGCTTTTGTCGTCGATGGTCGCATTGAAGAGTTTGCCAACCGGCTGTGGCTGATGGCAAAACAACCTCAATATGCCGATCTCGTGCATCTCAGCTAGTGCTTAGTCACAGCAAAGAATTGGGGTGCCACTGGCTCTGCCAGTGCTTTTCGCGGGTCAACTGACACCCTGCACTGGCAGAGCCAGTGGCACCCAACCCCAATATCACGCGTTGACAAAGCACGAGTTGAGCGTTCGATCGAGTCGTCTGGAACGCAGGCAGGCGACTTCGAACAGGCCCCCATTGACGCCGACCATTTGGAAATTCATTTGACATCTGATCGTCCGCCGTATAATTTAGGATAAAAGGATATGTGTATCCGGTAATCCCGTTATGTGGGTGGTCTGTCCCTGCTTTTATGCGAGGTGTCCCATGTTTGGCGTCGTGTTTCTGTCGCTGTTGGTGACAACTGTCGTGGCCTGCTGCATTGTTGCGGCGATGTTTGCGGATGTGGCATTTGCCCGTCCGGCGGTGGGATTGCGGTCCGCGATTGCGGCAAACAGGAGGCGTGGTGATTCTGCTCCTGGAAGTTTTGACGGTGCCGGGCTGGCGCTGCGGTTGGAGCAGACGGTCAGCCGGGTGATCACCAAGCTCGGGATGAAACCTGCAGTCGTCGCCACGTGCGATGCCGCCTGTCACGAGCGTGAAATTCAAGTCACGACGCCAGAAGTGCTGGCCATCGTGCAGGAATTGTACGACCAAAAACCGCCGGGGTTGGTCGATTCGATTCGTATGCAGGCACAACGGAATCAACTCGACCAGGATGGCAGATACCACTGCCCGCTGTTGATGTCCGGCGGCTTCTGCGCCTGTCAAACGGCCCGACCGGTTTCATGCAGAACCCGCTGCGTAGCAGGTGCCGACTCACCGGTTGAGGCCCAGTTGCTGGCGGATGCTGTCGGAACTGGCGTCACCGAGGTCTTTCAAGACTGCCTGCAAGCATCGGGTCTGGACGATTCCCGATATGAATTGAATTATGCGCTGGCGCATGTTCTGGAAACCCCGCAAGCTGCCCGTCGCTGGGCGCGGGGAGAACAAATTCTCAAATCCGCAATAACGACCAGTAATGCCTGATTCTGCCTGATATCGCCCCCGCTATGTTGTCCCTCGCCTGTGCCAGCCTTGCGAATTGCACCTACTCCGCCCTGCCCCCGCCGAGAGCCCAGTGCTTGTGGTCTCGCCTACCGTCCTGAGGCATCCATTATGCAACGACGAAATTTTCTGATCTGGGTCAGCCGCATGCTGGGATCCGCTGTTGCGGCACTCGTAGCATTGCCCGGAATACAGTACGTCTGGAGTACGCTGAGTTCCGACACCTCGGTGTCTAATACTCGCCGTCGCATCGTCCGCTGGAAAGATTTGCGTCCGGGTGAACCGGTGCAGTTTTCGATTTACGGTGAACGGCGCGATGCCTGGCACATCGAACCGCAGCAGGTTATCGGCAGGGTCTGGCTGGTTCGTCAGCCGGAAGGAACATCTCCTGCCGCCCAGGGCGTGACGGCATTCACCAGCATTTGCCCGCATATGGGGTGCCAGGTGCAAAAGTCGGCGGCGGATGCCAGCTTCGTCTGCCCCTGTCATCGCGCTGCGTTCAAACTCGACGGAAACCCATTACAGCAGGGGGCCGAACGGAACCACACCCCCCGTGGTCTCGATCAACTGCCCTGTGAACTTGTCAAAGATGACGCGGGTGACTTGTGGGTCGAAGTCGAGTACCAACGGTTCGAACCTAGCTTGACCCGCAAAGTGATCAAGGCTTGAACGAGCGCTGTGTTGCGCGTTGCGTTGAGCGCTCAGTCGAGATTGTCGCATTCAACTTTCGCCATGCTCGCCAGAGGGTATGTTGACGGCATATCGCCCACACTCTGGCGAGCGTGGCAAATCCAGTGAGTGATGCCCCGATCCTGAAATTCCGTTTTGCGAGACCCTCCTCATGCGGCATTACTTTGATTGGCTCGACAGTCGTCTGGGATATCGGTCGTTTCTGGAACTGCTGCGCGGGCGCGTCCTGCCCAACGGCCCCAGTTGGTTATCGACCAGTGCGTCCTGCTTGTTTTGGCTGCTGGTGATCCAGGTGGTGACCGGACTGTTGATGATGGCATCGTACAGTCCTTCGATCACGAGTGCCTGGGCCAGCGTGCATTTTATCGATCAGACAGCGGCTGGCCGATTCATCCGAGGTCTGCACCACTTCGCCTCGCACGCGATGATCGTGGTCCTGATACTGCACGTGACCCGGGTGCTAATTGCGGCGAAATTCCGGCAGCCGCGAGAATTGATCTGGGTGACGGGCTTGTTGATGATACCGTTAGTGATCGTGTGGACTGTAACCGGAAATCCGCTGTCGGGCAGCCAGAAGGGATTGGTTCAGATCGAGGTAGAAGGACATATCCTGGGGGCAATACCATTGGTGGGCCCGCCCCTGCAACGGTTGCTGATCGGCGGGGATGAGGTTGGCAACTTGACCTTAACGCACCTGTATTTCCTGCACGTCGGGTTGCTGCCGCTGATCGTGGGTGGTCTGTGCGCGGTGCATCTGCACCAGGTCTTGCGGCACAGTGATCGCGTGGTTGTGGTGGACGGTCCCGCGCCTTTGCCGTATTGGCCGTATCAATCGGTCCGCAACTGGACGGTACTCGCTGGGGTCATGGGAATCATCTCCTGGTGGGCCTGGATGCATGGCGCACCGTTGGATGCGCCCGCCGACGCTGCGCTCCCCAGCATGCCGCGTCCGGAATGGTATTTCCGGTGGATTTTCGAATTGCGGCGATCATTCACCGGAGATTCGGAGTTTCTGATCACCGTAGTATTGCCCTCTGTGATCCTTGGCTGTTTTATGATCGTCCCCTTGTTCGACCGCTGGTTGTCGCGGCGGATGAGTGCTGTGTTCCGCGTCGCAATTGTATTGGGAGCGTTGGGGGGCTGGTCGTGGCTCACGTTTGCATCATTGTCACGGGATTGGAATGATCCCGAGTACCTGGCCGCTCAACAGAAGTCCCTCGAACTGGCTGACCGGGCTCGGTTCCTGGCTGACCGGCAACATGTCACGGCGACGGGAGCAGCGGCTTTGCTCCGTGGTGACGCCCGCACCCAGGGACCGCTGCTGTTCGCCCGGCATTGCACGGCGTGTCACAGCCATGTCGACGGCCAGGGACATGGCATTGTGGCCGAGAATCCTTCGGCGCCAAACCTGTATGGATTTGGATCACCGGATTGGATTCAGGGGATGCTCGATCCGGAACGCATTGTGTCGCCTCAGGTGTTTGGTAACACAAAATTCAAGAAGGGAGAAATGGCGGCCAAGGTCCGCAGCCTGTTCAAGAAGGCGGGGCCCGACGGGGTCGCCGAGCTCAAGTGCCAGTTGGAGTTGATCGCGCGGGCGCTTTCCGCAGAGGCCCGCCGTCCGGACCAAATCGCCCGGGATAAGCATGAGCAGGCTGATATTAAGCAGGGACGAGAGCTGCTCGTCGAGGTCGGCTGCACCGAGTGTCACAAATATCATGACGAAGGAGACCTGGGCCAGGCTCCGGACCTTACAGGGTATGCCTCGCGAGAATGGCTGACGGGGATCATCAGTAATCCTGCGCAGGAGCGATTCTACCCCGACGATCAGAACGACCGGATGCAGCAATTCGCCGCAGACGCACTACATCCTGAGTTGAATCTGCTGAATGCGAACGAACTGCGACTGATTGTGGACTGGTTGCAAGGGGAATGGGTCCAGCCCGATCCGCCACGTGAAACCTCAAAGCCGTCTGGGGCGATCCCCAAACGGCAACTGGCAAAAGGGGACTAAATCTACTCACCCGGTCGCGGGCCAGTCTCCAACATTCAAGGACTCGTTATGGGAGTGCTACTGCTGCTTATTTTCCAACGGAAAACGGCAGAGTGGTTTGCGGGTCTGAGGCACATCGAGCAGCGAGCTGATGGTCGTGGTGCCAAATGCCTGCTCGGCAAGAATTGCGGTGTCGTCCAGTTTCCGATGCAGGGGGCAGAGATTTTTGCCATGATGCGGCAGTTTCAGCGGGCACTCCGGAAATCGGCGGATGGGATCGACGGCATTGATGACTTCCAGCACCGTCAGGAGATGGCCCGGTTTGGCCAGAATAAATCCGCCGTTGGGCCCCCGCTGGGCATGCACGAGCTTGGCTTTGCTCAGGGCCTGCATCACTTTCGCCAGGTAGTTGACCGGGACGAAAGTCTCCTCCGCGATCTGGACTGTCGTCTGCGGAACTTCGTTTCGATCGGCCAGATAGACAATCGCCCGAAGAGCATATTCAGCCGTTTGCGAGATCATACAGCAAGGTCCCAATTCGTGACGCGTTGTCCATACACTCCTGGAGTAGGGACCTGAGCATTCAGATTAGAAGTCCAGTCGGAATCTGTCAAACACCGAGTGCTCGATCGTGCCGTTTGTTCCCATTGGGTTAAGGCGGCGAACCGCCTAATGCAAAATCGACGCGGGAATCCAATCAGGCAGACGTTCGCCCAGCAATCGGACGAAGGTGTGAAATTCATCATCGGTGGATCCGACATACGGGGGGAGCAGGCGAAGCGGGACTTCCGGGTCGTACATCTTTTCGAACAACTTGTCGTACGAACCGTCAATGCGGCCGTCGGGAACGGCTTCGAAGAGCGTCTGGATGACGATGTTGATTTCGCGATTAATGGCGGTTGCGGTTGCGATGTCGCGGCGTTTGCCCGCTTCTAGCAGAGCATTCAGCTTGGGCCAGTTCATGATGAAGGAAGCCAGGATACTGCATTCTCCGAACATTGACCCGTAGACGTAGCCCGCTTCCGACAGGAAGTGTTGCAACTGCGGGGCTTGCTCAACCAGGCCTTGCAGGAGTGACAACGAGTCGCCGCAGTTCTTGGTCGCGACGAGGTTCGGGTGGGCGGCTGCCAGCTTGCCGTATTCTTTGCCGGTCACCAGGCGTTTGGTTCGCGGCAGGTTGTAGTGCATAAATTGACAGTCAGGAAAACTGTCGCAGACTTGATCGAAAAAGAGAAACAATTCTCGATCACTGAGGGCCGCCCAACTGGGGAGCGACACCTGGAACCGAGTGACCCCCAGATCCCGGCTGCGTCGAATGCGTTCGAGCATGGTTCCAAGTGACAGGTGGATGATGCCGACCATGGGCTCGGCGCCACCCGAGTGCATCTCGCTGGCAAACGCCTTGACGATCTGATCGAACTGCTGATCGGTGATCGCATAGCCTTCCCCCGCTGTGCCGAAGACATAGAGGTGTGGCGTGGCCGTCAGGGAGTGGCGTACGGTTCGGCGAAAGATTGTTTCGGCAAATTGAAATCGTTCGTCCCAATGAATGCAGCACGTGCTCATGATGCCTTGGGGGTAACGTTTGGTCGCGTTTGACATGGTGCGGATTCCCATTTTGGATTGGGGGGGAACTCTATAAGGATTCAGGATAGTAGCCTGCACGCTCGGCGTGAAGTATGCCGTGCACGCGGACAAGGTACAGGTATTTCACGTCAACTGTGCGCTCGGCTATCTTCACGCGGAGCGTGAAGGCTACTTTCATACGTCCCACCGACTCGGATTGATGCCAGGGGCTTCCGTGCGCATATTGGCCGGTCGGTTGGCGACGTGGAAATCGATCTTGCGTGTGTTGGGGCTGTTGAAGAGCGGTCGCACGTGTGCTGGCAATTGCGAGACCTTGTCAGCAGGCCATTCAGGAACTTCAGCGATGGGGCCAGCCCACGCGGGGCGATAAGCGATGGCCAGCAGGCGGCGATCTTCCTGGCTGACGTTAGGGTAATTTGCGTGAAAGACGGTCTGGTTGATAATGGCTGCAGTGCCCGCCTGGCAGGTGATCATCACTTCTTCGGGGTGTCGCAAGAAGCGATGGTAGGGATTGCCATCAGCGTGCAGCGAGAGGTGCGAATGCGGGATCACTTTCAGCGGGGCTCGCTCCGGAGTCAGGTCGTCCAGATAATAGAGGACTCGGACGAGCCGCGGGCTGCTGGCCTGGGCGCCGAAGATTTCTGAGCCATACGGTTGAGCATCCGTGTGGATGGCGATTCCCGGATGTCCGGGGCGCGACAAGGCGAAGTGGCAACTTGTGCAAAGCAGTTCGTCGCCGAACAGCGCGGTCAGAAAATCCAGCATTGCCGGCAAGGCAATCAAGTTGATGCACGTGGGCGAATCGGACCACTGCACGTCGCGATGTCCGCGCTGGTTTTCGCTGTAATCGGTGCCGATGGTGGGGAGGCGGTCGAGTTCTTCACGGATTTTCAGGACTTCATCGGGCGGAATCACATCGGGCAAGACGACGTAGCCTTCGATCTCCAGATGCTTGATCTGCTGCGCGGTGGTCAGCGTCGACCAGTCGGTATTGACCCGGATTGCGTCGGTGGTCGAGTTCGTTGGTTCGACAGAGGGCGTTGCCGTAATGGGGGGAGGCATCGCAGAGTCTTTCGTCAAGACAAGGTTAGTGGACGTAAGAGTTTAAAGTGATGGTCCGTATTACGAGGTTGTAGCCACGCTCGCCAGCGCGTGGGCATTCACCGTCGTTTCTCACGTTCTGGCGAACGTGGCTACTCTCCAGATGGTTCCGAAGATCGTAATCTTTCACTTCAGCGAATCAAGCGGTCCCGTGGATATCAATGGTTCGGACCAATTGGCAGGTTGAGAGGCCGAAATCTCGGGAATTCACGACGGATCGAACGTATGCCGATATTGTGATGTGACTTGGTTTCGGTGAGAATAGTTGAAGATGAGTGACATCGGCTGACGCGCTAAGCCGGGTGTACGAATACGAAGAAGACCCGACTCGGAGAGTCAGGCTACAGGTTCGGTGGAGTTGAAGTGATGCTCACGATCCAAGGTCATCCGCGGCGGTTGTGTGATGGAGTTCACCGGCGGGACGTATTGCGCGCCGCCGGGGCGGGCATGCTGGGGACGAGTCTCAGCGGTCTGCTGGCTGCGGAAGAGGCCGGGGAGATCGTGCAGCCGCGGGCCAAGTCGGTGCTGTTCCTCTATCTGTTCGGCGGACCGAGTCAGCTCGATACGTTCGATATGAAGCCGCAGGCGCCGCAGCAGATTCGCGGGCCGTATCAGCCGATCGCGACGCGTTCGCCCGGTTTGCTGATGTGCGAGCATATGCCGAAGCTGGCAGAATTGTCCGATCGGTACGCCGTCATTCGCACGATGACTCACGGGCAGAACGATCACAATGCCTGTCACATTATTCAAACCGGTCACGCCATGCCCCCCGCGGATCGCGGGCCCGCTCGGGTGAACGCGACCGAAATCGACTGGCCGGCGTATGGGTCGGTGGTCGAGTATCTCGATCATCAGGCCGACCAGTTGCGTCCGGCGCACCTGCGACGTGATTTTCCCAGCTTCGTGTATCTTCCGAATCGGCTGGGGCACATTCAGGGGTATGATCGTTCGGGGCAGTACGCCGGCTGGTTGGGGCGAAGTTACAACCCGTTGGCGACGAAGGTCGGAAAGCGCGACGCCAAAGACAATCCGTACTTTCGCAATTGCACCGATGAAGACCTGAACTTCCGGGTGGAAGGTGTCGAGTCGCATGCCGATGTGACGCTCGACCGGATGAATCGCCGCGTCAGTTTGCTGGAGCAATTTGACGGTGCCCGGCGCGAGCTGGATCGTTCGCAGTCAGTGCGTGAGTTTGGCCGGTTGCAGGGGCGGGCCCTGGATCTGGTCACGTCGGCGAAGATGCGGGCGGCCTTCGATCTCACCAAGGAATCACCGGAGCTGCGCGACCGGTATGGCCGGCATCTGTTTGGTCAGTCGGTCCTGATGGGACGACGGATGATTGAAGCCGGTGCGCGTTTCGTGACCGTCCTGTGGGATTCTCCCGACGGTTATGGATGGGACAGCCACACGCATTCCAACGACGTCCGCCAGCACTTGTTGCCGGGGTTGGATCAAAGCCTGTCGGCCTTATTGGGAGACATGCAGGACCGGGGTCTGCTGGATGAGACTCTCGTGGTTTGCATGGGAGAAATCGGCCGGACACCCAAGCAGGACACCGCTCAATGGGGACGTGGACATTGGAGCTATTGCTTCCCGGCCGTGCTCGCCGGCGCCGGGATTCGCGGGGGAACCGTTTATGGTCGCTCGGATAAGGATGCCGGGTTTCCGCATGAGAAACCGGTGAGTCCTGAGACCCTGGCGGCGACAGTGTTCCATGCTTTGGGGATCTCACCGGACACGCGTCTGCACGATGCGTTTGGCCGGCCCGTGTCGGTCATCGAGGGTGGCCAGCCGCTGCTGGACTTGTTCGGGTAGTTGACTTCTGCTTTCTCTTGGGGGGAGTGACTGACGATGATTCTGCGCACCTGCGTCGTGCTGTTGTTTTGCCTGTTTTTGTTGGCCGCGAATAAGAAGGCTGCGACTCCGACGGTCACCTTCTCTGAAGAGTTGATCGCCGACAAGTACGGCTATGCGTATGGTGTCGCGGCGGCTGACCTGGATGGCGATGGCGATCTGGATCTGACCAGTTGCAACACGACGGGCAACGCCATGTACTGGTTTGCGAATGACGGCAAAGGGGCTTTTAAGCGACACTTCATCCAGCAGAACGAGGCGGGCTGGTTTGAACGGCACGCGATCGGTGATATCAACGGGGACAAACTGCCGGATGTGGCCATCGTGAAGAATCTGCACGGGCATCTGGTCTGGTTCGAAAACAGCGGCCACCCGGCAACCGACGAACAATGGAAGAGGCATGTGATCTCGACCGATATCAAACGGGCTTACGACGTGGCACTGGTCGATCTCAATGGCGATGGAAAACTGGATGCCGTCGCCACAGCGTGGGTGGGCAATCATCTGGCCTGGTTTGCCAATCCGGGGACGACCACGGCAGATCAAGAGTGGAAGAAAGAGATCATTGATCCGCAGATTCTTGAGTCGCGGGCGATTCGGATTGCAGACTTCAACGGAGATGGAAAATCAGATCTGATGAGCACCGGTCGCGTGAGTAACTTGACAGCGTGGTATGAACAGGCTGCCCCGGGCCAACCGTGGAAGAAGCACGTCGTGGATGAGAAATCTCTACAACCAATTCACGGTGAACCAGCCGACATGGATGGAGATGGCGACTCGGACATCGTGATGGCATTCGGGATGCTGGCCGTACCAGAGCAGCGCGAGTCCAATCAAGTGGCCTGGTATGAAAACGTCGGCAAACCCGGTACTGGAGGCGAGTGGAAGAAGCATCTCGTCGGTCCCCTGCCCTATGCATTTGAAGCAGTTGCGGCGGACTTGGATGGCGATAAAGACTTGGACGTCGTCGCGACAGCCTGGGGAGGTACCGGGAAGGTCGTCTGGTTTGAGAATTCGGGCGACTCGAAGCTGGGCTGGAAGGAACATGTCCTCAAGGAAAAATGGAATCGGGCCAATCAGCCGATCGTGGCCGACCTGGATGGCGACAAGCGACCGGACATCGCGGCGACCGCCGAGAACGGGTCGAATGAACTGCGCTGGTGGCGTAATCAAGGAAAAAGCAAGTAATACGCTCAACTGATTCGCGCTCTTTGAAGCTGGAATGGGTGATCGCGGTTTACCACAGGGTTCACGACGATTCGTCGAGTTTGAATCCAAACAACCGAATGGCGTTATCGCGTAAAATCTGTTGCTTGACGGCATCGGACAGGTCGGCATGATCGATGCGATTACGCTGCATGCTGGTCATATAGAGCGGCGTGTCGGTTCCGAACAGCACGCGGTCGGCTCCGACTTTTTCTACGGCCCATTCAATCAGCTTGGGAGTAATCGAACGGGCACTGGAAGTATCGGCGAAGACGTTGCCGTGGCGGCTCTGCTGAATGCCGCGGACTTGATGAGTGCAATCGCCGTCCCAGCCGCAGCCGATGTGTGCCAGGATCAGTTTCATCTCGGGAAAACGATTGGCCCAGTCAACCAGATCCGAGGCCTGACTGTTCCGTTCGCTGCTATGCGACAGGACGACTGCGCGATGCTGAGCGGCGAAGGCAAACAGGGCCTCGCCGAATTCGTTGATGTGATAGATGTGCTCTTCGGGGTGAATCTTGATCCCCACGCACGTCGGCAATTTCAGCATCTCCTCAGCTTGGCGATAGGTCTCGGGCTGTCGAGGGTCGATGACCACGTACTGCCTCAGACCCGGCGTTTCTGGGATTACCCGAGCGGCATCGAGATTGCCCGAGATCGCATTGCCGTGGCCGCGGGGAAGCAATGCCTCCAACGGTGAGACGATCGTGAGTTCGATGTTCGCGCGCCGGGCCCGTTCGGCCACGACGTTGGCGTCTCCGGTCATTAGCTCATTGATCAGGCCGGGCTTATCGCTCTTGTATTCGCCATAGTGACCATGGACATCGATGGCTTGAATTGATTCGGTGGACATCAGGGTGCTCCTGGCATTCCAGCAGGGGTTTGGGGATCTGTGGAATCTTCTTTGGGGGTTGGATTGGGGGGCAGCAGGAAGCAGATCAAGACCAGTGCGCTGACGAGTATACCTGCCGATGTGTAAAAACTGGCGATACGCCCGTAGCGGTCAGAGATCGCGCCGAAGAGTACCGACGAGAAACCCGTGATGGCGGTCAGAAAACTTAAGTAGGCCATGTTGATGCGGACAAACGATTTCTGGGAAGCGGTCGTCACATAGTTCGGGAAGTAGGCGCCAAATAGTTCCCCCGCGCCCAACAGGCCAAATGTCAGCATGAACCACCAGCCGGTACTGGAGAGCGCCCAGGTCATGCCAATCAGCAGAATCGAGGTTGTGGCCAGCAACGTGGCTCGCGGACTGGCTTTCGCCAGTAACAGCCCCAACAGGACCCCGGCGACCGCCTTGAAGCCGAAGCGGAGAAAGCTTTGCAGGCCCAGCGTATCGCTGTCCTTGCCCAGGATGTCAGTCGCATGCAACGAGACATTCTGAAAGATGGCATTGCCGCCCGAATAGACGATGACATAGATCACCACGGCACGCAGGACATTGCGGTTCCGGACAAACTGCCGCACCCCGGCGACAATCTCAGCCCAGGGGGTTCCCGTGTCTTTCTGCCAATCAGCGTCGATGGGGATCCGGAACATGGCCACGGCGATCCCCGCGACCAGCAACAAGGGGGAGACGGCGGCGAACATGGCGAGGTAATTGTTGGGAAACGTCAGCCCAAACGACCATCCACCGAGCAGCTTGCCGCCGAACAGGGCATCTTGCAGAAGTGCTCCCACGCAGGCGAGCAACGGACCAATCCCGAAGGTCAGTCCCAGCGCTTTGCCGCGGCGCGAGGTCGAGACACCACGGCGGAGAAAGTCCCACATGGCGGTCAGCAGGACACCATTGGCGGCGCCGAAGACAGCTCCATGTGCGATCACGACCACGGTGGCAACGGTCGCGGAGGCCCCACTGCCGAGAGTCACCGCAACGGCCGCTGTCACCGACACCATCAATCCGACGGCGGTCAGCGCGAGCGGCTTGAGAAAGCGTGGATGCGGAAACAACCAGGCTGCAATCACCGGTAGTGCAGTCAGCCAGAGATACATCGCCGACGGCATGTTGCTGATGGTATCGGTGTTGCCGAAAGCCTTCAGCAGGTTCGCATGTGTCAATCCAATGTACGACACGGGTGCCGCGAGATAATAGACGCTCCAGAAGGTGGCGAAACACCAGATGTTCCGGTTCTGCAGAGCCACGGGCAGCGGGCAGTCGTCGACCGGCGGCGATTCGGTGGGTTCGGTCATCCGGGGGGCTTTCGCACAAATGTGACGTGGACTCGGAACTTAGACGATTCAGACTATTGCGTCGTCCCGACGGAATGCAGTTTTCTCACAGAACCAATCTCAATTTGACGTAACGGATCCCGGAGCCTGACGGTTGGATGCACCAGATTGCGGCCAGCCATGTTCCATCCGTCAATCGGGCAATACTGGGTTCTCCAAACGAAAAATCGCTCCACTCGCTGAGATTTCCAGACGACGCCGATTGTGTTCGTGTTTCTGCTCGCCAGAGATAGTCATCGTGCTCGATTCCAAAGTCGGTGTCGGTGGGACGAACGATGGCGGCCTTGACGCCGGGGTCACCATGCTTGCGTTGGTTGTAGAGAAATACGGCGCGACCATCAGGGAGTGGGGCTAATGCGGTGGTCTGTCCGAGAATTCCCGTGGACGTTGTCGGAGTCCAGGTTGCTCCGCCGTCGTGCGATAACGCGAAGGCATTGGGCAATTCTCCGCCGGGTGCCGCCACCTGCCAGCAGGTTCCCAGCAGGCGACCGTCGGTCAGTTCGATGATCCAGGCTTCGGCACCGCAACTGGTGGGGTGAGTAAAGCGGAGCATCGACGTGTGCCGCCAGGTACCGCCCTGATCATCAGAAAAGACAACCACGACCTGGCTGTGATCAACCTTCAATCCTGGGTCAAACGTATTGCCCGGTGAATAACAGGCCAGCCAGCGGCCCGTCCGCGTAACGCAGAGCGGACCCGGGGCTTCAGCGGAACCCGGGATCGGCATGGGGATCACGGTCGGATCCGTCCACGAATGCCCGTCGTCGGACGATGACGACCAGATTAGTTCGTTGGCTTTCAGGCCGAGAGTGACCGTGCTCCAGTTGGATTCGCCGGGGATGTCGATCTTCGTCCGTGTGCCATAGAGGAACAGTTTCCCGGAATAGGGATCGCGGCTGATGGCGGTGAAGTTCGACCATTTTGAACTGAGGTGTGGCCAGACAATGCAGGGTTCGGTCCACGTTTTGCCGTTGTCGATCGAGCGGGCTAATGCTGGAACAAAATCATTCGTTGCCGTTTGTGCGGAGTACATGAAGGAACAAATCACGTCGCCGCTGGGCAGGACCGCCAACCTGGGACCGATGGCAATGTCGGTCCCGCGAGCGACCGGCGACTGTTGTCGGATGAAGCCTTGTTCCAGCGTTTCCCAATGCATGTCGTGATTTCCATTCGTAGAAGAATTCGTGAGAATTCTTGCGTCGTCGGCCCGTGGACGACGCTGCCAGCGTCGGATCCCAGACGCTAGCAGCGTCTGCCACGGGCTGTGGAATTCTTACGAATTCCGCTAGTTGGGTTTTGTCTCAAACGTGGCATCGGCCCCAAGGGAAGTTCCAGTCTCATTCACTCCCACCAGGCGATAGTGATAGACCTTTCCGGGCTGCAAGCCGACTAAATTGCCGATCGCGGTGCGCGGCACAATTTGCAGGCCGCCGTACTGCGGCTCGGACTTCTGTCCGTACTGCGTATCGAGGCCATATTCAAAATAAAACTGCGTCTTCTTGCCGAGTGGATTCAGTCGCCCTTCGACCTTGGCCGTCGTGCTGCTGATGCGGCTGGAAGGGCCGGTGATGACTTGCGGTTTGGTGTCCGCGGGGAGCTCAGTGATTTGATCTGCTCCGGTTTTTGTGCCGGCGGAATTCGTGGCCACCAGTCGATAATGAATTGGTTTTCCTGATGGCAGATCGCTCACATCAAGGGTCACATGGTACCAGTCATCATCAGTCTGCATGGTCGCCCCGGTGCCGAAGAGTTCTATCTCACCGAGTCCCCAATGTTTCGGCTGATAACCAGAGAGAATTCGCACCTTGGCCTGCCGCGCGGGAGCCTGTAATTTCCGTTGCAGCAAAAAGGCATAGTTGGCTCCGATGGGCGAGTCTTTCGGCATCTCCTTCTTCAGCAGCGGCTTCCAGGCTTGGCCATCGTCGGAGACCAGCACTTCGATCTCGCGGCTGGGCCATTGCGGGTGTTGATGAATCTGGGCGGACTCAATGGTGACGGGTGAATCGAATTCGTAGGTAAATTCCAGCGGACCTTGTGGTTGGGCGGCGCTGTGCCACATCTTGCCGGCTCCATGTCGCCAGCCGTCCTGGAGCGTGGCGGGATCGGTGCTGGAGCCGGCGGGGGAGCTCAATAGCTTGCCGCCGTTTGAAGGAAGCAGCAGCGAATAGTTGCGGTAGGCGACTTCAAACTCATCGAAATCGATCGAGCCTGTTGGGTGTTTGGCGGGATCGACGAAGATCACCATGTGGAAGAAGTCTAGATTGAGATGCCGTTGGACGTCGTCGATGGGCCAGTAGATGTAGCGGGCCTCACCGCGGTTGTTCCCGGCGAAGCTCCAGTAGTTGGTGTCGTGGACTAGACGATATTCGGATCGCTCCCAATTGCCGGTCAGCAGGAGGTCCGTGAGGTAATGTCCGGTGTAGGCCCAGTTGGAATGGCGATAGTTCGGGTGGAGGGTGGACTCGTTGGGATTGATGTCGATGTTGCTTTGGCTCTGCGACCACCAGGCCAGTTCGGTCCCGTTTGGAATCCACTTGTTGCCCCGCACGGCGATCTTGATTCGTGCATCGCGAAAGTCAGGATCTCCGGCCGCGAGAAAGGCACTCGGCAAGGCCGGCATGCTGACACCACCCGGATACATGTATTTGGCAAGATGGACCGTGCCGACGGCATCGTCATGGTTGTGATCATCGCGCGACTTGGAATAACGAATGAAGCCGCGCGAGGCTCCCCCTTCCTTAAAATGTTCGCGCACGGCGGACCACGAACCCCAGCCGTTCCAGCCTTCGTCCCAGGTCTCGTGATAGAATGCCGCGAGCTTGGGAGGCAGGGTTTGCTCGGGAGTGCGATGCCCGTATTGCGCCGTCGGTCCGTATTCGAAATAGTATTTTGTCGGGAGCGAATGCGGCTGTATGCGACCGTTAACGCTGAGGCCGGTGATCCCCAGCAGTGTCGCCGGACGGGTTTCGACCTCGGCCGGCGGGTCTGCCGCGTGGAGCGGAACTAGCGTGACCATTAGCCCAAGCAGGCAGATAGAGCAGGACATTGCCGTATAGCGGCGGGCCATGATCGAGATCTCCATGGTCGTAGGCGGGTCGATTCGGTCGATCAGACATTTTTCAAAATGCCGAGCGAAGGCGGAGTCATGGTAGCACGTGAATAACACGGAATCGACGCACTAGGCAGGTCGGTGGTGCGTACCATTGAATGGTGCGAGATCAGGTAGCCACGTTTGCCAGAACGTATCTGCTGTGCGTGACATTCGAACTTCGTTTTACATGGAATAATTTCATCTTCAGATTTCGGTAACTCATTAGCCGAACGATGAGAGTGACCTTCCACTATCCCAATTTTTGTATTTCTTCGTGTCCTTTGTGACCTTCTGTTCCAATCGCATTCTTTTGAACAGAAGGTCACAAAGGACACGAAGATTTGCCAAAGAGATTCAAGAGGATGCGGGGATCGTAAGTCTTCTGAACTCTCAAGTGGCAGGCTATTGCAGCGGAGCGAGCTTCCTCTAATTCTCGCCGATCCGAGTTTTGCTCTTGGTTCCGCGCACGCATAAAGATATGCTTAAACGTAATCTGGACAAGTTGAGTCAGTGCGTTTCTGGGTATTCCCCTGCCGGAGGTCGCTACGATGAGTTCAATTTTAGGTACTCACCTAAACAATGGCGTATCGCGTCGCGGTGTGTTGCAGGCTGGATTGGCCGGGATGTTCGGCCTGTCACTGCCAGAGATGTTGCGATTGCAGGCTCAGGGGGCCGAACCCGGACGCAAACCGCGTGACGCGGCCGTGATTTTTGTGGAGCTCGCGGGCGGACCGACTCAGCACGAGACCTACGATCCCAAGCCGGATGCTCCACTGGAATACCGCGGACCACTGCAGGCCATCGACACTCAACTGCCAGGTGTGTACTTCAGTGAATTGATGGTCGAGCAGGCTCGGATCGCCGACAAGTTGGCGATTATCCGCTCGATCACCCATGATTCCGGCAGTCACAGTACGAGCACCCATCTCACGCAGACCGGCTACTATCTTCGCAATCCACAGAACCGCGAGAACGAAATGCCTTCCGCGGGGTCGATAGTTGCCAAGCTGCGCGGTTCGAGTGACGAAGGTGTGCCAGCCTATGTTTCCATTCCCTCTAGTACGCGGTTCGGTCGCGCGGCGTGGATGAGTCGCGCCTACAATCCGTTCGAGACGGTCAACAACGGGGATGTCGCTGATTTCCAGGTTCCAAACCTGACCTTAAATCAAAATTTGACCGGTGATCGACTGCATGATCGCCGCAGTTTGCTGACGGCATTCGACGGGTCACGCAAGCAAGTCGACAATCAGGGTGTCGCTGACGCCATGGATCAGTTCACGCGGCAGGCGTTCGAACTCGTAACGGGACCGGCGGCGAGAAAGGCGTTCAATCTGGGGGCGGAAGATCCTCGCATTCGTGCTAAGTATGGTCAGAACCCGACCGGCCAAAACATGTTGCTGGCCCGCCGACTGGTGGAACATGGAGTGCCCTTCGTCACAGTCCGAGTCAATGGGTGGGATGACCATGGAAATATCGCCCAGGCCATGAAAGGCAAAGGCCCATCTTACGATCAAGGTGTCGCAGCCCTGGTGGAAGACATTTACGCACGCGGTCTCGACAAACAGGTGCTCGTCGTCTGTATTGGTGAATTCGGCCGCACTCCGCGCGTGAATGCCAGTGCGGGTCGTGATCACTGGGGTCAGGTGATGAGTGTTGTCCTAGCGGGTGGCGGTTTGAAGACGGGCCAGATTGTGGGTTCCTCGGACCGCCAAGGTGCGATTCCCTTGACGCGACCCTATCGTCCGGAAAACGTGCTGGCGATGATCTATCGCCATTTGGATATCGATACGACCGCCTCGTTCATCGACAACTCGGGCCGGCCGCGTTTCATCTTGGAACGTCGCGAATTGATCACGGAACTGATCTAAATTCGAGACCTGTGTCGGACGGTCACTCTTGCCCGTCCATGTTGCGGTTCTGAAATCCAGAACAGTCGCAATCGCGTGACCATTGTTGGTCGCGGCGTTTCTCGTCATCATCGCTCAACTGTCTCTGGAACTCATCGGGGACGGGCAAGCGCGCCCCTCTAACAGCCTGCGTTCGGCTGAGCCTTGCTCCTGGGAGGAACCAACCATGAAAAAATTGTTGCTATTACTGGCGGTCGTTGTTTGTGAAGCGAACGGTGTCCTGCTCGCGGCTGATCAGCCCGAGATTCTGCTGTGGCCGAAGGGGATGCCGGAACCGGTCGTTCCCGCCGAGCCCGCGGAGATTGTCGACATGGGGAAGGATGGAATCCAACGCCGGACGAATATCTCGCGACCGCGGTTGTTCGTGCATGTTCCGCCCGAGGGTACGGCTCGAACTGGGACGGGAATCATCGTGGTGCCAGGCGGAGGTTTTGGGCGATTGGCGGATGGGCATGAAGGCTCGGAAGCTTGCGAATGGCTGGCGAAGCAAGGCATCGTTGCCTTTCAACTGGCCCATCGAACTCCCACGACCAATCATAAAGAGGTCAACGCCGGCCCGGTTCAGGATGCTCAAAAGTCCGTGATTGAAGTGCGGTTGCGAGCCAAAGAATATGGCGTTGATCCAAAGAAGGTTGGCGTACTGGGATTCTCGGCCGGCGGCCAGGTGACAATCGTCGCTGCGTCCAATGACCTGCAGTTTCCGGCGAGCGCGGGGAGTCCGTCCCACAAGCCGGATTTTCTGCTGCTGATCTATCCTTATAAGATTTACGATCCAATGACCAAGGCGTTGCGGGCGGATATACATCTGGATTCAGGCCTGCCGCCGACATTTCTCGCGCAGATGGGTGACGATGGTGGCTCGTTGCCGCAAGGGTCTACCCTGCTCTATCTGGAACTGATCAACAGAAAAATCCCCGCCGAGATTCACATCTATGAGCGTGGTGGGCACGGGTTCGGCATGCGGGTTCGCCCCGATTCACCGGGGACCGCAGACTGGACCAAACGCGCGACCGAGTGGCTGCAACTGCGAGGCTACGTGAGCAAGTCGTGATTACGCCCCAATGCCCCGTGGCCGACGCTGCCAGCGTCGGTCGCGAATTTTTGTGAGCGGAATGGCGCTAGCCACCGGTTTGGTATTTCAATCGCGTTAAAAAACCGGTGGCTAGCGCCATTCCGCTCACAAAAAACTTACCCCGCGTAAACCGCACTGATCGGCGTCCCCACCGTCACCGGATACGGACGGTTCAGGGGATCGAAATAATGGTCGTCGCGAGAGATCCCGAGCGCGGCAAAGATCGTCGCGGCGATGTCCCAGGGGCCGTAGCTTTCTGAGGCGGGGTACGCTCCGTAGCGATCGGTCTTGCCGACGACCTTGCCCTGCGAGACCCCTGCCCCGGCCATCAGGATCGAATAGGCTGCGGCCCAGTGTTTGCGGCCGGGGCTGGATCCGAGAAAGTTGCGTTCGAGGGCCACCAACGGGGCGCGGCCGAATTCGCTCATGCAGATGACGAGCGTATCGTCCATCATGCCGCGCGATCCCAAGTCTTCCAGTAGAGCGGAAAAACTTTGATCGAAGCGCGGTAGCAGTCGGTTCTGCAGGACGTCGAAGATGTCGTTGTGCGTGTCCCAGCCATAGTACTCATCATCTTCTGGGTGTAAGTCCTGGCCACGGCTTTGATGATTCCAGACGACCGTGATCAAGGGGACGCCAGCCTCGGCCAGGCGCCGGGCGAGGAGGCACGCCTGACCGGCACGGTGGCGTCCGTAACGGCGGCGGAGTTGGTCGGGTTCGGTGGAGAGGTCGAAGGCCTCTCGAGTACGCGGGTCGGCGAGCAACTCAAACGCCTTGTGATATTGGCCGTTGAGATCGGTCATGCGCGTGCTGGCATCGTGATTTTTTAAGGAACGATCAATGGCGGCCAGCAGGCGCTCTCGCTCGCGAATGCGGACTGACGGCAACTCCGGCTGAGAGACCAGTCCGGGGATGGCCACGGCGTCGGCGTTCACGTTGCCGACGAACATCGGGTCGAAGTCTCGTCCCAATAATCCGCCGAATTGACCGGGGGCGATATCTTGTGGTGCGACGATAGCCGGCCCATTGAGTTGAATCGCGGGCGCGATTGTTCCTTCGCCGGGACGCAGTCGTTGATAGATCGACATCAGCGACGGCAGGTCGGTCGGTTTCGGAACAGGGTTGGAAGTGATTCGAGCATGGTATTGCCCGGTCAACGATAAGTAGACCGCCGAACCATGATCCACGTCGGCATGCGACATCGTCCGGATCAGCGTGTATTTGTCGGCGAGACGTGCCATCCGCGGCAGATGTTCGGAGAGGATGGTTCCAGGCACCGAGGTGGAGATTGGGGCGAACGCACCGCGGATCTCGAGGGGAGCGTCAGGCTTCGGATCCCACATCTCAAGCTGGCTCTGGCCGCCGCTGGCGAACACCACGATCACCGATTTGGCCCGACGAACACCACCCAGCGAATTTTTCAGAGAGCTGGCGGCGACACGGTCCGCGCCCGAAGCGCTCGGCCAACCCGCGGCGGTCAGGGCACCCAGGCTGGCGATGCGGAGAAACTCCTGCCGATTGAGGTCTCTGCGGTTCCCGGTTCGCTCATCAAAGAATCGCAGCATGCAGTTTCTTCCGGTAGTTTCGCCATAGAGGTGCGCTCCATCAACGATAGCTCCAGATCAGGGTGGGATCAAGCCGAGCTGATTCTGGGGATCTTGAAACACCTGAGCTGTTTGACGAGTCTCTCCGATTACCTTCAACGAACTCTTCTTTTCTTCGTGTCCTTTGTGGCCTTCTGTTCCAATCTCTTTTTTAACAGAAGGTCACGAAGGTCACGAAGGAAGAAAGAACATATCAAATCGAGACTCTGACTTTGCTGGAAGAAAACGATTTCCGAGAATTTGAGTGAGATCTTATGTCGCATCTTTTATCGAACGATTTATCGGGTTACGATGGGGTCTCTGAAATAGGGTGGTTCGATCTCCACCATGCGCTCGCTGCTCGTTCCGGAAAAATCTTGCGGAGGCCTCATGGGCAGTGCATCCACAGTGCCGAACGGTAGTTGCCAGGGATTTCAGCAGGCAGCGCAGCAGTTTCGTCGACGCGAACTGCTGCAACTGGGTGGCGTGTCGCTGTTGTCATCGGGGTTGCTGAATGTCTTGAATGCCCGGGCTCAGGGGGCTCAACGGAAGGCGCGGATTAAATCGTGCCTGCTGTTGTTCCAGGCCGGTGGTGTCAGCCAGCTTGATACCTTTGACATGAAGCCCGATTGTGACGAAACGATCCGGGGCGAATTCCGTCCGATCGACAGCAATGTTCCCGGCATGCCGATTTGCGAACATCTGCCCAACATGGCGCGGCAGATGGATAAAGTGCTGGTGGTGCGCTCCGTGCATCATCGGATGCTCTGTCACAATCCCGCGATCTACGCCGCTCTGACGGGGCGTGAAGTGGGCGAGTCACTGGCAGTCTCGAACAAGACGTTTGCGAGCCGTGAAGACTATCCTCATATGGGATCGGTCGTGGGGCGACTGGTTGATAAGCCCGACGCGCTGCCGCCGTTTGTGTCTCTCCCCTTCATCCTGCGGAACGGTCCCGCGATCAGTCCGGGCCAGAATGCCGGGTTCATGGGAACCGCTTACGACCCATATCTGGTGTTACGTGATCCCAGTTCGGCCAAGTTCAAAATGGATGAACTCGAACTGCCGGCACAAATGAATGAAGACCGGGCCTTGCGACGAAAGAGCCTCCTGCAGGGTTTTGATGCGGGAATGCGGCGACTGGAAGCCACGGCCTCGGTGGAGGCGGTCGGGGAGAGCTATCGCCGGGCCTACGCGTTGCTCGATTCGAATTCGACGCGTAGCGCCTTCGATCTCAGCCAGGAAGATGACAAACTGCGTGACCGCTATGGACGCAATCTGGTTGGGCAATCAGCTCTGCTGGGCCGCCGCCTGGTAGAGGCAGGCGTGCCGTTTGTGACGGTCTACACTCCAGTTGCGGCGATTGATGAGCCCAGTTGGGATACGCACCTCAACAACTTTCCGCGGCTGAAAAAAGACTTGCTGCCGCCGGTCGATCAGGCGCTGCCCACTCTGCTGGAAGACATGCATTCTCGAGGACTGTTAGACGAGACATTAGTCATCTGGGCGGGCGAATTCGGGCGGACTCCGCTGATCGGCGCGCGACGTTCCAACAATAGTAACAATACAACCGGACGAGATCATTGGCCCGGTTGCTATACCATTTTAATGGCGGGTGGCGGTCTGCCCGGCGGCCAGTATTTCGGATCAAGCGATCGGCTGGGCTGGTATCCGCGAGACAACCCCATCCACATCGCCGACTTAACCGCGACGATCTACTCCGCATTCGGAATCGATCCATCGCAGGTGATTCCCGATACGCTGGGACGCCCGCATACGCTTTCTGAGGGGCATGCGGTCACGGGATTGTTTGGATGAGGGGGCATTAGTTGTTAGCTCTTAGTTCTTTGTCAGTTGTCGCTGGCCTTGGGTTCGGAATGACAGACGGTTTGGAGGCTAGGATCGTGGGATCCTTGCGAGGGGCTTGTGCATCATGATTCGTCTCTTTGGTAATCCTAAGACGCTTTGTGACGGGGTGACGCGCCGTGACTTGCTGCATCTGGGTGGTTTGAGTTTGTTCGGCCTGAATCTGGCGGACTTTTCGAGCCTCCAGGCTGCCCAGACTAGCCGTCCCGCTTCAGGTTCGTTTGGGCGGGCCAAGTCGTGCATCCTGGTCTATCTGGTGGGGGCTCCGCCGCAACACGAAACCTTCGACCCGAAGCCCGATGCCCCGGCGGCCATTCAAGGGGAACTCAAGGCGATTTCCTCGGCGATTCCTGGAGTTCCGGTCGGCGAACTGCTCCCCCGTTTTGCGGATATCGCCGACCGCCTGACGATTGTCCGCTCGATGACCCATCAGTGGCCATTCCATGCTGTGAACTATGCGTTGGCGGGTATTCCCGAGATCAATCCGCGGAAGGAGTCGGATCCGAACGATCGCACGGAATGGCCCTTTATTGGTTCTGTTGTCGACTACCTCGATACGCGCCGAGAACCTCTCGCGCGGCCGGCGATTCCGCGGAATGTGGCATTGCCGTTTCCGGTTTATGCACACGTCAATTTCCGCTTGCTGGGTGGTCCGTATGCGGGTTTTCTTGGTCAGCAATACGATCCGCTGTGGACTGCGTTCGATGCTCCCGGCACGCGAGAAGTCCCCGTTCTGGCGGAAGGTTCTGGAAAGCTGGATCCCTTCGCCGGTATTCGGCCCGACGACCGATTCGTACTGGGACAAAAGCCGTCCGCGGATGCACCGACACTGGCTCGTGTGGGCTTGCGCCGGTCGTTGCTCGAACAATTCGATGCAACCCGCCGCGATCTCGATGCCCATCCCCGTGTGGGGGGCTATGAGCGGCTGAAACACACGGCCTACGATCTGATGTCGAGTGCCGGGTTGGCTCGGGCGCTTGACGTTCAGCTGGAAGCCGAGGCGATGCGGCTCAATTATGGAATGAACCTGTTCGGGCAATCGCTATTAGCCGCTCGGCGGGTGATCGAGGCGGGCGGCAAGTTTGTGAGCGTTTTCTGGGACACCTACAGCCACTTCGCGAACGGCTGGGATACGCATTCGAACCACTATCCCCGGCTCAAGGAATTTCTCCTGCCGGTGTTCGACCATTCGTTCCCGGCGTTCCTGCGCGACATGGAAAGCCGTGGCCTGCTGGACGAAACTCTGGTGCTCTGTCTCAGCGAACATGGCCGCACGCCGCAGCTCAACAACCGACCGGGCGGCGGTCGCGAACATTGGTCGCGAGTCTATTCCGTCTGTCTGGCGGGTGCCGGAGTTGGCCGCGGTCAAGCGATTGGCGAAAGCGACAAGATCGGCGGGGACGTGAAGTCGAATCCCATTTCGCCCAAGGACATTCTGGCCTCAGCCTTCCACCTCCTGGGGATTGATCCGCACACGACCGTTCCCGACCCATTGGGCCGGCCAGTTCCGGTTGCTGGGGACGGCGTGGTGCATCATGAATTGTTCGGATAACACTCTGTTCTGACGCTGACCGTATCATGCAACATCTAGGAGTTCGAAATCTCACGCAAAGGCGCTAAGAATACAGTTCATTTCTGTGTTCTTTGCGCCTTAGCGTCTTTGCGTGAGATCATTCTTCTTCAAGCGGCCAACGGTCACCTTGGAAGTGCAGCAAAAAATCAATGCGCGTTAATACCATTGATAGACGTATTCTCGAAAACGGGTCCAGTCGGCTTGTCGCTTGGCCGCGGAAACTTTCGGATTCGTCTCGTCGGGAAATTGTGAGAGCCGCTGAGCCAATCGGGCATTGACCATTTGATAGGCGGTCCAACCGGCATTCGAGTTGGTCGCCAGTTGATCCGCCAAAGCTTGGGCGCGATCGGTCAACATGCTGCGAATCCCGTCGCGAATGATCGGATCCGAGGCATACATCAGCGGCGGCAGAGTCAACAGGCCTTCGGGACTGACTTCATGCTCGGTGATCTGTACGGCAGGCGCGGGATCGCCGGAGAGGATTCTGCGGACGTTATAGGTGTAGACCAGCCAATCGACGGGAGTGACCACATAGAGATAGGCCGCCAGGGTGACGGTTAGGATCTGGCGTCTCAACAACCACAGAAACCCGCGATTGTGTGCGATCTTCCACAGGACCAGTAAGAATCCCACCACGACTGATGAAATGCCCAAGAAGGCCACGACTCGCATGCGAGTCATCCCATTGAAACCGACATAGATCAAGATGCGGTTGTAAACGGCCAGGGCGAGCACGAAGTTTTCCACAGACCAGAGCCACGTCCAGCGGCGGAGCGACGGGAGCCGTGGGTCCTGCAGAGTGCTGCCGCGGAAGATCATGGAGAGCACCACGGTGGCCAGGCCCAACGCTACCGTCAGCCAGAAGGCGCCTTCGTGAGCATAGCCCGAGTAATGAAATCCCTTGGGAAACTTGCGAAACCACAACGTCTGGAACTCGAAAACGAGGTAGGCTGCGAATAACACGCTGACCGCCATCACCGTGTTGCGACACGCGCTGAACATCGAGGAATTCTGGGCCGCCGCAGCCTCGGTGATTTCTATCTTTTCAGGGGGCGAGGCAAACGGATCCGGTTCCTGACTCCAGTCAGCCGGCCGCAGCATTCCGACGAGGCACCAGCCGACTGCAATACAAAAGACGACTTCCGGGGGGCTCGTGGAGAAGTTCTCCAACCAACCTCCGAGGTCGTTCAGGAGCCTCGTGAGCGTTTGCTTGACCTGGCTCGCCAAATCGGGATTGGCGGCCACAAATAATCCGCTGAACACCAGGACGGCTATCAGAGGCAAGATCCACTGCAGTGAGAACACCTTGGGAAAGAAGCGGAAGCGCTGTCGCAACCATTTGTCGTAGTGGCCCAGGCCATCGAAAGTATCAATCCAGGACTTGCCGACGTACCCCAGCAATTCCAGGACGAAAGGAGCTCTTCCCGAGAGTGCCATCGCAAATGCGGCCACCACCAGGAACCCGGCAAACGCGCTAGAGATCGACCCCTGCCAGACCAATCGGGCTGCAGTCACCCCAGCCATCACGCCCAATCCGCTCAAGGTGATCGAGAACTTTGGGGCGGGGCTACCAATCAAGAGCAGCAACGGAGCGGCAAGTAACGACACAGCACCGCCTGCGTAGCCGGTTGCGCGGAAGATCGTGATATCAGCCAATACCACGAGGGCCAGGATTGAGAGGATTTCACGCCAGCGGACAGCGGGACGAACGGGTTCAGGCGGAGGATCGGCCCAGCTCGGTCTTTTGACCTCGACGTTGTTGGGAGTTGGAACGGGAGGGACGTTTGAGTCATCGCGTCCTGCGTCCGACGGTTCGAGGTATTCCGTCATCTGAGCGATCCTTCAACAGAGATGGTCATCCCGGGCAGCGAGTGTCTTCGCGACCTGCACGTCGATCTTACGCCAAACAGACACCGACCGCTGAACATTTTTGCTCAGAAGTCTGTCAATTGGTGATCTCGACGGAGATGAAACTTGTCTGAAAATCGACCACTCTCGCGTGTTCGGGCCAGCGTTGACGAAGACGCTGGCTCGCGGGGCGAACAAGGGCACACTTTCGACTATTGACTAATGCCGACCGAGGTCAGATTTCCCGTCGCGTCGAATTGCATCTCTTGCGGTTGTGAGACGATCTCGAGATCGGGACGTTTCTTGATGTCTTCCAGATAGGCTTCGGAAACCAGCACCTCGGCCATGTGCAGCGTGTCGGGAATCTGGATGACTTTGGCTCGTTCGGGAGTCGCCAGGCCGATTGTGGTCAGGGCATTCTCCAGGACTTCGCGATCGGTGTCATACCAGATTGGAGTGGCGGCGGCCGGAGCGTGGCCACCGGTGATGGAGTTGATCGACGTGATGCGGCGATCAATTGAATTGACCGTGCGCGTGTTGGTGAATTCGGCCATGCCGATCCCGCAGGCGTTGCCGTGCGTGGCCTCGGTCAAACCGCGGACGAAGACTGTGCGCACCGCGGTATCGTCCCGATCGGTGGCTTTGTGATCGTTGTATTTGCGGCCGATGACGTTCGTATCCATGCCGGTGCCGCTGATGTTCTTGCCGATTTCGTCGACGATGAGGAGATGGACTTGGCGGAAAGGCAAGCGGGGCAGCCATTGCTTGGCGATGACCAGCAGTTCCTTTTCACGCTGGAAGAAATCCTGGGGAGCGACGGCAGCGATCATGCCCGTTTCGTCGTAAGCGTTTTCGACGATTCCCAGCCCGGCGATGACCTTGCAGTTGCGAATGACGGCGTCAGCCACCGAACGGACGATTTCGATCCAACTGTAGTCCATAATGGCGCGGTGGTAGATCTTCGCGCCGTTATGCTTACCGAGTCCGATCAGCATCATCTTGTGCAGTCCACTCTCGATATCGCCCACAAAGTTCGTGTGCGGCTTCACGCGTCCGCAGACGAAAACGTGATCGGCCTCGGAGGCGAACTTATCAAAGTGGACCGGAATCCCCTGCGGCGTTTCCGCGACGATGACCGTCTCCATCGAGGCTTTGATCGGGCAACCGCAGTATTCCTCGGTGACTCCGTAGCCTTCGATGATTTCTCGCTGGCCTTCAGCCGTGCCGCCGCCGTGACTGCCCATCGCGGGAACGATAAAGGGTTTGGCTCCCAGTTTCTGAAAATGCTGGACGGCCGCCTTGATGATCACGGCAATGTTGGCAATCCCACGGCTGCCGGCGGTGATCGCGACAGTCTGCCCGGGTTGAATTTTTGACTGCAGCTTCAGTGTGGCGAGCTGGCGATCGACTTCGGCTGGGATATTTTCCACCCGGGGCGCGTCAAACTTCTGTCGAATCCGGAGCATCCGCGGAAAAGTCATGCTGTCAACTCCCAACCAATTTCACCAAGTACCGTCAGAACAGATGTCGCATCAACCAGAGTTTGCGCCGTCCACACCTATGAGTTTATATCTTCAACTGCAATCAAACCACTCAAGATTGAGACTTGAAACTCGTAGCTCCTCGCAATTGATCGAATGAAGACCTGTTTTTGAACCACGAATGATCCGAATAACACGAATTGTCGAAGACTTGGATTGTCTTGGGGACAGACCATACGTTTTTTCGAATGCGGTTCTGAGGGGTTAAATTCGTGTCATTTGTGTTATTCGTGGTTTATCCTCTGAGGTTCTTGCAGTGGTGTTCTGCGGATTGTGGATTTCACTCTGCACGAAATGCTCGCGGGAAACAGGATTGCGTGCCGGCAGAGATAGACGAAATCTCTGCCGGGTGGTATGACATGATGAATTCATGGGCCTTTCACAGGTTTCACCGAGTTTTCTAGGCGCTTACGATCTGGGCAGGTTGCTTGTTTACAAGGCAGTCTGGGTGGGTCCGTCGGCCACATCACAAATCCCGAATGCGTTCGAAGAGACGTCTTGTCGGCGACGTTAGTAATTGGCAAACAGAGATTTACGAAATTATCGATGGATCCCAGTCGGGTGTTCCCAGTCCTTCACAAACAATCTGGCTGTTGGCATGAGGGTTGCTTTCACTTCAGGCAGACCCTGCCTTTTGTGGTGACTTCTTCAGCAGTCCGCAACCAGAAGTGGGTGTGTCATGCAGCTCGAGACGTATCAAACTGATGGTTTTTTCGATGAAATGTTTCACGCCAACGGAGCCCCGCGAGGGCCCGTGCAGGCTTTGGCCAGTCGCCTGGCTGCGTTGTCTGACGGCGAGTTAGTCCAGCGCCAGAAGGCCGCCGATCTGACTCTGCTCAATATGGGCATCACGTTCGCCGTCTACGGACACGAGGCGGGGACAGAGAAGGTCTGGCCATTCGACATCGTCCCGCGCGTCGTGGAGGCTCACGAATGGATCCGGATCGAGCGCGGGCTGAAACAACGCATTACGGCCCTGAACCTCTTCCTGGATGACGTCTATAACGACGGCAAAATCATCAAGGATAAAGTCGTTCCGGAAGAACTCATCCTGTCCGCCCCGTGCTTTCTGAGTGAATGCAAGGGACTGAAACCGCCCGGCGGAGTCTGGTGCCATGTGACGGGGACCGATCTGGTTCGTCACGGCGACGGCGAGTTCTACGTTCTGGAAGACAATTTGCGGTGCCCGTCGGGGGTCTCGTATGTCATCGAGAACCGCGAGGTCATGAAACGCACGTTCCCGCATTTGTTCGGTGGGTTGCGTATTCAGCCGGTGGAAGACTATCCCGAACGGTTGCTGGAAACATTGCTGCACGTGGCCCCGCCGACGTCGGGGACACCGTGCGTCGTCGTGCTGACGCCTGGAATTTATAACTCGGCCTATTTCGAACACAGCTTCCTTGCTCAGCAGATGGGTGTGGAATTGGTCGAAGGCTCCGATCTGGTGGTCTCCAACGGTTTCGTGTGGATGCGGACGACTCGCGGATTGAAACGCGTCGACGTGATCTATCGCCGGATTGATGACACCTTCCTCGACCCGCTGCACTTCAACCCCGATTCGATGCTGGGAGTACCAGGCCTGATCGATGTTTATCGTCAGGGCCGCGTGACACTTGCGAACGCACCAGGGACAGGGGTTTCTGACGATAAGGCGGTCTACGCTTACGTTCCGAAGATCATCCAGTACTATCTGAAGCAGGATCCGATTCTGCCGAATGTCCCGACTTATGTCTGCTGGGAACCTGAGCAACGCGAATACGTGCTCTCGCATCTGGCCGAATTGGTCGTGAAGCCGACCAACGAATCCGGTGGCTACGGCATCATGATCGGCCCGCGTGCCTCGGCCCAGGAACTGACGATGTACGCCCGCCAGATCAAGATGAATCCACGGAATTACATTGCCCAACCGGTGCTGGCTCTCTCGCGAGTCCCTACAATCGTCGAAGATCATCTCGAAGGTCGGCATGTCGATCTGCGGCCATATATTTTGTACGGCAAGGATGTCTTCGTGCTGCCTGGCGGGTTGACCCGCGTCGCCTTGAAGAAGGGGTCGCTGATCGTGAACTCGTCGCAGGGTGGCGGCAGTAAAGACACTTGGGTGCTGACCGATGACGCCGCCGTGGACCTTCCCCAGGATACCACTGCGGAAGGGCAGACATCGCAATCACAGACGCAATCTCAAACACAATCACAAACACAATCGCAAGTGAAAGAAGCCGTCGAGATGGCTTAGAGCCTTATCAGCCGCTGGGCGCTAGTACCGCAGATTAGAAATCTGTCCGCACCAAGAGGAAATAATTCCCAGTCTTCGCCAGCCACCCAGTTGGTGATGTCAAAATTGCTCTTCCAAGGTCTGATGAGGAATCTCACCTCACACACC
>JAKFVC010000016.1 GCA_021732415.1 Planctomycetaceae bacterium
ATTGATTACGAGCCCCCTCCTCATGGATCTATACCTCAAAGATCACATCGCCCTGGTCACCGGCGGAGCCAGCGGTATCGGCTGGGCCATCGCCCGCGGATTTGCTGCCGAGGGCTGCCATGTCGCCTTGTGGGATCGGTCCCCCCAGGTCACGGAACAGGCCGGCCAGATCGCCGCCGAATTTGCCGTGCGTACCGTCGGACTGGTGGTCGACGTTTCCGACGAGCAATCGGTGATTCAAGCTCAACAGCACACGCTGGAAAAACTGGGCTTGGCCGAACACATCGTCCATGCTGCCGCGATTGGTTCGGGAAAATTCGGCTTTCCGTTCACGAAATTGCAGCCCGGCGATTGGCACAAGGTCCTGGATGTCAATGTGATGGGGATGGTCCATCTGGCGCACGCGGTGGTTCCCGCATTGCTAGAAGCCGCGCGTGGTACGATGGTGTTTGTCTCTTCGGTCGCCGGGCAAATCGGATCGCAAACTGATCCCCCCTATAGTGCGTCGAAAGCGGCCAACATCAATTTCGCCCAGTGCCTGGCGAAAGACCTCGCCCCCAGCGGCATCCGGGTGAACTCGGTGTGCCCGGGGATGGTCCAGACGCCATTGAATCGCGGCGTCTGGGAGTCGTGGAACGCTGATCAACCTCCCGATAAAAAACGCAGCTACGAAGCCTGGGCGGGAGACAAGATCCGCCAGGTCGTCCCATTGGGACGCTGGCAGACTCCGGAAAACATCGCGGACATGATCGTCTTTCTCTCCTCACCCCGCGCTTCAGAAGTCACCGGTCAGACGATCAACGTCGATGGCGGCTTCGTGATGCACTGGTAGACGACGTGAGAATCATCCCAAGCCGTAGGATGGCCGCCCCGGCCGTCGTATTCTTCACCGTAAGACGTCCAGGATATGACAGCAATGAAAATCCCCCAGCGACGGTTGAGCCTCCTCACTCTCGTGTGTCTTTCGCTGCTCGCCACGAGTTGCAATCAAGAACAAGACCAGCCGGCGGCGCCGCACGCGACGACGAAGACAGAACCCATAGCCGCTCAGCCGGTACCCACTGAGCCAGCGGCATCAACAGAGTCGCCGGAGCCAATTGCCGACGCCGCGGCGCCGACCCCGTTCAAGTGGGATCAACCGCCGGTTCGGACAGGCAGTGAACGCACATTTGTGGGGACGTCGCGGGCGCGGCTGTCGATGGTCAAGCAGTCCGCCTATATCGATTGGTCGCCCGATGGGAAGTGGCTGCTGGTCAACGGGCCTGAGTTGTGGAGCACGGAAACGGGAAAGCCCGTTCGCAATTTGGGTGAAGCGAAAGTGGCCATCTTCCATCCCGATGGCGAGCACGTGATCGGCTGCACCGACAAGGCCGTTTTGATCTGGGAACTGGACTCGGGAACTGTCGTGAAACAGATTCGGACAGAGGTCAGGGCAGATCAGATCTCCTGCTCGGCCAATGGGAATCGCCTGCTGCTACTGGATCGACATGCGGCTGTGGATGTGTGCGACGTCGATTCAGGGCGCGTGCGACGTCTCGATCGGGGGTCTCTCCAACTCGATTGTTGTTGTGGCGCAATTTCTCCAGACGGTAAGACGCTCGCGCTCAGCGGCAAGGAAGGCACATTAGTGCTGATCGACGCCGAAACGTTAGCGGTGAAAGAGACGCGGCGCATTCATCAAGGCGACGTCGATCAGATCACCTACTCACCCGATGGAAAAATGTTGGCGACGTGTTGCGATGAAGAGAAGAACCAGACAAAAAATATGATTCGTATCTGGAACGCGACCACCGGCGAGCGGCTCAATGAGTACGTCTGCGATGATAGCTTCAACCAGGGGTTGCGATTTTCGCGTGACGGCACGCGGCTACTGTCGTTCGGGAGATCGCTGTACGCCGACGATCCCCTCGGACAGGGCAACGCCAAATCGATGCTCGACCGCTCCGGCGCGTGTGTGGACGCTGCGGTCTGCTCACCAGATGGTTTGCGAGTGGCCGCGGTGACGAACACGGATAACGACATCCACCTGTTCGATCTCACTCAGACCGGACAAGAGAACATTATCAGGTTCCCGGAATACTATTCACCCAAGCGGTTGATTCCTCTGCCGGGCATGGAGCGCATGGTGGCGTTGGACTACAGCGGCCCGCCGGCCATTTTCGATCCGGCGTCGTCAGAGAAACCAGTCCCCTTCGGTCACGAATTCGAACGTACGCCGGCAGTCTCGCCTGATGGGAAGATGTTGGTCGGCGCCGATTACGGAAAACTTTACTGGTACAATCTGGTGGACGGCACCGAACTGCGGGTGATCGAAGGAAACTTCGGCGCGGCGACCTTCCATCCCGATGGAAAGGTCGTGCTGGTGGGCAATGCAGATCACGAGCGAAAGGACTTCCCGGATCAAGTTCAAGAAATCACTGCCGCCACGGGCGAATTCAAACGCGTCTTCCCCGGACATCGCTCCATGGTGACGAGCGTGGCCGTCAGCAGTGATGGCCGCTGGTTGGCCTCCGGTGGTGGTGATGCTCGCGTGGTGCTGTTCGATTATCAGTCCGGCAAGCTCTTGCATGAAGCCCTCGCACACGAAGGGGCGGTGTCGCTACTACGATTTTCGCCCTCGGGGGAATGGCTCGTGTCGCTGGGTGGAGATCAAGACAAGAATATCGGCCTCTGGAAAATCGGTGAGCCGGCGCCCCGATATTTGGATCATGCCGGCGCACTGGTCATCGGGGCCGTGTTCTCGCCAGACAGTAAGATGCTCGTCACGGGTGACGGGCAGGGGCAGTTCCGTGTGTGGGATCTGGCTGGTGATGTCAGTTCGTTTACGATTCCCAGTGGTTCCGATCGCATCGTTTCGATGGATCCGCTGCCGGATGGTGATGGATTTATCGGGGTCTGTCGAGATCGTGAGGCCAGCGCGAAGATCTGGAAATTCCGCGATTTGCAGCGCCCCGTTGCGTCTGACAATTTGGTGCAAAAAGACACTAACTCACCGGAAGACCAAAAGGTCGCGGCGTACAACGGGTTACTCGCCCGTTATCACAAAGTCGTGTTCCAAAATCAGCACATGGCAGTCTCACCCGACGAATCGCTCGCCGCAACCATGCCGTTCTCGAGTCCTGTGACCGTCTGGGCATTGGCCGAGATGCGTGCGGAGGGAACTGCGGACGGGAACGTCGTGACCGAGTTGCAGCGCCCTGTCATCATCCGGGAACTGGCTGGGCCTAAAGAGGGAATGGGCCGGGGGCTGGCGTTCTCACAGGATGGTCAGCGGTTGATGACCCTCATCGATCAGAGGAACAAAGCCGACGGCACGCTCATCACGATTTGGGATCTGTCGAATGGGAAAACGGTTACGACGTTTAAGGGAACGGGAGAATTTGGCGACGTGGCATCGTCACCCGCAACGAACATCGTGGCCGTCACGCGCGGTTTTGAGCCCGATGTGCGGTTGATTGACCTGCAGCAGAACGTCGAATTGCCGAGCATTCCCTTCAGCGATCACATCACGGCTCTGTGTATTGATTCTGCCGGAAAACATTTGCTCGTGGGGACCGAACGTCGGATCAGCATCATTGATCTGGCCACCAGGAAGGTGTTGCGTGAGCAGAAACTGGGTGGCGAAGCGAAGGGAATTGCCGCCTCCACGGATGGCAAACGACTGGTTGTTACCGAGCGTGGTTCCAATGAAACCCAGCTGCGAGTGTACGACTTCAATACCCTGCAGCAAATTGTGGAAACCAGGAAAACCGAAGTGCCAGGATTTGAGGCTGATTTCACGCGCGACGGCCGGTACATCGTGATGCAGTTTCAGAAGGGAAGCCGGTTTTACGACGCGCAGACCGGAGAATTGAAGCGCACGCTGGAACTGCGGCATGTCGATCGATATTTCGCTAAAGACGGGAAGACGCTGGTGGGCAGTGACCCGGAATATGAAGGCATTGACATCATCAATTGGACCGACCTGTTTAATGACGAACTGCAAGCGACGCTGGCGAAATTCGGCCCCGGCTTACAGCAAGTCTCGCGAGACGGAAAATATCACGTGTGGAAAATCCAGGTCGACGGGCGCCTCAGCCGCGAGCTCCTCGGCAAACTCAAGCAAGTGACACTGCCACTCAAACTCGATCTGAGTGATTCAGACAATCTGACCGCTGAAGATTTTGCCCTGCTGGAAGGTCACCCGCAGATCTACGGTGTGCGCTTACCAGTCCGCTGCCCGGATTCCGGCCTTAAGTCACTCGCGACCTTGGAGAATCTGGTAGAACTGGAGATTCTTTCTCCTAGTGAGGAAATGATCACAGCGCTTTCCGCTTTTCCCAAACTGCGTGTCTTGAATCTTGGTCGACCTGAGGCCGCTCCGGAGAAACTGGACGCGCTCAAACAATTGCAAAATCTGGAAGTCCTGCACTTGGAGCTGAAGGACAATCAAGTACCAGTGGCGATGAAAGCGGTGGTTCAACTGCCGCAATTGAAGACGCTGTATTTGCAGGGCAAATTGACCAACGAAGAATTGGCGGGTCTGGCCCAGCTACCGAAACTTCAGGGGTTGGCGTGGGCACCGAGTTTTGGTGAGGATCTCGAGGCGAAAGTTGCCATACTGGCCAAATTTGAGAAGATTAAAGAACTCGCCATCGATAGATTCGAGTTCAACGACACCCTATTGCGACAATTGAAAGACATGAAGAATCTGGAAGGGCTTAACCTCTACAGCACCGGATTCAAGGAAGCCGACACATTGCTCGAGTTCAAGTCACTGAAATGGGTGATCGTCCCCCACGACAGTCAAGAACTTCTGGAAAAACTCCGCCGACAACTTCCTCGACTGCGTTCAGCCAATCGGTAGGCGAGTGAGTTACCGTCACGTGTGACATCGTGTACCATGAGAAATCTCGGGGCATGTGATACGGAAATTCATCGCTGTTCGGTGAGATCTTGACATGGTACAGCCGCAAAAAGACACGGTGGAATTCCAGGCAGACTCCTTCGTCACTGTGCGGGCTGCTCAGCCGTCGGTCGCCTCTGAAACCGTGATCACGACACCGGCGGAAAATCCCGGTGATGCGGCCACGGTGACGCACGTGCCGATTGCTAAGGATTCCCTAAACGGCACTTCCCCGAGCCAGTCCACCGAACGAATTGGCCCGTATGAGATTCTGGGAGAGATCGCGCGCGGCGGAATGGGCGTCGTTTACCGTGCCCGGCAGATCGGCGTGAATCGCATCGTGGCCCTCAAGATGATGCTGAGCAAGCATGGAATGTCGGCGGAAGAGCGCGGGCGGTTCCAGGCCGAAGCCGAGGCCGCAGGACAACTCGACCATCCCCATATTGTCGCGATCTACGACGTGGGTGAGGACGACGGGCGACCGTATATCGCCATGGCTTTCGTCGAAGGGAGCAGCCTCAAGCAACTGCTCGCCGATGGCCCGCTCAGCCCCCGACGAGCGGCATCGCTGATGGAAAAAATCTCGTCAGCCGTACATTATGCGCACACTAGAGGAATTATTCACCGCGATCTCAAGCCAGCGAACGTGTTGATCGATACCAGTGGCGAGCCCCGCGTTACGGATTTCGGCCTGGCGAAGAAAACGGTCGGCGACAGCGGACTGACGGCGACCGGCCAGATCCTCGGAACACCGAGCTTTATGCCTCCGGAGCAAGCCAGTGGCAATGACGAGGTTGGTGTCGTAGCCGACGTTTATTCGCTGGGGGCCACGTTGTATTGCCTGTTGACGGGGCGACCGCCGTTTCAAGCGGCTGGCGTCATGGAAACGCTGCATCAAGTCATCCACATGGAGCCCGTGTCTCTGCGACAATGGAACCCGCAACTTCCACTCGATTTAGAAACGATCTGCCTGAAGTGTCTCGCCAAATCCCCCGGTGACCGGTATCCCGACGCCGCGACACTCGCGGAAGAACTGCGGCGATTTCTGGCCGGAGAACCCATCCAGGCGCGGCCGGTGGGTGGGTTCGAACGAAGCTGGCGCTGGGCGCGGCGGCGGCCGACTGAAGCGGGGCTTCTCGTAATGTCCATACTGGCACTAGTTGCCACAGCGGTCGTCGGGGCCAGCCTGACCTATCAGAGCCGCCTCTCGGGATCTCTCGCGGAGACGGAACGGCAAAAAGGCGTGGCGGAAACGCAGCGCACCGAGGCCCAGAAGCAGCGCCAGCTGGCGGACCAGGAGAAGATTAAGGCGAACCAGGAGCAAGTCAAGGCAGAACGGGAGCGAGTCAAGGCGGATGAACTCAGAGGTGTTGCCGATTCGCTGCGTACCAAGGCGGAAAGTGAACGTGGTCTGGCGGTGGCTGCACGCCAGGATGCCGACGAGCAGCGCAAACGGGCCGAACACCAGAAAGAACAGGTGCGGCGATATCTCTACCTGTCCCAGATCCGCGTGGCGAAGCAGAATTGGGAGGATGCGGCTCTCACCCAGATGGGTGAAGTTCTGGAATCGGTGCGGCCCAGCAACAGTGCTGAGGATCTGCGCGGATTCGAGTGGTATTATCTCCAGCGATTGCGGCATGGTTTTGACTTTCGACGGCTCCCCTCCATCGGAGGGCTGTCGGGGCTGGCGCTGTCTGCCAATGGGCGCTGGCTGGCGACCTGTGGCGGCGACAAGCAAGTTCGCGTCTGGGATCTGGAGACGAACCAGGAACGCTGGATTCGCAAGCTGGAACGCGCCCCCACCGTGGTGCTCTGGGATCGAGAAGGCCAGCAGCTGTTTGCGGGGCTCGACGATGGCCGGCTGGTGCAATTGGGAGCCGACGGGCAGACGATTCGAGAATCCGCTTCACTTGGAGGGGCGATCGGTCGGATGTCCCGGACCCGCGACGGCAAGTTCCTCGCCGCCGCCATGAGCAATAGTCATGCTGCCGTGATCCAAACCGACACATTGGCTCTGGTTCGAGCCTGGCCAGTCCCGGGGCTGAGCGCCGGCGGAGCTGGAGGCATCTGCTTCTCACTGGATGAACAGCAGATCTATACACACACGGCCGCCGGCAAACATGTCGAGTGCTGGAACGTATCCGACGGCACGCTCGCCAGTCCGTTACCAGGACCCCTCGATGGGGGGGCTTACCTGTATCGCCATCCGGAAGGGGATCGACTGATCGCGGCGCTCGCCAATCCAACGCACGTGGCGATGTGGGATCTGAAACAGAAGGAACTGATCGGCAACTTTCCTGGAAATCGACGTCGCATCGAAGACCTGGCGATTACCCCGGACGGTAAGACTCTGGTCACGTCGGGCAATGATACGACGGTTCGCCTGTGGCATCCCGATCTTCACGAGTCAGGCCGGATATTCCGGGGGCACACCAACGTCGCGAACCGTGTCGCGATCAGCCCTGATGGCAAGCGAGTCATCTCCAGCGATTACGGCGGCGGTCTCCTGGAATGGAATCTCGATGCCGATTCGCAATCGATGCGGCTGGGCGGGCATGAGGGGTACGTCTATCGGACGGCCTACAGTCCCGACGGGAAAGTGCTGGCGACAAGTTCCCATGATCGCAAAATCCGTCTGTGGAATTCTTCAACCGGAGTATTAATCCGGACCCTGGTCGGACACACGGACCAGGCGGAGGGGCTGGTCTTCAGCGTCGACGGCCAGATACTTTATTCGAGCAGTAACGATAAAACGATCCGCGTCTGGAATTTGGCCGCCGAATCCGAACCGTTGGTCTGGACGGGACACACCGGTTGGATCTGGGAGATCGCCCTCAGTCCCGACGGGAAATGGCTGGCATCGGTCAGCCACGACCAGACCGTTCGCCTCTGGGATACGGCCAGTGGAGAATGCACGCGAATCTGGCAAGAACATACCTCGCAAGTCATGGACGTCGTTTGGGACCGGCATCGCAACCAGATTCTCAGTGCCAGCATGGACGGCACGGTTCGTGCCTGGAGTCCCGACTCGGCGCAGTCAATATGGACGTTGAAGACCGGCGAAAGGAGCGTCGATGTCAGTCCCGATGGACGCCTGCTGGCGGTGCCCGGCTCAATCATCGACTACGAAACAAAAAAAGTGCTGCACTGGCTGCGTGGGGGTTACGGCGGGATCTACCGAGTCCGCTTTTCACCGGACGGCCGACGTGTGGCGGATTGTGGAGTGGATTCCGCACTGCGGCTCTGGGATTGTGAACTCGGACAAGAAATTCTGCGGATGCACCACGATTCGACGGTCTTCGATCTGAGCTTCCGTCCTGACGGGCGGCAGATTGCAACCGCCAGCCGCGACGGCACGGCCCGCATCTGGGATGCCAGCGATCCGTGATTTTCCGTGTTGCAAACAATGAGAAGCCCACGTTGCTGATAGACCATCAATAGGACCAGCATTATGAAGCCGTCGGTATATCTCGAAACAACGATTTTTGGCTATCTCGCAATGCGCACCAGTGGGATCTTGCGAGTCGCTGCCAATCAACAAGTGACACTCGATTGGTGGGAAAATGAACGGCAGCGCTATGATTTGTTTGTTTCTCGCTACGTGATCGACGAGTGCTCAAGTGGTGATCCAGTTGCTGCTCGAGAGCGACTCGTCTTTCTGGAGGGGATTCCACTGCTAGAAGTTCAACACACTGCCGATACGCTGGCCGAAAATCTTCTCCGGGATGGACTTTTACCACCCAAAGCTGCCATCGACGCTTACCATATTTCTATAGCAGCAATCCATGGAATAGAATATCTGGTAACATGGAACTGCAGGCATATTGCCAACCCGGCGTTGCGACCACAGATCGAAACGGTTTGCCGCGAAATGGACTGCGAGCCACCCGTGATTTGTACTCCCCAAGAACTGTTGGAAATCAACGATGTATACTGACCCGGTCGTCGCTGAAATACGTAAGATTCGCGAGGAAATCGCCGCTCGATTTAACTATGATGTGGGTGCCATGGGCCGCGACGCGCGGGCTCGGGACTCGGCTGGCGATCGATTGGTCGTTCGCCGAGAACCACGTCCGGCCGTGAAACCTCGCAGCCTTCCCGCGAAAACGGCCTGACTGAAGTCCAGTCTCACAGTCAGATTTTCAAATCGCCCTTCTCAACTCGTAGATCCCGCGTACGGTTCTTAGCCTGCCTGCCAACCGTTCATGGTATCGTCGTTGATACATTTGCCGGTCATCATTGCACTTCTCATCGCGCTGTGATTTAACTACTCCAGTCGATATCAGCGCTATTGATCCACTTACGAGGGCGAGATTCAGCATGAGCAATGTGCGTGACTTCGGGGCCAAAGGGGACGGCAAGACAGATGACACGGAGGCTCTGCAGCATTGCCTGCGAGACGGCAATGGGCTGGTCGAGTTCTATCGCGGTGATTATCTGATCTCCAAGACGCTCGTCATTGACCTGGCTCAGCGCAGTCGCGTGGCTTTGAAAGGAACGGGGGGGACGGCGAAGATCATCATGACCGGTCCTGGCCCGGCTTTGTCGTTGCAGGCCAGTCATACGGGTTCGGCTGATCCGGGTACCTTTCGACCTGAAGAGTGGCAGAACGAACGCATGCCGACGATCAGCGAAATCGAAATCGAAGGCCGGCATCCTGAGGCGGACGGGATTCTCATCAGCGGTGTGATGCAGCCGACGCTGACCGGGGTCTTGATTCGCCGCGTGCGGCATGGAATCGAAATTACGAAGCGTGCCCGAAATGTGCTGATCAGCCACTGCCACATCTATCAAAACACCGGCATCGGCATTTATCTTAATCAGTTGAATCTGCATCAGATCAACATTGTCGGCTGCCATATCAGTTACAACCGGCTGGGAGGCATCCGCTCGGAAAACTGTGAGATCCGCAATTTTCAAATTACTGGCAACGACATCGAATACAACAACAATAAGGCACTCAAAGTCCCCGACGCGGACGACATCGCGACCGCCGAGATTTATATCAATGTCGGCGAAGGATCGGTCCGGGAAGGGACGATCTCGAGCAATACGATCCAGGCGACCTATAGTAAGAACGGGGCCAACATCCGGTTTATCGGCGCGGGGGGCGAGAAGAATCACAAGGCCGGAATGTGGTGCATCACAGGCAACTTGATTGGCAGCCAGGAGACTAATATTCATCTGACGTCAGTGCGCGGCATGTCGATCACCGGCAACTTTGTGTATAGCGGGCACCATCGCAACATCCTGATTGAAGACTCGAAACATGTGACACTGGGGGCCAATTGTTTCGAGCACAATCCCGATTACGCGCAGACCGAACTGTGTACCGGAGTCACGTTTAAGAACTGCGACGATTGCAACATTTCCGGCATGATTCTCCAAGACGGCCAGGCGGGCAAGCACACGGTGCCGAACGTGGTTCCGATTGAACGTCAGGGCTTACTGGAGCTCTTCAATTGTCGCCGGTTTAACATTAGCGGCTCACAGATTTTCGACGGTGCGCCGACCGGGATCTATCTGGAAAACTGCACCGATACGATTATCACTGGCTGTACGGTCCTCGATAATCGAGCGACGAAACTCATGCGGTCCGCGATATATTTGAAGAAGCCGACGCGCTGTATGATTTCTTCGAGCCGATTGGGCAAAGGGAGCGAACACGTCGTTGAGACTGACGTTGAAGTTCAGCAGAGTAATAATCTGTTGGATTGACGTTGCCCGACTCTCTGAGTCGGGTACTTCTCGATTCAGATTCCAGTCGCGTTCCAATTCGTTCACCGAAATGTAACGGTCCATGGGAGGGTGAGGGACCCAGAGGGTACCCCGCCGAACCGCGAAGTCTGGCGAGAGCCGATAGACGCTTGCGGTTCGGCGGGGTACCCTCTGGGTCCCTCACCCTCCCATGAGCCGCAATTACATTTCAACCCGAGGAAGTCGCAATCCCCCGTACTCTTTTCTGCGGATCCAGATCGGCGGTTCTGGCGTCGGCCAGAGAGTTCCCTCAACCAGCGGTCGGATCGCAGGCCATGAACGCAACTCTCGGTCATAGAGGACGACGGCCGGTGGATGGTCGCGAAAGTTTCTCAAGAGCTGGGCTTTGTCTTCAGCACTCATCAGTGCCAATGAGTAACGATTGATCCACCAAAAATAGTTGGCATGTGGCCGCAATGCGCCGTATCCTGCGAATCCATCGAGCACTGTTTCATCCATACTCACGAGCGAATTGACTCGTTCAATCAAGACCACCTGAGACCGATTCGACCACAGCCAGCTATTGGCATCGCGTGCGATCGCGTAATTCATCCCAAGAATTGCGAGTGGAAAAATGGACCAGCGAGCGCAATTAGTGGATTTGAACGGGCACAGGCTCCCAACAAAAAGTCCGATGGGCAGAATCAGTATGGAGCTGGCGGGCAGATTCCAATAGTTCCACAGGCTTCGCAGGTGGGACAAGGCTGATACCTGCGTGCCCTGCAATCCGTCGAACAACAATTTGCATTCGAGCCCGCAGGTCAGCAGGCCAATTCCCAGGATCGCCAGAGCCCATCCCCGGTTTGCGTTCTCGCGGATTCGATCCAGGCCGCTCGCCGCTGCTATTGTGAGTAATGGCAGCCACAGCAGCACGTATTGCGGATAAACGGCTTTCACCCAGACCAACGACAACAGACTGCCAGCCAGCGTCCCCATCACTACCAGCGGCAGAGCCTCGATCTTTCGGTGAGCCAGGTCGCGGGTCACGACGGTCAAATACCAGCCTCCCGCAATCCAGAGCGCGAAGTCCGCAGAAATTGCCGGGCGGAGATGCTCCCAGCGTGCGCTTTGGATTGGTAGCCGTGCCAGGTGCAGGACCGTCCCGGCAAACATTTCATTCAGCGAGCCCAACGCTGCAAAGACGATTGCGAGCAGCGCCCAGAGAATGGCTCCGCCCAGCCCAATTCCCAGGAAAGGTCGCCATGTGACTCGCGCGTCGCGACAGCCCTGCACTAGTCTTACCACTACCAGTGTTACTGCCAACGAAACGACCGGCACAATGCCCTTCTGTGTGAATAGCGTGGCCAAACCACCCCAGAGACCAATTCCCAGCCAATCTCTGAATTTGATTGATTCATACCGGCGGACGGCGAAATGAATCATCAGTGTCAGACACAAACAGGACGGAACATCGGGCCGTAATTCGCTTCCCTTCAGCACGAACACACTACTCCAGGCCAACAGCAGACAGGCAGTCCAGGCGACGATCTCGCCCTTGAGACTTTTGGCGATCTGCCAGGTGACCGCGACCGTCGCCAGTGACATCACGCACATGATCGCGCGGCCCAGCCATAAGACTTTTAAGTCGGGGCCGAAGATCCAGAAGGCGGGTTGCAGCAAGTAATACAGTGCGGGGCTGTGGTGTTCGAAGAAGTCTCGATAAGGCAACATGCCGCGCCAGACGCAGAAGCCGGCGTGGAGATGTTCGAGCTCATCCGGGTCGATACCGCGCATGCGGATGGTGGCCAGTTCCATGAGAAACGGCACGATCAACAGCAAACCGGCGACTCCCTGCAAGGCACGGCTCATCGTATGTTTGTTCGCGTCCAAGCTTTCAGTTCCTGCGAGGGGTTTCTAAGAATGACGATGCAGGTGAACCAGGCGGCGTAGACTTCCGGATTCTTCGGGTAATTTCTGAAACACAGAGGCACAGAGAACAAAGAGTAGTCGCATTTCTCTGTGTTCTCTGTGCCTCTGTGTTTCCAAATCCGAATTGAAAGAATCCGGGGGCTTACGCCGCCCGGCTCGCCTAGTCATCTTGTTGTGCAAATCTACTTATCGAGACCTTCGATCAACGACAGGTCTTGTTTCGTCCGCTCATTTCGACTCCTTAAACAAATCGTCCAACAAGTCTGTCTGAATGGCTTCGGCTGCCAGTTGATGTGCCCGGGGATTGGGGTGAGCATCAAACCGATTGACCGTGAGATTCTCACTGGCGTGTACCGCGAGCACCGGTTCCAGATCCAGCACGCGGACTCCACGGCTGCGAAAGAAGTCGGTCAGTTTTTGGTGTGACTCCTTAAAAGGATAGTCTTTGCCCAGATTGTGCAGGAACGGGAAGATTACGATTCGCGTATCGATCTGATGTTCCTTCGCGAGACCCAGAAATTCATCCAGCGCCAGTTGCATGTGCTGCCAGGGTTCGCCGGTGTAGTAGTCCTGCAGGTACGAAAAATAGTCGCGAACTTCCGGCTGGACAAACTGCTGCGAGCGAAAATACATCAAGTTGAAGAAGTACGTATCGCGGAACAGGAAAAAGCTGGGTTTCCGGCTGCCACGTCGCGCGTCGCGTCGCGATTTCTCGTAGTGAAACGATTCGATATCGTTCAGGCAAATGGTGTAGATGAGCGCGTCGACGTGATAGTCCTTGGCGAGGATTTCATCTCTCAAGATCTTCACCGCCTCGGGCGTTCCGTGCCCGGGAGTACCGAGATTGGCAACCTCAAATCGATCCGGATGGACACGATTCAGGCTGGCTGCGATGCGGTCGGTAAAACGGTCCGCGACGTTGGTGACTCCATGTCCGAACGTGAAACTATCCCCGAGGAAGATGATCCGTTTCTTCCCTTCGGCCGCGCGTCGCGTAAAGGGGTGCTTGTCGCGATAACCTTGAGGGTTTTGCACCACATGCAATTCGTTCCAGCGTCGAGACACGTTGGTCATGCTGAAGGAATCAGTCTGGTCATAGAACAACGCATAGAATAGTTCCACGCCGGTCAGCATCGCCAGCGTCGACCACAGTGCGAGACTCCACTTGACCCAACGCACTTTTTTCGGCTGCCCCTTCCAGTTCCGATACCGGTTTGCGCAGACAATCAGCCCCAGCGCCAACATCAGCAGCCAGGAACCCATGCCGAACAAATACAGGTAGGACAGAGAGAAGAACAACATTCCACAATCCCGCGACATGCAATCTATGGTGAAGGGTGACCCACTTCGCGACCGGTGATTGTCTCACCCGATCACAAAATAAGCCACCCGATTGCGATCCCATAAAGCATGTGTCCCATCGGTCCCATCCGTCCTATAAGTCCCATCCGTCCCATTGGAATTCATGGGACTGATGGGACACATGGGAAGAATGGGACTTATGAAGAGTACAAGATTCTGACGCCGCGGGACGTCGGGCGCGTCGGAGAAAGCCGTCCGGTATCGCTTCAGTATTGACACCTTCTACCGGAGTAGTAGAATTAACTTCTATCGCGGTAGTAGGAATAATTCTCGTAGAGATTGTTGGCGAATAATCGTGATCGACGCGAGATAAAAAATCCTCGGCTCGGACGGAGGGATGCAGCAACATGGCGGGCACTCATCAACTGGCGACGTTGCAGCTCGCCATCATGCAGGTTCTGTGGCGGTCGAAGGAAGCGACCGTCGCCGAGGTTCGCGAAGCCCTTGCGGGTGATCGCGATCTAGCTCATACCACGATCGCGACCATGCTGGTCAAGCTCGAGCGGAAAGGGGTCGTGGACCATCGGGCCGAAGGTAGGGCCTATATCTATCGGGCTCTGATTGAACCGCAACAGGTCAAATCGACGATGGTGACCGACCTTGTCGAACGTCTGTTTGGTGGCAATCTGACGGCCATGATGACCCATCTGCTCGACGAAAGCGACGTCACTCGCGAGGAACTGTCGCGGTTGAAGGCGTTGATTTCGCGCAAGGAGAAGGAGACTCACGATGATGTCTAATCTGACACCCGTGATGATCTGGGCCGCCACCTACTTCCTCCATTCGACTCTGTTGCTGGGTGGCGTCTGGTGCTGGTTCCGCTGGAAAGAACCGCGCAGCCACGCGTTTCGCGAAACCGTCTGGAAGCTCGCTGCAGCCGGCGGCTTCGTGACGGCTTCGCTGCAGTTGGGATTTGGAATCGAGAGTCCGATCAACTCGTCGCTACGAACCGCTTGGACTGCACCGTCGCAGTCTTCAATAGACGAACCGGGTGCCACTGGCTCTGCCAGTGCCCGCAGTCTGGCGGCGTTCCCGAAAAACTCTCGTGGCATAAGTGAGCCATTGCGGGAACAACCCGTAGCGCGCAGAGAACGCTTCACGTTGACTCAGGTGCAGCCTGACTTCGATGAACCGGTCGGTGCGAAATTCCTGATTTTTCCGGCCGATGAAGAAATTCCCGTGGCACGCCTGATCGCCACCAATGAAGAAGACGCTCTGGCACCACAGACCGCTCCCGTGAGCGTGAATTCGTGGCCTGCAGTTGCGGCTCCGCAGATGGACAGTCGCCTGACGAAGTTCGCCACGAGACTCTCACAATCCTTGGTCGTCATTCTGGCGGCGTTTGGCGGGGCCATGGTCGCCCTAAGCGGGTGGGGACTATTCCGCCTGCTGTCCGAACATGCGGAATTTCGCCAGCGATTGGCGGGCTGCCGAATTGTGTCTCGAGGGACGGCCCGGGAAATCTTGAGCGAACTGCTGCAGCAGGCCCGGGTCCTGCGACCGGTGATGTTGCTGATGTCTGACGATGATCTGGAACCGGGAGCGTGCGGCTGGTCGCGCTGGCAGATCGTATTGCCGTCCCGTGCCGAGGAAGATCTCTCACCCCAGGAATTGCGGGCCCTGCTCGCTCACGAACTGGCGCACCTGGTCCGCGGCGATCAATGGTGGCTGTTGCTGGGACGCTTGCTGGTGGTCTGCTTTGGCTGGCAGCCGCTCAATCGAGTCGCGTTGCGCGAATGGCAGCGCGCTTCAGAATACCTGTGTGATGCCTGGGCCATTCAGCGCGATGTGGAACGGATCTCCCTGGCGAGATGCCTGACGACGGTTGCCGAGTGGCGGCTGGTGGGCATGGCCACGATTGCCGGATTGGGGAGCGGGAATTCGTCCAATCTAACGCACCGCGTCGAACGGTTGATTGACGACGGTGAACTGGCAGATCCCTGGCAGCGCTATGGGCGGCAGCATCTGTTGTCGGCAGTGGGAACTCTGGTCGCGGTGGGCATGGTAGCCTATGCACCTGCCGCGACAATCTCGTCTCCACTGATAGCGGCTCCCGCGAAACGCGTAGTGACGGCCACTGAGTCTGTACCGTCCAAGCGGGCGGAAACTCAACTGATATCGATGGATCCGATCCCGGAGCCGGCGGTCTCTATAAATGTTCCAGTGCTGGAACTGCCCTCCGCATTCCAGGTGAAACTCATTCCGACTTTTGCCGAGGAACGCGTTGCTCCACGCAGTCCGCAACTCGTTATCGGGATGGAACTGATCCAAGCCATCCAACAGCAGGTGTCGGCCGACATGTTGGAATTGAATGCCGACCTGCAGGCCTTAGAAGCCGCGATATCTCAGTTGCCATCGCAGGGACAGCGTCCGTTGTGGCAACTTCAACTCCAGCGATTTCGTCAACGAGTGGCCAACATGCAGCGTCTGAGAGACGCCATGGTGGGGCCGTTGTAACGCGGGGCGCTGGCCTGATGTCAGCATCTTCCGTGATTCCATTAGCGGTGTGAGAGTATGAGAGTGCGAGAGTATGAGGGTAGTAAATAAGTCCGGAACTGTTCCCTACTCCGTCACACTCACACACTCATACTCTCACACCGAATCGATAGCGCAAACGACAAGCTAAGCTGCAACCAAACGAACTCTTCACACGAAACGAGTACGGCCACGGATGATTCACCGTAGCTCGTAAGAAACCCCTGGCCTCAAGGAGTCTGTCTGATGAAGAAACTAGTGACCCTGTCTGCTGTCGCCCTGGCGGGTGCTACCATCGGCGTCGGCTCGACGTTCGGCTGGTGGGCTGCTGAGGATGTCGAATCATCATCGCCGCAGGTGGCTCAGAATGAGCCTGCGGATTCGAAGATCGAGTCTGTGACACCCGTCGAAGCGGCCTTCGAATCGGAGGGAGCTCAAATCGACATCATCGGTGATTCGCAGGTTCAGCCGCCGAAGATCAAGATCGTTAAGGAGCTTAATCCCGCTGGTTCGAATCTGGCGAAGCTGGCGAAGGAACTTGAGGAAGAAGCCGAGCGTCTGGAACAGAAGGGGCAGAAGGAAGCCGCTGAAGAGAAGCGAACCGTGGCTCGACGGATTCGAGAAGCGCTGCCGAAAGTCGCATTTGGAGTTGGCGAAGGAAAATGGATTCACGTCGAACAGCATAAGCATCCTCATCCGCCCCAAAAACCTCTCGCCCGAGAATCGAAGGAAATGCGAGATTTCCCCCCGAACTTCACGCCACCTGGTGGGGTTCCGAAGCATCTCGAAAGAGAAATGCATGAACTGCATGAAGCATTGAGTAAGACTGAGGATCCCGCGGTGAAAGAAAAGCTGCAAACGGCAATCCGCAATCTCAAGACGAAGCTTCAGCAATCCCAGGCGAACGGTCCGCAGATCACGGTTCAGCAGTTTGAGTTTCAAGGTCAGCCCGGTATGCCACATGGGCCGCGAGTGATGGCGTTCGGTGCAGGACCAGGGGGAATGCCTCCGTTCGCCATCGAGGAACTGCGTAAGGTCGCTGAAAATCTGCAGCGAGAAGGACACAAAGAACAGGCCCAGGCCGTTCGCGAGCACGCCGATCGACTGCAGCGACAAGCTCAGGAAATGCAGGCGCGCATGAAGGAAGGTGCTCAGCACGCGCGACGTGAGTTTGAACGCGGCCCCGGCGATGGACCGCGTGAAATCGATGGCCGGGACGGCGACCTTCCTCGTCCAGAGATGCGCAAAGAAGGGCCAGGTCGTCCCGATGGTCGAGGTCCTGGATTCCATGACGGTGATCGACATGAACACCACCCCGGTGAGTTTCATGGCCCCGACGGACACCATCCGCCCATGCCCATGGGGCATCATCCCGGTGAAGTTCTCGGTCTGTTAAAAGCACTGCATCACGAAATTGCTGAGCTACGGGGCGAGGTTCATCAACTGCGGAAGATGTTGGGCGATGACCACCATCTTCCTCATCCCGGCGATGTGAAGCATCGCAAAGAGGGTGGATTCGACACGCAAAAAGCCCCGCAACACATGGAGAAGGGCAAGTTCAAGACTAAGCCCAACCCCGAAGAAGGCAAGGGTAAAGTCAAAGTGCGAGTTGATGAAGAAAAGGGCAACGCGAAACAGGGGGACGGTGAAGGTAAGGGCAAAGGCAAAGCCAAGCAGGACGATGATGACGACGACAAGGGCAAAGCCAAGAACCGTGACGACGATGATGATGACAACAAGGGAAAAGCCAAGAATCGTGAAGAAGATGACGATCCCAAGGACAAAAAGAAAAACCGCGACGATGATGACGACGATGATCGGGACGAGGGCAAGAACCGCAAAGGCGACGATCGCGAAGACGCTGACGATGAGCAGCTAGAGGACGCTCCGGCGAAGGAAAACGACGACGCCGAAGGTGATGAGGACAAAGCTGCAGAAGTCAAAGGCGAGCAGAAGGCGCCTATTGAAGACTAAAGTCTAGATCGTCCTGAGGTCCACGCAAACCGGCCCGGCTACTGCAGAGTAGCCGGGCTTTGAGTTTGATTCAGGTGAATCGATAGTGGGACGGGTCTCCGACCCGTCTGAGCCTGTAACCCTCGGCGTCAAGAGTATTCATCCTTCACGCAGCGCTGAGCCCAATTTCTATAGCGAGGTCCGCACGCTTCAATACGGCCAAAATCGGGTGCCACTGGCTGTGCCAGTGCTGATAGTCTTTCGACACCCGATCCGGCAAAGCACTGGCAGAGCCAGTGGCACCCAGAATCCTGGGTTTTGGTGAATAAGAGGCCGTATTGAAGCATGCGGACCTCGCTCTGAAAATGGGGCGTGCGCTGCGCGAAGCTCGCGAGGGATGAACGTGTTTTGCGTTGGGGGTTACGGGCTTAGACGGGACTGGAGTCCCATCCCACGACAAATCCAAACACAAAAACAGCCCGGCCTTCTCGAAAGAAGACCGGGCTGCGGATTCAAAAACTGATTCCTGGCAATGACAGCTTATTCGGCCGCCGCTTCAGGAGCTTCCGGAGTTTCAGCAACTGGTGCGGCCGCAGGGCTATCCATTGTGAACAATGGTCCTGACGTCCCGCTGGTTCCGCCCTTCAACTCTTCGCGAGGAGCTGAACTTTCGCCACCACCGGATCCCGGTGTTCCACCGCCACCACCGGCGGCCTTCGGTTCGGGTTCGATCGGGCCCGACAGCTTGCGGCTGAGGCCAATCTTGCGATCGTTGATGTCGACCCGCAGGATGCGGACTTCGATCTGATCGCCGACCTTGACCACTTCTTCGGGATTCTCGACCTTCTTGTCGGCCAGTTCGGAAATGTGCAGCAGACCTTCGAGGCTGGGCTCGAGTTCCACGAACACACCGAAGTTGGTCAACTTGGTGACCGTACCCGTGACCACGGCACCCGGAGCATACTTCTCGGGGATGGTGGTGCTCCACGGATCGTTCTGCAGTTGCTTCAGGCCCAAAGCGATACGCTTGCGTTCCTGATCGACCGACAACACCTGGCAGGTGACCTTTTCACCCTTCTGCAACATTTCGCTGGCGTGCGAAATCTTGCGGGTCCAGGACATGTCGCTGACGTGCAACAGACCGTCGATACCTTCTTCGATCTCGATGAAGGCACCGTAGTTGGTGAGGTTCCGCACGGTCCCGGTGACAATCTGGCCGACCGGGTATTTGCCGGCGACGTTGTCCCACGGATTGGGCTGAGTTTGCTTCATACCCAGCGAAATCTCTTGCTTTTCCTTGCTGATGCCGAGCACCACGACTTCGACCTTGTCGCCAATGGCAACCAGTTCGCTCGGGTGATTGACACGCTTGGTCCAGGACATTTCGCTGATGTGGACCAGACCTTCGATCCCTTCTTCGAGCTTGACGAAGGCACCGTAGGACATGACGTTGACCACTTCGCCAGTGATCTTCGTGCCGACCGGGTACTTCTCGGAAACCACAGCCCAGGGGCTGGGGAATTTTTGCTTCAAGCCGAGGGCAATCTTCTCGCGGTCGGTGTCGACGTTGAGGATCATGACTTCGATTTCGTCGTCGATCTTGACCATTTCCGACGGGTGATTGATGCGGCCGTAGCTCATATCGGTGATATGGAGCAGACCGTCGATGCCACCCAGGTCGACGAACGCACCGAAGTCGGCGATGTTCTTGACCAGACCCTTGCGGATCTCGCCGATGGTGATCTTGGACAACAGATCGCGCTTCATCTTCTCGCGGTTGTCTTCGATCAGCTTGCGGCGTGACACAACGATGTTGCGGCGGGCTTCGTCGATCTTCAGGATCACGCACTCGATGGTGCGGCCGATGTAATCGCCGATGTCGGCCGGACGACGGATGTCGACCTGGCTGGCGGGCAGGAACACGTTGACACCGATGTCGACCAGCAGACCACCCTTGATCTTGCGGACGACAGCACCGGAGACAACGTCCCCTTCCTTGTACTTGGAGATGACGACTTCCCAGCTACGGATGCGGGACGCCTTCTTCTTCGACAAGAGCACAAGGCCGGATGAGTCTTCGACCTCTTCCAGCAGAACTTCAATGGCCTGACCTGGTTCGGGGGGCGCTTCGCCTTCTTCCCAGTCGCTCAGCGGAACAACGCCTTCGCTCTTGTAGCCAACGTCAACCAGGACGTCGTCACCTTCCACGCGAATGACGTGACCGGCGAGAATCTTACCGGCATCGAACTCTTTGGCGGAGTCGACGATGAGGTCGTCGAAATCCCACTCTTCACCATCTTCCAGTTCCGCGACACCCATGTCCTTGGCGGCGGCACTCGTCAGGCTCGCGAATTGAGCCTCGAAGTCTTCCTCATCAATGTTGTATTCCCGAATCAGGTTCCGATCAACCATTGCGAACAACCTGCACTAGCCATCCCGAACAACTCGTCTCCAGAAATGAATTACTGGGCCACGTCAGCCACTCAAGATGCCAAATTAGATGTGACGACACCCGGCTGCAGAACGCAAAATTCCGCAAAAATGGGCCGAATGTTCGAAGCGTGTCAGTGTAACAAATTGGTAAGTTTGATGCCAGCGAGGGTTTGGGAGAAAAATGCTGGGTTTTGTCCTTGGTCCTTTGTCCGTTGTCCTTGGTTATTTCCCCGCCAGCGATTTCCACAGCAACTGCGCTTCGACTCGCAGTTTGGGTTCGCGGTAGGACTGGCCCAAAGGCTCCAGAATCTTGATTAATTCCGTCTTCTGGGCGTCGTTGAGCTTGGATTTCACTTTGTCTAAGGCCGCCAGAGCGTTCTTAATCTGGGTGAATTGAGCGAATTCTTCTGGTGAGCCGACTGTCGCTGGCTTGGCGGTCGCGTCTTTCAGGACCTCCAGGAGGACGTCGAATCCCGCGGTGGAATCCTGACGCGCCAAACCGACCGCGGCGTTAATTCGCGTGCTTAAATCCGAGTCCACCAGCAGCACTTGCAGGCGTTGCTGAGAAACATCACCGGGCATCAAACCCAGAATGAACGTCGCCAGTTGCCGGACGAGCGGCGCCGGATCGGTCGCGGCTTCGATCACGGCCGGCTGGATGAGATCGAGGTTCAGCGGCTTGTTGGCTTCCATGGCGCGCCCCGCGAGGACAGCAATCGAGCCCAGTGCATTCTTGCGGACTTCCAGATCATGCTGCGACTGGATGGCTTGGGCTAACGCGGGCAGGACGACGTCTGGCTGGTGAAATAACCCCAGCGTTCGCGCCAGGATCGCCTGCTGTTTGATCGTTGCTTCGTTTGCGGCTGAAGTCTTCAATTCCTTGATCAGGTAGTCCGACAATTGTTGCGCTATTTCAGGGTTATCTCGCAGTTTGGGGCCCGGCGCCGGCGAGCTTTGCTCGGCGAGTAACTGCTGAGCCAGACCGAAGATACCTCGCGAACGGATGTGGTCCTGCGGGCTTTGAATGTCATTGACGAGTGACCGCCAATCCTGTTCGGCACTGGCCATGCGGGAAATCAACAGCCACACGACGATGATCGCCATCACGATCAGGCCCGGTACCAGGAACAACCTTGCAATAAAGGCCGCAGACGGGGGCTGAACCGGCGGCAATTCTTCAGGCAGACGGTCGAAATCAGATTGAGAAGGTTGTGTCGACATGTTGGTTCGGGCGAGTCCGTAGTCAGTAATGCGGAGTAATCTCTGCGACTTTTTCGCGTGGTGATTTCAAGATTCTAGTCGGAGTGACGAGTCGAGTGGTAGGACCAGCGCCACGTCGCGCCACGGGCCACCTTGGCTGATCTTGAGCGGGGACCGATGCCTGAGTCGTAAGATTATACTGTCTTGTGGCTTATGGAATTTGCGAGTCTCGATTGAGCAACGCCTGGTAATCCTCGGGCGTATCAAGATCGATGATGACACCTGAGTCAGCGACCGGGACTTCCTGAATGGCGGCAGCATTCTTCCGAACCAGCCAATTCAGGCCACAATCCGCCGGAATCGAGCCTACCTCGGCCGCAAAATCGCTGGAAAAGAGCGTCGGATGGCCTCGTTGACCCGCGTAAGTCGGAATCAAAATTTGACGAATCCCGGGGCGAAACGACGCCTGCAATGCGGAGACTGTCGTCCTCGACACAATCGGATGATCGGCGGGAATCAGCAGCCAGCCACGGCCAGTGAGATCGTCTGCCTGAGTTCCGGCGATTTTCAAACCATATTCCACGCTGGTCCGCATATCAGGCGGATCGCTCGGTGGTTGCACCGGAATCGCGTGGGCCGCGACAACGGCGGCGTGCAGAGCCTCGTCGCTGGAGCGCAGGACAACGAAAACCTCCGTCACGCCCGCTGCCCGCAATTCGCCCACGAGATGTGCGATGACCGTGGAACCCCGCCAGGGGAGCAGCAGTTTCGGCTGCCCCATGCGACGGCTCAGGCCGGCTGCGGGGATGATCGCGAAAGGAGTCATAATTTGACTGAGGGGTCGGGTGTACGATTTTTCGAAATTCGCCGAGTTCGGTCTGGTTCGCAGTTCCGCGTCGATTCGGCCAATTTCCAAAAATCGTGGCCCCGACCCCGGCGTATTCGACAGGGATACAACAACGACTTGGCGACAACGCCTGCTTTCAGAACAGACGGTCGGGCCTGGAGACCCGACCCACGGATGCCGGTTGCCTATAATAGCAAACAACTTGTGGATGGGTCGTGATCCCCTAGCCGGGATTCGTTTGAATCCGGTATATTCCGGCTTCTGTCAGGTTCTCGGTCGACCGCGCTGTCATTTCCTTGGAAAGGTTCTCATGAATACCCCCAGTTCCGCTCAAGGCGTCTATTGGGACTTGAATGATATCTACAAGGGGCTCGACGATCCCCAGATTGAGGCCGATTTGCAGGCCTGTCAGGCGGGCAGCGAGGCTTTTTCCAAGACTTATCGCGGTTTGTTCGCCAAGAAACCCTCGGCGGAGCTCATCCGTACCGCTTTGGCGGAACTCGAAAATCTGTATCAAAGGTTGTCGCAACTCGGGGCTTATGCCGGTCTGCGGACGGCTGTCGAGAACCTCAATACGGGCTGCCGACAGTTGGAAGATAAGATCGATCAGGCCTCGGTGGAGATTCAAAACCGCCTGACGTTTTTCGATCTGGAATGGCTGGAAGTTCCAGAGGCTGAAGCACTCCAACTGGCCGATGCCCCCGAGTTGCAGAACTATCGGCACTATCTGATTTCCAGCCGCCGCTACAAGCCGCATACTCTCGGCGAGAAGGAAGAAGTCCTCCTCAACCAGAAGTCACTGACGGCCCGCGGTGCGTGGGTGAACCTATTCGACGAGTTCCTCGCGTCGCTGGAATATCGTCTCGAATACGACGGCGAAACCCAGACGTTGACTCAGCCGGCGCTGCTTGCGCTGTCGTATCAGCCAGATCGCAACCTGCGTAAGGCGGCCCAGGAGTGCCTCTACAACGAGTTGTCGAGTCACGAACTGGTGCTGACGAACGTCTACAACGCGATCACTCAAGACCACAGTCTGAACGATCAGATCCGGCATTACAACAACCCGATCGAAAGCCGGCATCTGGCCAATGAGATCTCGCCGCAGGTCGTCGAGCGGATGCAGGCGGTGACCGAGACCAACTATGAGATCGCCCACCGCTACTACCGGCTGAAGGCGCGGCTGCTCGGTCTAGACAAGCTGGCGACGTACGATCAATACGCTCCTGTCGCGACGAAAATGCCCAGTTGCAGCTATGAAAATGGCCGCGACATGGTGCTGGCCGCCTTCGGCAAATTCGATCCTTCGATGGAGGGGATCGCCAGCAAATTCTTCGAACATAACTGGATCGATGCCGAAGTTCGCCCCGGCAAGCGCGGCGGGGCCTTCAGCGCGAGCATCGTGCCGACGATCCATCCGTATGTGATGCTCAACTGGACCGACAAGCTGCGTGATGTCAACACGATGGCCCACGAGTTGGGGCACGGCATCCACCAATACCTGTCGCGCGAGCAGACTTATCTCAACTTCCATCACCCGCTGCCCGTTGCGGAAACGGCGAGCGTCTTCGGGGAATTCCTGACGTTCGACCATTTGATGGGGATCGAACAAGATCCGGAAGTCCGCTTGGGATTGCTCTGCAGCAAGATCGAGGACGCCTTCGCGACTGTCTTCCGTCAGAATGTCCTGACCCGGTTCGAACAGACCGCACACGCGGCTCGTCGCGAACAGAAATTGTCGAGCCCCGATCTCTGCCAATTCTGGTGGGACGCGAATCACAAGCTGTACGGTGAGGCCGTCGACATGCTCGAACTGTACCGCTGGGGCTGGTCGTATATCCCGCACTTCATCCACACACCGTTCTATTGTTACGCCTACGTGTTTGGCGAATTGCTGGTCTTGTCGCTCTATCGAATGTACCAGGAAGAGGGCCAGGCCTTCACACCGCGGTACCTCGAACTACTACGTTCCGGCAGCAAGTGGGCCCCCGCCGAATTGCTGCAACGCGTGGGAGCTGATATCAACGATGAACACTTCTGGCAAAAGGGTTTTGAAGTCTTACGCAGCCTGGTGAATCAGGCCGAGGAGTTAGCGACGAAGTTGGGGCGCTAGTTGCGATATTGCTGGCCCTGTAGCCCCGGTAGGGGCGTCCGCATAAAGCCTGGGGCGGAAGCCCCAGGATCCGTCGAAAAACAAGGAGTCAAGCCCCGGAAGGGGCGACCGATCTTGTCGCCATCATCGATCGGTCGCCCCTCCGGGGCTTCGGTTCCCTCGCGCCACATCTACCTGGGGCTTCCGCCCCAGGCTTTACGCGGACGCCCCTACCGGGGCTACACTCAATCTAAAGCTTAGTATTGTGCAACTAAACAAATTGCGAGTCGAGTTTCTATCCAGCGGACATTTCCTGATCCAAACGCTTTGAACTCCGACTTCTACATCATGCCTGATGACCTAAGCCCAATTGACTCTGACGTACCGATTCGCGAAGTGCAGTTCGAGCACAGCCAGGCCCTCCCTGCCCTCCTCGAGCAGCTGCGGATCTCGTTGCTCGTCTCCACCTATCAGGCTGGCAAGCTGATCTCTGTCGGAGCCCGCAACGGGCGATTGGCTCTGTCGTTCCACAATTTCGATCACTGCATGGGAATCGGAGTCGGCCCCGATCGGTTGGCAATCAGTGGTGGCCACCAAATCTGGACTCTACGGAGCATGCCGCAACTGGTGCCTCAACTGGAACCCGCCGGAAAGTTTGACAGCTGCTACTTGAGTCGCTCGTCGGTGTTTACCGGGCCGATCGATACGCATGAGCTGGCCTGGTCCGGCGACGAGTTGTGGGTCGTGAATACGCTGTTCTCGTGCCTGTGTACCGCAAATCCCGACTTCAATTTTGTGTCGCGCTGGATGCCGCCATTCATCTCCGAATTGGCCGCCGAGGATCGCTGTCACTTGAACGGGATGGCGTGGGATGCCGGACGGCCGCGCTTCGTCACGGCGATGTCGGAGACCGACACCAAAGAGGGCTGGCGGCCCGACAAGGCCCACAGTGGCTGCGTAATCGAAGTCGCGTCGGGGCGTGTTGTCGCGCGAGGTTTCGCGATGCCTCATTCGCCAAGATGGTATCAGGGGCACCTCTGGCTGCTGGATTCCGGTTGCGGACAGTTTTTGCGACTCGACCCGGCGACCGGATTGAAAGACATCGTCGGTGATTTGCCCGGCTACACCCGTGGCCTTGCCTTTCACGGCAATTATGCGTTCGTTGGTCTCTCGAAAATCCGCGAGACCAGCACGTTTGGGGGCGTCCCATTGGCCACCCGCCGTGAGTCGCTCAAGTGTGGCCTGGCAGTCATCGACATGACCACGCGGGCCTGTATCGCGACGCTGGAGTTCAAGTCCGGAGTCTCGGAGATCTTCGATCTCCAAGTGCTGCCCGGAACGACGTGCCCCGCGATCCACGGACCTCACGCGGAGAATGACGGTCAGACGCCTATCTGGGCGGTCCCATCGCCGAAGCCAGAGTGGAAGTAACCGTGGGACGGGTCTCCAGGCCCGTCCGTCCAGCATTTCTTTGAAATCCACGGTGCAAAGTTAATGAGAGGCTCCAACAAAAAACGCCACCGAGATTGTCTCGATGGCGTAGTTTTGTGGCGTTTCTTAGTCGAAGTGTAATCAGAGCGGGACGGACGGGCCCTGGAGACCCGTCCCACGATACGCTCAGCTCTTCGCCAAATCTCGCAGCACCTTGTGCAGAATACCGCCGTTGCGGTAGTACTCAACTTCAACTGGAGTGTCGATCCGGCACTTCGTCTGGAAGACGACCTGCTGACCATCTTCGCGAGTCGCCGTGACCGTCAATTCCTGCAACGGTTGTACGTTATCGTCGATCTCGACGCGGTAGGTTTCCGTCCCATCGAGGCCCAACGATTCGCGGGATTGACCGGGCAGGAATTCCAACGGCAAGACTCCCATGCCAACCAGGTTCGACCGGTGAATGCGTTCGAACGAGGTCGCAATCACGGCTCGGATTCCCAGCAGATACGTGCCTTTCGCCGCCCAGTCACGCGACGACCCAGTGCCATATTCAGCACCGGCGAGGGCCACCAGCGGAATCCCCGTGGACTTGTACTTCATCGCGGCTTCGTAAATCGAGGTTTGCTCACCGGTCAGCAAATACTTGGTGACGGCCCCCTCAGTCCCCGGACAGAGCAAGTTCTTCAGGCGGATATTGGCAAACGTGCCACGAGTCATGACTCGGTCGTTCCCGCGACGGCTGCCGTAGCTGTTGAAATCAGCGACCGGGACCCCCTGCTCTTGCAGGTACAAGCCGGCCGGCGAATTGCCCTTAATCGCACCCGCCGGGCTGATGTGGTCGGTCGTCACCGAATCACCGACCGACACCAGAACACGCGCTCCGTGAATTGGCTGAATGGGCGAGGGAGTGACCGGCATGTCGACGAAGAACGGCGGCTCTTGAACGTAGGTGCTCTTCTCATCCCACTGATAGAGATCCCCTTCAGCACCGGAAATCTTCTGCCATTCCTCGGGGCCTTCAGTGGCATGGCCATACTGCGTGACGAACATTTCCGGCGTCATCGAGCGGCTGATCGCGTCCGAGATTTCCTTCTGAGTCGGCCAGAGATCCTTCAAATAGACATCTTTGCCAGCCTGATCCTTGCCGAGCGAATCCTTGGCGAGGTCGATATCCACGGTACCGGCAATCGCATAAGCGACCACCAGCGGCGGGCTGGCGAGGTAGTTGGCCTTCACCTGCGGATTGATGCGGCCTTCGAAATTGCGGTTACCCGACAGCACGGCTGCGGCCACGAGATCGCCGCTGGCGACGGCTTCAGAAACAGCTTGCGGCAAGGGACCACTGTTACCGATACAGGTCGTGCAGCCGTAGCCCACAGTGTTGAAACCCAGGGCATCCAGCGATTTGTCGAGCCCCGATTTCGCCAAGTATTCGGTCACAACGCGGCTGCCCGGAGCCATGCTTGTCTTGACCCACGGCTTGCGAGTCAACCCGCGGGCGGCGGCCTTTTCGGCAACCAGACCAGCGGCCAGCATCACGGACGGATTGCTGGTATTCGTGCAACTGGTGATGGCGGCGATCACAACGGCGCCGTCGGTGATCTCGCCACCACTCTTGACCGCGACGGCTGGCGAAACGGCCGGCTTCGCGAATCCGTCCTTCAGGTCCTTGTGCCACTGAGTCTGCATGTCCTTCAACAGGACGCGATCCTGGGGACGCTTGGGACCTGCCATCGACGGGACCACGGTAGCCAGGTCGAGTTCCGCGTAGCTGGTGAAGACCGGTTCGGGCGAGTTCGCGGTCCGGAACAGGCCCTGCTCTTTGTAGTAGCGTTCGACGAGATCGACCTCGTTCTCGGTACGACCCGTGCGACGCAGATAGTTCAAAGTTTCATCGTCAACCGGGAAGAAGCCCATCGTGGCGCCGTATTCCGGGGCCATGTTGGCAATCGTCGCGCGGTCCGCGAGGCTCATGCTGGCCAGGCCCGGGCCGTAGAATTCGACGAATTTTCCAACAACTTTGTGCTTTCTCAGAATCTGAGTGACCGTCAGCACCAAGTCGGTCGCCGTTGTTCCTTCAGGCAGGCTGCCCGTCAGTTTGAAGCCCACGACTTCCGGAGTCAGCATGTAAATCGGCTGGCCGAGCATGACGGCTTCGGCTTCGATACCGCCCACGCCCCAGCCCACGACGCCCAAGCCGTTAATCATCGTCGTATGGCTGTCAGTTCCCACCAGACTGTCGGGATACGCGACGCCATCCTTCATCAACACAACCTTGGCGAGGTACTCCAGATTGACTTGATGGACGATACCCGTGGCCGGCGGCACGACGCGGAAATTGTTGAAGGCTTGCTGGCCCCAACGCAGGAACTGGTAACGTTCCATATTCCGTTCGAATTCCAACTCGACGTTCTTCACCAGCGACAACGCGGTCGCGAATTCGTCGACTTGCACCGAGTGATCGATGACGAGATCGCACTGCACGAGAGGATTGATCTTCTTGGGATCACCACCCATGCGGACCATGGCACTCCGCAGAGCCGCCAGATCGACGACTGCCGGCACCCCAGTAAAATCTTGCAGCACGACGCGGCCCGGTTTGAAGGGGACTTCCACCTGCAGCGGAGCCGTCGGATTCCAGTTGGCCAGATTGGTCACGTCGGAATCGTTGACGACGAACCCGTCGACGTTCCGCAGACAGGCTTCCAGCAGCACGCGAATCGAGAACGGAAGTTTTTCGATATGCCCGACTTTGTCGTCAATCAGCTTCTGCAACCGATAAATCGTAACTTCGCCACCACGTGTCTTCAGTTTCGCCGCCGCCCCGAACGAATTGCCCGCCGCCATGAACGCAACTCCTTGCTGAGTCTATTTTTCAAACGTATTTCGAGGTCCGTCAGGCGAGTCCATTGAGACCCTGTTGAGATGCCTGAGCGGCCCATGAATAACACGCGCCAGTTACCGAAGATCATCGAGCCTATTGATGCTATCAGCCGACGTTCCGATTGAGAAGCGTCGCAGAATGTTGATCCAACAAACTGGATGACGGCGGCGTACAGACTACAGTTCTTGCACGGACGTTAAGCATCGCGTCGCCTGAAACCAAGGCGATCCGAGGCACGAGAGTCGTTGGATTTGGCCTGAATAATCCCTACGAGTAAGAACTTCCGGCAAATTGACTCAAATGGATGCAGACTGGCCCGGATTATGCTTTCCAGTTTGTAATTCGACCGGAGCAGCTCCCAACTGGCCCCAGATTCGCGATTCCGAACCGCGATTCCCGCAAAGGAATGTCTCATGTCACAACCTTCGACATCCGGTTTCCACCAGCACACGACGCAAGGGAAGGCACGCGACCGCCGAGCATTCGTACTCAGCGAATCGCTGGTCGTGATGGGTATGATCGCCGCATCGATCCTCGTCCTGTCACCGGCCGTCCATTTCGCGAGTGAAGCCGCTCGACAATCGAAACTGGATCAAACGCCTGGGGTAGGAAAACTTGCTCGATACCGAGGGCACGAGGAAGATTCCTCGCAGTCGATCCTGTTCTCGTCGGGGTTGTTCAATGGGCCTGTTTCATCAAGCCTGTTCAACGGTGGCAGCTGGGCTCAGCTGCTGGCGCCATCCTACGACGAAGCGACCAATTTGAACTGATATTGGTATTCAGCTTGATGGGAGGGCGGGGTACCCTCTGGGTCCCTCGCCCTCCCATCAACCGTACAGAAACGGCTGCTACTGCCGAGACTCCTCCTCGAGCATCTGCATCACGCGACTATCAGGCGTCGCCGGCCGACACCGCGTTCTCGCCCATTCGCGCAATTGAAAAATCTTCTCTTCCATGGTGACCGACAGCGGCACCGTCTGTTCCTGAGAATTCAGCAGATCCTCCTGCGTGACATCCCGCCCCCCGGTATACGCTTCAAACGTCGCCGAAATAATCAACTGCTCGATTTCGGCGCCGCTGTAGCCCTCGGTCTTGATCGACAACTGGTTGACGTCGTACTTCTTGGGATCCAGTTTTCGCTTCTTGAGATGGATATCCAGGATGTCTTTGCGTTCGTGAAAATTCGGCAGATTGATGAAGAACAATTCGTCAAAACGGCCGCGACGCAACATTTCTGGCGGCAGCGTGGCCACCGAGTTCGCAGTCGCGATAACGAAGATCGGCTTGCCATGATCCTGCAGCCAGGTCAGGAACGTTCCGAACAACCGCGTCAGGGTGCCATCACCGCCCCCCTCAGTCGACACACCGCTGAAGGCTTTTTCGACTTCGTCCAGCCACAGGACCGTCGGGGCGATGGTCTCAATGGTGCGGAGGACTTCACGCAGATTCTTTTCCGAGGATCCACGCTCGCCACTCAGCAAAGCGGCAAAATCGAGCCTCACCAACGGAAAGCTCAACAGCTTCGCGGTCGCCCGGGCGGTCAGACTCTTACCGCAACCCTGAACCCCCAGCAGCAACACTCCCTTCGGCAGCGGCAGCCCTTGCTTACGCGCTTTGAGGCTGTAAGCCGAAGCGCGGGAGCTCAGCCAATCCTTCAAGCCATCCAGCCCACCGATATCCTTCACCGCGGCATCCAGATCGAAGAATTCCAGCAGATCCGAGCCGCGGAGCAAAGTTTTCTTCTCCGAAACCAACGCCGCGAAGACATCATCATCCAACTGATTGCAAGGAGCCAGCGCCCGCATCAGCGCCTTGCCTGCCTCGCGCGCCGTCAGGCCGATGACCGCCTTCAGCAGACGTTCGCGTTCTTCTTCATTGGCTCGCAGCACACGGCCGTTCGCCTTGGTGAGATCTTTCAACACATCCGTCAGCACATCCTGCAGATCGTCGATATCAGGCAGCGGCAATTCCAACTGCAGGACGTCGCGTTCCAGGTCGAGTGGCACGACGACTTCCGGCGACATCAACAGCAGCGTCTTGTTGTGATTCCTCAGTGTTCCGCATTGGTCCCGCAATTTGCGCACGACCACGGGCGACGACATATTATGGTGAAAATCTTTCAGCAGGATCACGTGGTCCGGGGGATAGGCCTCCACCTCCCGCAGAACTCCCAAGGGATCGGTGAGGATTTCCGCATCGGGATCGAGGGGTGGCAAAAATCCCTCGGTCGAACTCCAGGTCACCAGCCCCAGCCGCATATCCAGGGCCAGATTGGCGAGCTCAGTTTCCCAGCGTTCTTCTTCATAAGTCGTCAAAAACAGCACGCAATAACGTGCCTGAATCCGAGACTGCAGTTCTTCGAGCATTCGCGTGGTGATCGACATGATGTAGTCAGCTTCGCAGAGCCAGCAGGGAGTTCAACAGCAGAATCGCCTTCCCAGATGGCGGCAGTCGCCTGAATTTGGGAAGGCTGACGTATAACATAGCCTATGTTCAAGAGCAAATGGGAGGGTGAGGCCCATGGCACCCCCCCCGTGGCGGACGCTGCCAGCGTCCGTGTCAAATTACGGACGCTGGCAGCGTCCGCCACGGGGGCCGGAATTATATCCAATGCGCGGCTGGACCGAGGAATCTTCACGTGGTCTTTACTCACACGATCCGCAACGAACGCTTCGTCTTCCAAGATTTGCGAGATCTCCTGGCGAAAGCCAACGAAACCAAATCGGGCGACGAACTCGCCGGGATCGCCGCGCGCAGCGAATCCGAACGGGTAGCCGCCAAGTGGGCCCTGGCCGATGTCCGCCTCGACGACTTGGTAAATCAACCGGTCATCGATCCCGAACAGGATGAGGTATCCCGCCTGATCTTCGACACGCTGGATCAAGCCGCATTTCAACCCATCCGCAGCCAAACCGTCGGCGAGTTCCGCGAGTGGCTGCTCGATGACCAGACTGGCCAGCCAGAACTGCACGCCATTCGCTGGGGAATCACTCCCGAGATCGTGGCCGCCGTCACCAAGCTCATGAGCAACAAGGAACTCGTTCTCGTCGCCAGCAAGATCCGCAATGTCACGCGTTGCCGGAATACCTTGGGCGAAGCTGGGGTGCTCGGCATTCGCGTGCAGCCCAATCATCCGGCCGATGATCTGGCCGGGATTCTTCTAGGGATCTTAGACGGATTGATGTTTGGCTGCGGCGACGCGGTGATTGGCATCAATCCCGCCACAGATTCCATTGACTCGGTCTCAAGCATTCTGCTGGCAGTCGATCGCCTGATCGAGAAATGTGGCATTCCCACTCAAGCCTGCTGCCTGGCCCACATCACCACCCAATTGGCCTGTGCCGATCGAGGTGTTCCAGTCGACCTGCTCTTTCAATCAATCGCCGGCACCCAGGCGGCAAACGCCAGCTTCGGCATCACACTCAGTTTGCTGCGAGAAGGACGAGAGCAAATCCTGGAACAGCATCGAAACCGTCCCGTCAATTGGATAGGCCACGATGTGATGTACTTCGAAACCGGCCAGGGGAGCGCACTCTCGGCCGACGCGCATCACGGAGTCGATCAATTGACGCTCGAGGCTCGAGCCTACGGAGTCGCTCGTACGCTCAATCCATTATTAGTGAACTCCGTAGTGGGATTCATCGGCCCGGAATACCTCTATGACGAACGCCAGATCGTCCGAGCCGGTTTAGAAGACCACTTCATGGGCAAGCTGCTGGGTTTGCCGATGGGTGTCGATGTGTGTTACACAAACCATGCCGCGGCCGATCAGAACTCGGCGGATAATCTGTTGCTCCTCCTAGCCGCCGCCGGCTGTAACTATTTCATGGGAGTCCCTTGCTCCGACGACGTGATGCTCAACTATCAATCCACCAGCTTTCACGACGCTGCCCTGGTTAGAAAGCTCTTCAACTTCCGCCCTGCCCCGGAGTTTGTCGCCTGGCTGGAGTCACACGGAATTATGCATCACGGAAACTTGGTGGCCCCCGATCCACAACTCCGCTCGGCAATCTGGCAGCAAGCCCAGGCCGCGTTGAGTTAGGGCGTCCGTCTTTCTGTAGCCTGACTCTCCGAGTCGGGTCCATTCCGCGACCGAATACACTCGACTCAGAGAGTCAGGCTACAACTTCGGCGTCTTCGTATGCCAATCGGTAACGCTCTGGTATTTCTGAGCAATGGCGAGCAGCTTATTTTCCTCAAACGCGCGGCCGACGAATTGCAAGCCGGTTGGCAATCCCCGGTCTCCGAATCCATTGGGGATACTCAACGCGGGAATCCCCGCGGCATTCCCTGCGCCTCCGATGATTGAGCTGCGGAATGGTCCAAAGTACTCGCGGAAGTTCGCCGCAATCGGCACGGCCGCGGCGGACATGGTCGGGGTTACCAACGCATCGAAGCGCGAGAGAACCTCATCCACGGCCTTCTGGATGATCGGCCGGATGCGGAAGGCGTTAATGTAATCTTTCGCGGGAATAAACTGTGCCGCGTGACCTCCGGGTTGATCTTCGGGCGCCGTCAATTCCCAGACATCGCCGCTGGTGACTAACCCCTCAAATGCGGCTGCCATTTCGCACGAGATGAATGTCGCCGCAACCTCGCCATAGGGGAGGTCGGGAAACTCCACTTCTTCGAATGTCGCGAATTCTTCCAGGACTTTTAGAGATGCCTCAAAGTTGGCTTTTACTTCCGGCTGCCACTGCTTCGATTCTTTAATCGTCGCCAGTTTGAACGGCGTCTTTAAGGCCTCTTTAGGGGGGAAGCTATAGGGATCAGCGGCGGATGTGGGGTCTGCGGGATCTCGTCCGGCGATGGCGTTGAGGACCAGTCCGCAGTCTTCGGCGGTGCGACACATGGGCCCCAGCTTGTCCATGGTCCAACTGAGGGCCATTGCTCCATGTCGACTAATACGTCCATATGTCGGTCGGAGGCCACTCAGTCCGCAATACGACGCCGGGGTCATGATCGAGCCCCACGTTTCAGAACCAATGGCGAATGGCACAACGCCGCCGGCTACCGCCGATCCCGGGCCGCTCGACGAACCGCCCGCCCAGGCATTCTTGTCCCACGGATTGAGCCCCGGGCCCGTAAACGAGGCATTGGCCTGGCGATATCCAAATCCGCCGGCGATCTCCACCATGGCCAGCTTGGCAATCAGGACTGCGCCCGCTTCTCGCAACTTCACTATGACGGTGGCGTCGGTATCAAAAAGCTGTTCCTTAAAGGGAGCCGCCCCCCACGACGTCGGTATTCCGGCGGTCGCCAGCAGGTCCTTGGCACCATACGGCATCCCGTGCAGTGGGCCTCGATCGCGTCCGGCGGCCAGCTCTTTGTCGGCCTGCTCTGCTTGTTTCAGAGCGAGGTCACGCGTCACCGTGACGATCGCGTTGAGCTCGCGTCCGACTGTCTCGGCTCGCTTTAGAAAGAATTCTGCCAGTTCGACGGCGGTGAATTCTTTCGCGCGCCAGCGGCGGCCTAATTCGGGAAGAGTGCCAAATGCCAGGTCGGGGGAAATCGGCATGGTGAACTCGGCGTCGGATGGTTTCGGAAGGAGATGGCAACGACGGAGATGCGGCTGTCAAATACTACTTGCCCAGTAGTATAGCGATTTAAGAAAAGGTTTGCGCGGTTTGAAGGTGTGAGAGTACAGAACAGTCCGACGAAATTCGGCTGGCACGCTTACTCCATTACTCTGGCACCCTCATACCCTCATACTCTTTCGATTACGCAAACAATAAGCAAAACTGCTCTATTTGCCCAAGGTGCGCGTGCGGACCTTTAACGGCAACACACGGTAGTTCCGCTTCGTCTCTTCGCGTAGCCGGAACTTGCCGAACTCGCGATGGCGATCGGCATCAATGAAGCTCCCGACGATTTCATCGTCAGCATATTTCCCGCGCCCGACCAGTTTCCCGTCCATGGCATATAATAAGATTTCTTCCTGTTTGACGTCCCAACTCCCGACCCGCGGCAAACCCACGTCATCATTCAAGTACCACTCGCGGACATTCTTAGTGCCACGCCGAGCCAGCGGCCGAAACATCCAGACTTGTCCCGGCTGTCCGAAGTGCAGATCGAGATCGTTCCACACAGTATCGCCGAGCCGGGCGCGCAGTTCATAATCGGCCTTGATGACGCGTTTGCGTTCGTCTTCCGCTTTCTGCTCAGCGGGCGTCAGTGGCTTCGGGATTGCTCCAGTTGTGTCGTAAGGTTTTGCGGCTGCCGGTTCCATCGGCTCGGCAGTTGCGGCGGCATCCTGTGCGGCAAGCTGCCCCGTTACCGTCCAGAGGACGAACGTCAGACAGACTAATCCGAGAGACTGCTGTAGAAAAGATTTCACCGATCATCCCCTCAATATCGACGATGTGCCGCGAGTCACCCATCACTCTCTGCGAGCGTCCGGCAGCGATGGTAAGTCGTTGCGAGTCTGTCTCAGTGTGGAAATCCATGCAGTGTCGCGTCAAGTCAGGAATACCGAAATCGCCGAGCAACCTTGGAAATAGCCCGTCCTTTATGAGGTGTATCGCTGTCCCGCTGGTTGGGGGCACCGAGTCTCCGCTGCAGAGCGACGCATTGGCGGGTATAATGAGATGACGACCGATTCCGGTAGGATGCTGATCTGCCACCCTGTTCTGCCGCATCGTGCAGACCTCCATCAACAATACCGTCAATCATGCCAGATTCGCCGCAGAATTGGGAACAACCGCCGGGAAAATGGTCCAGGTGGCGGACCATCCGCCTCGTGGTGTGTCTGTTGATCGGCGTCGCGCTGGTGGTCTTCTGGACTCGCCCTGACCCGGAAGCGAGTTTTCGACGCGGTTTGACCGCACTCCAGCAGCGAGATGTCCCCGCCATGCATCGCGAGCTGCAAATCTTGCGGAAATACCCCAAGTATGAACCCCACGTCCAGTTGCTCCGCGGAGCCGTGTTCCTTGCTGGTCAGGATCCCACGGCGGCCATTCAGGAGTTGGACCTCTGTTCGGTGCATCCCGCCACGCGCGTCTTCGCGTTGACGTTAGCCGGAGAAGCCTTCTGCCGGCTGGATCGACAGCAGAGGGCGATCGGCGTCCTCCAGCAGGCGATCGGTTTCAATCCGAACTACGTCCCCGCACATCGCTCGCTGGCCATCGCCTACTACGAAACCGGTTCCAATGACCTGGCGATCGAAGAATTGAGAAAGGTCGCGGAACTCGATCCGACTGATTGCCGTCCGCACCGCCTGCTGGGCGTCATCCACAAAGAAGACCGCCGCTATGCCGAGGCCGTCCAGGATTACCGAGCCACTCTGCGACTGTCGCCGCAACAACCAGCGCGTCAGTTCGTGTTGTTGGAATTGTCTCAGTCCCTGGCGAAGTTGGGACGTTATCCCGAGGCCCTCAAGTTTCTGGATCAAGCTCAACCCACAGCGGGCACATGGGGCTGTCGAGCCTGCTGCGAATACCACCTCGGCCACAAGTCGGCCGCCCGTCAGGCAGCCTCGAAGGCATTAGAACTCGATCCCAACCATCTGGAAGGACTGGTGTGGCTCGGCCGCGTGGAGTCAGACGCCGGCCGCCTGGTCCCTGCCGCCCAATCTCTGGAACGAGCGATCAAGGCACACCCCCGGGATGGCACGGCACGTTCCTACCTGGCGACTGTTTATGAGAAACAAGGCAAGGCTAAGGAAGCTCGAGAGCAGTTGGCGCGCATCGAGACCGACCGCAAATTGCGAGAGAAATTCGCCAAACTCAGCAAGCAAGCGAACAAACGTCCGCAAGATGCGTCTATCCGTTACGAGATGGGGGAAACCGCGCGGGAATTGCAACTCTTTCGCCTGGCCAGAAAATGGTACCAAGCCGCACTGACCCTGAATCCCAGTCACCAGAAAGCCCAACAGGCACTGGCGGCGCTACCGGTCCCGGACAAGTCCACCGGCATCACCGCCCAGCTTTCGCAACCGTAGGTTCGACAGCATCCTGGCGAGCGTCCGCCATGCATGAAAAACTCCGGGAAATGAAGTGCTCAGAGCGTCCGCAAAGCCGTATCAATGCAGACAAGCTGGAAGCGACTGGATCTGCTTGCAAGCCGCCATTTTCAAACCCGCCCACCGCAATCGAGGCCATTGACGGAGAGCCAAGCGGCCAGTAGACTTCAGCGAAATCTTAACCAAGTCTCCATAGCTCAATTGGATAGAGCGTCGGCCTCCGAAGCCGAAGGTTGCAGGTTCGACTCCTGCTGGGGACACTGAAAAACATCAGGCCGGGTGATTATCCGGTCTTGCGGAACGGCAAAACGTTAGGCGAACTGTTAGGTAACTGCTGCATCCCAGCGATTGTTGCGCGCTCGATGTCAGCCAGTGCCGTCGTAACATAATACGCCATCGTGGTCTGAATGGATTCATGACGCATCAACTGCTGCAACTGCTGCGGAGTGACGAGCGGAGCCCATCGGGTGCCGAACGTCCGGCGGAAGTCCTGCGCGCTGGCGTACTTTCTTTGCGGCTCCGTTTGGCCAGGCTTGGGACGATACTCCGCGACGATAATTTTGGCTCGCTTGCCAATCCGCCGGAGGATGTCGCCGCAGGTATCAGCCCGCATGAACTCGGTTCGCATGCCGTCAATCCGCGGCCGGAAGACTCGACCGGTTCGCCGGCCGGAGGGGATCCGCAGCAAGAAGTCGCCAAAGTCTGGAGTGATCGGCAACAGGCGGGCCTTTGTGCTTTTGTCTTCGTTGGCCTCGATCCTCAGCCGCGGCATGTCTCCGGACAGGTCGACGCTGATTCCGTCGAAGGTCGGTTCCCAAGTCAGCCGAATCGCCTCTTCGAGTCTGAGTCCCGACAGCCACAGGCCTTGAATCAGCTCGGTGAACGATTCTTGATCGGCTTCCTTTTTGACCTCTTCCGCCATCGCCACCAGGTACGATTTGTATTCAGCCTCGGTCAAAGCCCTGCCCTTCGACTTGTTGATACGTTTGGGCATGGCAAAGTGGGGAACGCTCGCGATCAGATCGATTTTATCCGCCCAGTTCAGGCAGGCGCGGAGCGAAGACAGGTGGCCCTTGATTGTGGCCTCAGCCTGCCCTTTCTCTCGCAGCATCGCCTGAAAACGGCTGATCATGTCCGCATCGATCAAGCTGGCATATTGCGGGGCGATGAATTTATCGAGCCACTGACGCACCGATCGAAACTTGTATTGGGTCTTCCTGGCTCGCGAACTGAGCACTTCCGCCAGGTATCGATCGGCCACATCACCCCAAGGGGCGTTCCAGGCGTTTCGGTAGGTCCCTTCGTTGAGTTCCGATTCCAGCTTGCCGGCAAACCGCTCCGCTTCTCTTCGAACTGCGGTTCCCGTGCTGCGGGTTTTCTTCCGGCCCGTGATGGGATCCTTCCACTGAGCCTCCCAGCAGGTGCGGCCGGCTCGCATCATCAAGTAGACGGTGACTTTCATTCTACGCTGACCCTTTCATTTGACGGTCTTCATTTTCTCGAAAAAAGCGATGAGCCACTGACCCAAGATCCGATCTTGCTTAGTGCCCAGCGCCTTGCCTTCCATGAACTCCAAACCGTTCTTCTTCCATTCCGAAATGCCTTCCTCGCTGATGCCAACAAGCGCGGCGGCTCCTGCCGTCGAGTACAAACACAATGGTTCTATCGCGGACGCTGTGAACAGCGGTTCGCTGGTAGTTTTAGTGCGTTTACGCTTCTTCGCTTGACCTCCGGGCGTACCTTCCCTATATTCGCTCTCCATAAGCGAGTTTCCTTCACAAGGGGAAATGACGTACAGAACAGCCGGATGAGGGGCCTAATCCTCGCCGGCTCTTTTTGTGCGCGTGGGGAAGGTCGCCCGGAGGTGGGCGAGGATACCGCGCACACTGCTCTACCAGCCTCTTGCTGGGAGCGTTTACATGCGCGGCAACACATAACCGCCGCGCCTCCGCGCAGACGGTCGAATACACTCTCACGGCGTTGGCCTCTTGCTGCTGCCTAAACAACTTCAGCAATGCTTGGTTCGCCCGGTGTCTCGTAAACACCGAACGCCGTGAGAGTGTAATTTCTCCACAAGTTATGCACAATCCTAAGAGCATCGGTTTTCTACCTAACAGGTTTCTGACCGGATCGCTTACCGTTCACGAGTGGTTGCATTGATTCGGGAAACCTCAGGTAGGAATGAGCTGTCCGAATCGCGGAAGCGACATCAAGGTCATTGAGGCAAGACGATCGGTAACAGCGGATTCGCTCGCGCGCTGTGCGTAAGACTTCTAAGGCGTGGTAGGTCTCAGCCGGCATCCAGCCGTTTTGCCTGGCCGATGCGAGCAACTGACAATAGAACCGGATCTGTGCGTTTCGTTTTTTGGGAAGTATAGGCGCAGCTCGATCGCTGCCCGGGTGGGGCGAATTCATAGGTTGCCTTTCATGTCGGTCGGGAGATGGCGCGGCTCTGCACGCGGTGACGACGAATAATCACACAGGGAAGGTGTGAGTGATTGCCAGCGAGCAATCGAGAGGTCAGCGGCATATGGCCGCGTCTGCCGGTTTTCCACTGTTGCCGGAACAACCCCCGTCATGGGGAACATCGCCCATTATGCCAGATGTACCGCCGGAGTCAACCCATCAAAATCCGCTTTGTACAGATTCACTTTGGGGTGTCGATAACCCGATTGTGGGCTTCGATTTCGGCTATTCTTCCTTGCGTGGTGATCGGCCGACGCGCTGGATTCTGGACTCCGCTTCCGTGTGCTTTTTCAGGGCCAGCGCCGCCTCGTAGGCCTTAGAAAATAGCAGGTAAGTCTCGTCATTTACGGGAAATTTTGCACGTTCCATTCCGGACTTCAGCCGCTGCAAATAGTTCATGCCAGGGAAGAGAGCGGCGTCAATGATTTTGAACTGTTTGCAGGTCATTTCATACGTTTGCATGTCCAGGGCCCTCTTGTGCCATATGGATGTCTGGTGTATTGTGGGTTATACCAAATTGACTTAGTCACGGCGATTGAACTTCTGGCCAGACTCTTGTACTATCGCATTCGTACACACTGAACGTCGGTTGGCGAATTCCGAGTATGTTCCCGATTGAATAGAGAGCGCTGCCGAAGATGAAGATTGATATCCACACACACACGAAGAAATGCAAGTCCGGTGACGCGCACACGAGAGCGATAACCCCAAAGGATTTCCATGAAACAATCCTTTCAACCGAGGTTCGGATCGTCGCAATCACCAACCACAATGTGTTCGATTACCAACAGTTCGCCGAGATATGCTCGTTGATCGGGACTGACGCACAGGTTTGGCCTGGAGTTGAGCTGGACATCCTCGACGGTGGCTCCCGGGCGCATCTGCTTGTGATGGTGTGTCCGTCAAAGGCAATTGAATTTTCAGCTATCGTGGATCAGCTAACGCGGGGTTCCACACCCGATCTCTTTACCTCAACGATTGAGGACGTGCTAAAGGCGTTTGATGAGTTGGGGCCGCTGTATGTAGCGCACTATCGTCAAAAGAAGCCCGATCTTTCAGACGGAGCAATTCAGAAGTTGATCGATGGAACGGCCAACCCGCCGCGCGTCATCAAAGAGGTTTCCAATGCTATTTCAGCAGGAATATACATATCGCACGGACACGCTTCCATATATGGCTCTGACGTTCATAACTGGGCAACCTACGCGGAAAAGTCGAGCGAGCTTCCGGACCTTCGTCTCCCGGTTGAAAGCTTCGAGCACTTTTGTTTGCTGCTACATAAAGACCCGAATACGATCAACACAGCATTGAACCAGAAGACGCACGAGGACCTAACGCTTACCCCGTTCGGCGATAGTTCAACACTTAACATTCGTGTGTTTAATGATATAAATGTTGTTTTCGGCCCCAAGGGGACGGGGAAATCGTGCATACTGAAAGCAATCGCCAGACACTACAAATCGAATGGGATTGATGTGTCCGTGTATGAGTCGGCGAGTGACAAACTGGACAAGATCTTCAACATTAAAGGCGAGGGGCTGAGTTTAAATCTCTCAACATTTAAGATTGATTATTGCCAAAACGAGATTGATGCTTTGAGGAACGCCAGAGAGAGTGATATCACAAGTATACTAAAATACGTGGCGCACTTGCAGGCTCAGCAAACAAACAAGAATGCAAAGAGTATTCTGATCACAAGTATTGAACGTGAAGAGGAAAGCACGCCTAAACGGCTGTTCGACGAATTCTTCAATGCGAAGGAAGTCACTGACGATTTCCGGCAATTCTTTCAAGAGAGTAAGGCTACTAGGGATGTGCTCGCACCGGATGAACTCGAACTATTGGGTGGACTCTTAGGCACATTAAGTGAGAGATTGTTCGGACGCATTGAAACAACTTATGCGCACTGGAAGGAAATATGTCTGCTAAATACGGCCATTGAACTTTTCCGAAATGAAGTCGGAAGAAAAACAGGTACGCCCACGAAGCCTACAACTACCGGCTTTCGCGACTACGCGCTGAATCGCATTGCGATTGAAATCAATGTGACAAAAATCTTGGCGAATATAGATATGCAGATTCCAGTTCAGTCCGAGATTGTGGGTAGCCTCGGAAAAGACAAAGGACAGCTAACGTTTCAAACGGAATACAAGTTTCAGAACGGAAATATCACTGACGGAAGTCTCTTGCCATTGGGTGCCATTAACAAGACGCCACAGAAGTTGTTTGTGACTGAACTGCGAAGAGTTTTTAAGCGGGTATATTCAGACGATTTGTTCGCATCTATCGCAGCCCTTAATGCAATAGAAGAAGTAGACAAGATACCGACGATCCTCGAATTAGTTCTTTTTAAGAGATACTTTGCTCTGAATGGAGCGCCCTACGCGCCATCGAGCGGTGAGGGTTCAATGGTTATGTTGCAGAAGGAACTCGAAACTGAAAAGGATGTTTACATTTTGGATGAACCGGAACGCAGTTTAGGCAACGAGTACATTAGCGACGTAATAGTCCCCTTGATCAAGGAGCGGGCGAAGCTCGGCAAAAAGATATTCATCTCGACACACGACGCTAATATTGCAGTTCGCACACTGCCCTACAGTTCGATTTACCGTACTTACAATCACTTAGGGTACACAACATATATTGGCAACCCATTTTCCAATCATTTGATCAATTCAATTGATGCCAATGATCGGCGCGACTGGAAAACAGTTAGTATGACAACCTTGGAGGGTGGCAAAGAGGCTTTTGGAGAGCGAGGAACGATATATGGAAATAGTTAAGGCGAGTGTTATACAAGATCAGGGCAAGCATTTCATCAAAATCGATCCGGAAGGTCTTGGTATCACCATTCCGATGTCTGAAGACAAGCCAAACGAAATCAAGAGTGCTTTCAATAAGATAATAGCACGACTTAAGCTCGGTGAGTTTCAGATCGAACTTGAGGACATTGGTCCGGATCTGTTTTCTCAAGTCGCGAAAGAGTATATTTTACAGTTGAATCGTGAAATCGAGGAGGTACATGGGGAGATGTTGCAATATCAGTTGACCGCCAATTGAATGTCTTAAGACGTTAGAACCAACATGATTGAGCCTCGTCTAAAACACGTTGGCGCCGATGCGATCTTAGCAGAGCGAGCCAAAATGCTCGGTCTTTATGATTCGGCAAAGGCCCAAGCAGCGGATGATCCGGTTAAGGTTGAACACGGAAACGTAGCGGAGGAGATCTTTCGCAATTACCTCAGGCGGTTCTTACCGAAGAAGTACGGGGTCGCGAAAGGACATATTCTTACTCGTGATCTAACATACGCTGGACCGTTAGAGGAATGGGATGTAATCATTTACGACATTCTGGAATCGCCGATTCTTTATGTCCGTGATGACGCAGGGGGAACGCCGAGGCTTGGGATTCCGGCTCAGTATGTCAAAGCTGTGGTTGAGGTGAAGGCAACGCTTACGCAAAGTAGCGTCGAAAGCGTCACACAGAAATTGTTGAAGCTTGAGCAGTTCAAGCGAATTCCGGGTAACGACCGAGAACGTCGCGCGGATTTTTTTCCATGGGGCTTTTTTTCATGGGCTGTTTTCTTCGAAACTGCAACCAGAAACAGAGCTGACTATATTAAATGCCTTAACAAGCTGCAGCCGTTGGGTATCCATAAATTCACACAGTTTGAAGGGGCGATGGTCCTCCGTAGTCAAAACGATCCACACGCTTCTGGCGTTATTTCGTCAATGATGACTGGCCAGGAACGACCAAGTATTTTGTTCGAGGACGAAAGATTCGAGGCAAGTGATCCCGAATTGTATAAGTCGTCACCGGAGTTGAACGCTATGTTTAGCTTCACGGTCTCTTCTGGTTTCGGGATCAACGAATTCTCGGCCGAAATGATGAATCTCGTTTCGCGTTTAAATGATGGTCCGATGCGGGATATAAGTGGTGGTAAAACGGATCTTGGCGGGTTCGGCCACGAGCCTGAAGGGATTGAGCGTCGCTCTTTGTGGCCTCGCCTGACTTTTTGAAAGCCGTTTCGACGCGGAAGGAGAAGAGTGTCAGCAATCGCGACAGAATTCAGTTCATGACACCGTTGGTCGTGCAAATGAGACAGGCCTGAGCGACTCAGAGGCGCTAAGACGATATGTACCTCCTGGACAATACAGGGAATTTGGTTGACTCCGAGTTCAGCCTCGATGTACTCGACGGATCTCCTTGTGTGATTGTCGAAAGCAGTGGCGGAGCCAGCCCGCGCCGAGAAGTGGCACGCAGAAATCCGGACTACAACAAGCTAGTAAGCCTGTTGATTCACCGGTTGTCGGTCGCTGACATCCAAATAGAAAAGATTATTCTTGATTCGGCGAAGGTCGCGAAGATTCCAGTTGCCGACCGAGTCGTGGTTCTGAATCGACCATATCCAATTGATATAAGTGCCATAGATGTCGAAGAGTTGAGACTTGAAATTGGGCGCAAGACTGCTGGGATGTTTCAAGACTCGAACGCGAAGTCTGGCGGGAATTCGCAAAAGCGACTTTGCATCTGCCTCGTTCAAGCTGTAATGCCCATTCAACTTCTGGTCGCACCACACAGTCGAATGTCGGCCGATGACATTCCTGACAATTCGCCAGGGCTCACTGAAACGGAGAGAGCGTATCTACGTACCGCGCGTATCGGACAAGGCAGATTTCGAACAAACCTTCTTGAAGCATACCGGAAGACCTGTCCGGTTACAGGTATTTTACATCCCGAACTGCTCGTCGCATCGCACATTAAACCATGGAATGCGTGTACGAATCTCGAACGGTTGGATCCAAATAATGGCATTTTGCTGTCGGCCTTGATTGATCGGCTGTTCGATCGCGGGCTGATCACTTTCAATAACGACGGGAGTATCCTGCCGTCGCCTGTGCTGTGCGCTGCGGATAGGGAGAAGGCTCAGCTTCACAATGCAATTAAGTTTGCACTATCGAGTAAGAGTCAGCGATTCATGGAATATCATCGTGTCTTTCAGTTCAAGCGAGAGTAAAGACGCAAACTTCGCAGTAAAAAAATGCAGCAAACCGGCCGCAAAGACCGGGTTGCTGATGCGGTCGCCAGTGGCGGGATCGCGGACCGCTCTCGGTTTTCTTATTGGAATGTTTTGGTCCCGCTCGACCCGCGAGAAATCGAATGCCAAAGTCGGTGCTTAACACCCTTGCTCGCCCACTATGAACGTGCTTGTGAAACAAGCTTTGAAATTATCGATTTCATATGCGGAGACGACAGAATGCTGGACAGATATGCTTCAAAGTCTGCCGGCGTATGGAACGATTCCCATACTCCAGTGGTCGTGCTGACGTCCACTGGATAGATATCAATGGAGTGTCGGACTACCAATACTTGATAACGATAATTGTTCAGTTCTGGAACTTTAATATAAAACTTGTAACAAAAGTCCGGCAGTTGGTCCTTAATCTGCACTACTTCTGCATGCAGAACCCCACCTGTCGCCTGAAACAACGGTGGTCCCTGCTCAGTTAATATAGATTTCGGAGTCCGGATTACTGGTAGGCCACCCAGATCACCCCAAAGGCTGGTCATTCAAAACGCTCCTAACAAATCCAATGTGAGAATAATAGGTAGGTGATCTGACGCTTGCGTCTTAACCGCCCGTCCTCGCCGATTAACAAGCGATTTGCCATTTATCTCCGTTACAACTTGGACGCTTTCGTGTCGCATATACGCGAGCAGTGAAGGACGGACAAGCACTTGGTCAAAGATATTCCAGAAGTAATTTACTTCAGTGCCCGAATTGTAATAATACGTGCCAGCTGCTCTTCCAAGTAGATCTCCAAAGTAAGACCACATTGGATTGTAAAAGAACTGTCGATGGCGGCCTGAAACCTTGCGTGATCCACTTGAGGCAATTCGCCTGTCCATAACCGCGTGTAAGCCCTCGGAACCCACAACTCCAGCCTCAAACGGGTTCATGTTTAGGTCGCCGATCAGTATAGTTCGAGAATGGCCGACTTGCTGCTCAGCTTTTGCAATTTCATTGGCCAGGCGGGTGCTCGCGAGAATCTGATCTTCCGTCTTCTTCCAAAGTTTGCTGTTTAAGTGAACGGAAACAACCAAGATCTTATCAGCACCCGGTGGGCGATACTGCCGCATCGCAACGTCGAATTCATCCAAGATCAGGTCGGTGTCTTCGTCTTGAATACGGGAACAAATTGTAAGTCGTTCTGAATTTCCAGGATCGGGAAAATAAACTCTGTCTTCCTCATGGTTTAGAGAATGGAGAAGATCTTGCTGGGGAACGAGACACTCTGCAAGTATCAGTATATCTGCATCACACTTTCGTGATAATTCCACGATCAGCTTGGGTGAACGCATCTTGTGCACATTCCAAAATGCGATAACTGTCATTTGTGCTCGTGTATTGGATTCAGTTGTGGGTGTCGACTTGTGAATGACCACTATAACTCAACGTATGTCGTGGCGTCAAAGAGCATTCGCACTAGTGGTCTAGGGGCAATAGTACGGGTTGCCCTTCCCGTTGCGTTATTACGCTCCCGACTTCTTACGAGGCCGACCTGGTCGCTTGGCATCAAGCCGTGTGAATGGCTGACGATTTCAGGCACTGCACTGGCCTGTTTCGCGTCGTGAATCGAACGTTCATCAGTTGTCACGCTCGACGACGCTCGACGACGCTCGATGATCTCCGATGGATCCAGCTTGTCGAGGGAGATCTCTTCGCAAAGCCACCAGCCGTCCTCCTGAGCCACGAATCTCGATTCCTTGAGCCATTCGATCAACTCGGGCATCTCGGTGTAATCCCGGGCGTGGGCAAGATTTTCCAGGATGCGATCTAGGTCGAGTCGGACAAGTAACGGCAGCGCCACGTGGTGTTCCTCTACGCAGACGAGAGAGAGCGATCACTTCTTGACGGCTGGCTTCTTCTTCGCAGCCTTCTTTTCTGCAGCCGCTTTGGCCGCATCGGCTTTTAATTTCTCGACCGTCTTATGGTATTCGCCTTCCAGTTTCCAGCGTTCGATCACAAAGACAGTTTTCCGAGCGTTTACCGCATTGGTATAGGTGTATTTGCCGGATACGCTCCAGATTCCATCCAATTGAAACACCTGCCCATCGGCATACTTTTCCGTGCTAGTCCGCACGGCGAATAATCGATCGCCATGGGTGCAAAGCAGCAAGTCTTTGCCGACGATCTGCAGGACTTCTAAATGCGGATTGTTGTTACCAGGTTCGCAAAGAACGCCCGCTTTGCCAATTGCCAGGGCGGTGACCATCATGTCGGCAGGGGGTAATTGCGTCGGATCGGCTACCGCCGCCTTCATGTCGGCAATCTCTTTGATCCTCGCCAGTGTCCTCTCCCGATCCGCCTTAGATGTAAATTTATAGCCTCGCGGCGGCAGGGTAGATTGCAAACGCGGAATCATGTCGGCTGCGTTCGCCTGCTTTTGCTCCTCGCAGATTTTCAAATACTCATCAACTGTCATTTGATGAGTTGCTGGTTCGAACTGACCGATCAAACACGCGATGAACAGCAGCATGGTTTCCCCCCCTCGTTGGAAAAGCGTTCACGGCATTTTGATCGAGGGCGGTCGAGAGCGTCAAGAGTCGACGGCTTTGGGCGGTTGCCATTTGCCACAAGTCGAACAGCCCTTAATTCTTGGCCAGATCGATGTGTTCTGCAGCGTGCATTCCTTGTACTGGTCGCAGGCGTAGACCTCGATTGCCGGTTTGCCCTGGGCTTGGCATGGCTTGCACTCTTGCAGCCGCAGCAGTTCGCCACGATAGGCACACTGGCTGCGATCTTCCCGCGGCCGTTCGGCTTTTACTGGGGATGCACCAGGGCACTCACGCTTGATCGCCCCGCTGCTGTGGGCCTCGTGGAGACACACCGGACAGACCCGCACCGAGATACCTTCTCGCCTGGATGGCCCGATGATTTCGTGTTGACACTGTGGCATCGTCATTACTCCGGCGGGGGCGCTGCGATGTTAACCGTCACGTAGTGATCAGGGTACGTCGGGAAGGTATGGAAACCACCTTCCCACGTCATTGATGGCGCCTTAATCCAATTGCAGAACGGAATCGTTTCTGGTGGCCCCTCGGGACCGCAAGAAGCGGTTGTGATACTGGCGAAATCCAATGTTGCAGCCAAATTTGCAACATCCTCGGGGTTAATAATCCCTGGCCCTGGCCCACCGATTTCGACAATACCGTTCGGGTCGCAGAAACCGGGGCCAACATGCACTTGGATCGTGATCGTCGACCCGCCGCAGCCACCGACGCCAGTTAGCGCAAACCGGACACTGACGGGCCAAACTACATTGATGAGACCGTGGCTGTACGCCTGATGGCAATCGTCATCGGGGTCATCTTCGCCTGTGTCATGCCAGGTGAATGTTCCGCTCTGCCATGCTGCGAATTCTCCACTGCGTAGCTGGTCTTCACCCACTAAGCCCAACGCAATATCAGACGGGGGAAACGCGCAGCTGCAGTCGTGTCCCTCGAAGTTTGCAATCAGCACTCCGGGCAGTTGCACTTCTTCGCTCCACCCCGTGCATTGAATGGTCTGCTCATTCATTCCGGGCGTCAGGCAAATAAACGCTGGAGGAAGCCCGCCGCACCGGACTCGATCGCAGCTCGAAATGCGATAAGTGTTCGTCGACGTCGCGCAGAAGCCACGCGGCGACGAAGGATCAATCGCATAGGAGACAATCACCGCCCCGCCAATGGAATACGTCAGCGTTGAGCCATCTACGGCCAGCTCCCACACGCCTTCAGCCGGCGTCGGTGATAAGGTCGTGTCGGCCGAATCGCCGATCGTCACGCCGTCATAGTCGGGACTCGGAGCCTCACCGCAACCCGCCCCCGTCCGCGAACCTTCCACCAAATCCCAGCCGCTGCCATTCCACGTCCAACTGGCCCCGGCGGTACAATCCGGATAGGTGCAGAGCGGCGCGTCCGGGTTGTCTTCGTCGTCTCCAGACGTGTGCGCCGACTTATACCCGTCATCGGTCAGATAGAGCTTCACGTCGCTGCCCGCATCGTCCGGCTTTGCGCAGCCGCAGAAATTGGGGTCGGGGAAATAATAAAAGTCCGGCACCACAGCGTCGTCAGCCACTCCGGCGACGTGGATCGCATGGCCCTCAGCACAGCAGCAGCCTCCGCCGCCCCCAACTCCGCCAGCGCCGTCAACTGGATCGGTTGCATCGTCAGTAATCGGCGTGCGTTTGTGGCGCCCGGAAGTGATCCCCATCAAATTCCGTTCTACGTACTCACACACCAGTTTGAGCCGGGACATCCAGCCGCCGCTGAAGACGCGAATTTCATTCTTCGAGTCGGTCATTATGCGTCGCTCCACAAAAGGGAGATCGCGTTGAAATCCAGCTCGTCGTGATCATGGAACACGAGATATTTGAGCGAACTGAGCGTTACTGGGTCCATCACCGTTCCGTCTGAGTTCAGCGGGACCGGGGCGGGTGCGTTGACTAACTTGCCGTCGTCGTCCTTGACCTTGATTCGCTGTCGTTTGCCGGCCTTCTTCTGCATCAGGCCTTCGTTCAGGACTTCGGTTAGCCACGGGTCAGGAACGGCGCTTGGACTTTCACCCGATCGATGCTGCCGTTTTTTCTTCACGTGCATTTCGATTCGAGCTTCGCAATAAGCGACCGGTCCATCGGTGTTCTCTTCGCCCAATTCGATACTGGCGATCCACGCGCAGCCCTTTGCGATAGTCCGCCCTTTAATGTCGAATGGAAGTGAGTTCACTGCATCCGAGTAATCGAATACCCAATCCTCGAAAAACGTCACGTTCTTAATGATCGTGATTACCAGAAATGTCGCATTGTTTTCGACTGGCGGGTCAAACAAATCGCCGGCCGCATTCACCTTCTCATTCCCCATCGCGTCAATGTGCTTGACTTCTTTCAGGTGCGATGTCTTAACGGTAATGCGCGCCTTCCGATTCAGCGGGTTACTCTCTGCCTCTTCCTTCTCCTTCGGGTCGAGTTTGTCCGAAGTCCAGGTTAATGTGGCTATGAAAATCGCCGGGTTTTCTTCGTCTTGCTCAACCTGCACCGGCATTAATCGCAGTCGCGGATTTTGAGCGTGGAACGTCGCATAGACCCCATCGAAGATGCCCGACAGACGGATATCCTCAGTCGAGTACCCGCCGTGGTCAGCCACTAAGGTCCAGATCTCAACGGCCTTGCCCGCTTGCCCGATACTGATCTCGCCACTCTGGCCGCCGGCTTGACGGTCGATCGTTAAGAAGTTCATGCTTAGTTCTCCTCAACGATCGTCAGGCCGATTCGCTTGGCGATGTCCTTCAGCAGTTCTACGGTCTTGTTAAGCAACTTGGCGGCTTCTTTTTGCGCGGCTAACTGCTGTGTTTCCACGTTCGTTGTGGACGCGTTGACCGCTTTGGCGATCGTGCTGGCCGCCCCTGAACTGTTGCGTGTATTGGCCGAAGTGCTATCGTTATAGGAGCCCCGGCCAAGCTCCTCGGACATGGCCTTCTGAGCCTTCCCGATAGTCTCATCTGACACGGGATTAGCCTTTGCGGCCGCGGCCGCTTGAGCCGCTAGCGCTGCCAATTGAGCCTCGGCGGCTGCAATCGCGGGATTTGAATCGCGATTCTTGGCTTGCTCTTCCCGTTGCCGGCGCTCGTCGGCTCGTTTGCGAAATCCAGGTTCATCGCCGGCATTCGCAATGGCATTGTTCCGAGCATCTTCGCGACCTTCCGCACCGTTGTTGATCTTATCCCGCTCCGCCTGCAGCGTTTGATTTAGCGACTCTTCGTCCACATCGCCGAATACCCCAGTGTGGGCAATGAATTGGGCCAGGCCACCGGAAATATCCTGCCACTTGTTCCGAAGCGTCAGCCCGAACTTATCGAACGCACCAATGAGATAATTCAGGGCCACGTCCCAGATGGCTTTGATGTTGGTACAGACCGCATCAACGGCGCCTTCGATGTAGACCATGCTGACGTCCCACCCCGTCTTGAGCGCATCGCAGCCCTTCAGCCAGGCCACATTCAAGCCAGCCCAGAGGACGTCCATCGCTAACTGAATGTTGCCACCTTGGATCGCCTCCGAGATCCCTTTGAAGGTCGTGTGAGCCGTTCCCAATAGATCAAAGAACACCTGCTTGGCCGATTCGAAACCGGACTTCGCAACACTGACGATCTGCCCCCAGAGTGTGGAGAAATTCGCTCCGACCTGGCCCATGTATCCGGCAATCGCACCGGGGAATGTCGACACGTAATCGATGATCTCACCGAAGGTTCCCGTGGCGTATTGAGCGATACTGCCGAATGCGCTGATGACAGATTTCAGGATGGCATCACCTGCCCCTGTGAAGTACAGGGCAGCAGCCAAAGCTCCGATGGCCGCGATGGCAATCGCAATCGGATTGGATAGCAACCAAACTGCCGTACTGAGACCCGTTACCGCTGCGCTTGCTGTGGCCGACGCGCCGGTCAACAACATATAGACCTTCACCAAGCCGATTGCCGATCCGTGGCTGAGGCTGATGGCCGTCGACACAACCTTGAACGCAGTGCTCAGGGAAACCATTCCTGTCGCCAATAATGCTCCGGCCACGGTCATAGCGGCCGTCGTGACGGCGGCCGTTTTCAGAATTGCCATCGTTAAGCTGATGGCCACTCCAAGAACCTTCGTCGCCAACGAACAAGCCGTTGACGCGATGGTAAAGGCTACCGTGGTCGTCGACAGCAACCGAAAGGCGATTCCAACCGCGGACGCGATGCCCCCCAATACCTTTAGAACGGCACTCGCTACGGCCACCGCGGTATTGACCACCGCGACAGCCGCCCCGAAGGCATAGACCGCAATGCTAGCGATTCCGAAGGCCAGTTTGATCGTCGGCCCCATGATCAACGCCGCGGCCCCAATGGCAGCGAAACCAGCAGCAGCCCCGGCAAGTGCCGTGACAATCATGGCCGCCTGTGGCCCGATCTGGCGATTCTTATCAATCCATTTCGCAACACTGGCAGCAGCCTGGGTCACGTAATGAATAATTGGGAGCAAGGCGGGAGCCAGGGCGGATCCGAACTTCGTGATGATCGCCCCGACGCTTTGATTCAGGCCGGCGAACGCCTGGGCGAGCACGGCCGCCGCCTTCGCATCACGACTGGACATCGTAACGCCCAACGCCTCGGCCTCTTTCCGCAGCTTGACAATTCCCGACGCCCCTTTGTCGAGGAGAGGAGCCAGTTGATTGGCGGATCCGCCGAAAATGGCCTGCATCAAGTCTTGCCGCTGGCCGTGGTCTGTGATTCCCTTTAGTGCGTCCGCAAACTGCTCGAATTGCTGAGTCGGTAGCATCCCCTTCAGGTCGGCTGCCACCAACCCGAGTTTAGTCAACGTCGCGACGGCGTCGGCATCTCCCTTCGCTGCCTTGCTGACCAGATCGGACATCGACGACAGTCCCGATTCCAACGTCTGCAGATTGCCGCCGGTGACCGTCGCCGCGTGTCCCAATTCACTGACGTTTTTGGTTGTGTCGCCGACTCGCAACGCAACGTTATTGATCGCCTGTCCGGAAGTCGCAAACGACTTAGTCGCAGCAATCAGAGCGCCGCCGAGCCCTCCGGCCAGTCCGCCAAACTTGGCACCGATCGAAAGCGCGTTCTGACCGAACAGTTTTAACCGCCGTTCGGCCGCGTCTGCGATCTTATTAAAAGGCGAGTCATCGCCGCCGATGACGACTATGGCACCGCCGGCGATGACGTCGCTTGCGCTTTTACCCATGACGTGTCTTCCGTGACTTCAAATGCCTGCCCGCCGAGGCCTGCCAGCAGCAGATTGGCGGGTTTGGACTTCCTTAAGGCTCGTTTTTTCTTGCTAATCAAGACCGCGTGGAAGTCCTGATACTCTTTTGGTTGCGGTTGTTTCCTGGTGTCCCGATGCGGATTAAACAGCAGCATGGCCAACAATGCCGTATGGTCCCAGCGGTCCGAATCATGACCATCGGCCATCAACCGCAGTTGTCTCAGGGTGTAGCCGCGGGGGTCGATTCCGAGCTTGCCGCCGAGGCGATAGCACTCTCCAATGAGTTCGCGGTAATTGAGGCCAGGGCTTGACTCTGCTGGTCCTGGACCTGATCCACGATGTGCCAGAGTTTCGCTACCATCTCGCGCCAGATCTCCTGCTGGCGCCGGTTCGGGAAAAAATCGATGTAGTCCTCTATCAGTGCCTTTGCGGCCAGCTCTAACGCTTCTCCGCGGATGGAATCACAGAAGGCCGCGCGCTGAGCAACATCGTCCGTGTACTCCTGCAATGAACACCAGAGGACCTTGATCAGCAGCAGGGGATCGTTAAACAGTCGATTGAGTTGATTCAACTCGTCGCCAAACAACTTCGTCATGTCGAAGTCGGTGACGAGTTTGATGCGTTCAATCGTTCCGTGTGTGATGCTGATCACCCAATCTTTGCCGTTGCTCTTGAAAATCTTCATGTGTTTAAAGCCTTCTGCGTTAGGTGTGAGGTTAGAAACAGAACGCCTTAAACATTCTGTAAAGGCGTTCTGTTTACTTGGACGAAAAAGCACGGACTACGTCTTAACGAACGGCGTCACGTAATGACCGCCGTTGTTCGCGGCCGGCTTGGCCTCGAAGGCAATCGTCACGGTGTCGTCGATGGGTTGGGACTCATCCTTTTTCGTGATGATGTAGTAGTCCCGATTGCCCCTTGTTCCGACCACATTGATATCGCCATCGACAATTGCCAGTTCAATGGGCGTGCCGTTGGCGTAGCAGTTGATGAAGTACGCGAGGACAGCGTCGGCGGTTCCCTTGTGTTGCACCGAAGTCCAAGTCAGGCCACGTTCACGCGAGCCTGGCAGGTAAACATTGTTTGGCCACGCCCCGCGCGTTTTGACCTGGGCGGCCGTCCGGGCGTCCGGGCCGTCGAGATCCCCAACGTTTACGTTCTCCACCCACGTCGGGCTGGCGTAGTCCGCCGAGTTGTAATACATCTTCGCTTCGCCACCGACGAAGGCGTCACCGTTTTCCTGTCCCATGATCTTTACCCTTTTCTAAACGTGCCTTTCATCAGGCTCGGTAGTTTGCGTCGACAGGCTGCCAACGCCGGCCCCATGAAGGGCCTGGCTTCAATCGTCACCTTTCGCAATCGTGTCGGCAGACCATTGAACCGATTGCCATTCCGCCGACCGCTGACACTTCGCCAACGGCCGAATTGATACACCTCTTGGACCCAGATCTGACCACCGGCCTCAAGCACACGCGGGACGGTACCCCGCACAGTCCGCGCTCCCTGAGTCTGCAATCGGATGGGACCGACAACACACGTCTCATCTGATTTGTCCAAGCCAAAATAAATGTTTCTGCCTAGCTGTTTGTTGTGGCCATGGGGTGGTTCACCCGGTCTACTTGGTTCTTCGCTGGTACGGATCGATCGCCTGGCAACCGTCATCACGTAGGCCCCGGCACGTGCTAAGAATCGCAACTTGGCCCGGTCCATAGCACTGTTGAGCCCCTTGCGGTCGAAGAACATGCCTTTGACCTGCACGAACGATTTGCCGCCGAATCCGGTCATGGTTGCCGCTTAAACCTGATCTCCATCAGGGAGTGAAAGACGTTTTCCTTGTACTTCGCCACCTTGTCGAACACCGTCGCCGCGATGAAGGATCCGCTGGTTGAATACAGCTTGTTGTCCTGGTACCGTTTCCTGACCAAAAAATTCAGCACCTTGATTGAAAGCTGGGTCAACAGGTCTTCTTCATCCTGCGTCGGCGCCCTCTTCTGAATCGCCACATGCAGAGACATTTCCTGTGTCAGGTGTTTTCTGATGACTGCTTGCACGCCGAAGTCGACCGGGTAGACGTCCACCTGCAGCGTTGCCAACTTCGTGATGTCATAGACAACCTGCGAGTTGTGTTTCGCCGTAAACTGTGAACTGAACTCCGCTGTCAACCGGGCTGCAACTTCTTTCGAGAGTCCCGGAAGATCTGTTTCGCAATCGCAGCTCATTTGAACCTCTTCGTGTGGATCCGGTGCTGACTCTTAACGGCCCCGGAGTAGATGTCCTCTTGGTTTTCGGGCAACGCCTCATAGGTGGAATTGTCCCGTAAGTCGATGATTTGATCGTTCCGGGCCGGAAGTACTGGTCCGCTCCCGAAGTCGTAATCGACGGCCATGATTAACCAGTCTTTGTCCTCCGCGGTCCGCACCACTTCCGCCGCCACGAAAGGACGTCGGCCGCTGGTCGGTACCCCCTTGATTCCAGTAATCCGCAGCTTCCCGCGTCGCACCTCGATCGGCACGCCCGCTTCTTCCACAAGGTCACTGAGGCCGTCTTCAATCTCATCCTGAAATGTCATGACCTTTTAACCTCAATCTTCGTCCTGCAGGTCAATCGTTTGGCCCGCGAATTCATGAGTACAATCCGACAGGTACTGAATGCGTCCATCCCGAACGAATGAATGACAAACGAAGTCAACTGGCGTGAAGGGTTTGCCCGCAGAGATCAGTTCTATTTCTTCGTCAGTGATCGGAATTGTCCCCCGTACCAAAATCGACGGAGTAAACGTCGGGGAATCCACGCTGCCGTTCCAGCCCCATCGTGCCCCGGTCAAAGGGTTCGGCGTGCTCTTGTCTGCGTGAACGCCGTGATGGCATTTACAGCCAGGGCAGTAGAACATCACCATCCCGGATTCAGCGATTCGAACTTTACTCATGACACCCCCAGCCCTTCGAGCACTTCCAGGAACTGCTGTGAGACGCCCGATTCTTCGCCGGACCTCAACAGCCAAAACTGGTCAACCCCTGTGCCGGGAGTCAGCTCCCGGGTTTTGATTGAGGTCAAGTCGGCATAGACCAGCCAGAAGTTTTCGTCCAACGAAGTGATCGTTGCTGTCGCGGTGACCACATCGCCGCTATCGATCTGCAAACGGAACTCGGCCGTAACGCCTTCCATGCTGGAGTAATCCGCCTTGGGAAGTCGCACGAACGGGGCTCGGCCGTCCGCGTGGAGGTAGGCCGAACCTCGAACCATCCGATGGGATCCGCCCGGCAACAGCGGGCCGATCAGACCGGCGGTCATGTTGCAACTGGACATTGCCACCCAGGCCGCCGCGATTTGATTCGCCGTCACTCCCATGCGGCTGTTGATCAGCCCCGCGAGAGTTCCGAGATCATCCGAACTGATAACCGTGTTGGTGTTCACGGTTCCATCGTCGTTGACGTTAATTAAGTTATCGCCACCGTCCTGATACAGTTGGTCGGCAATGTCCGTGGCCAGGTCGACCGCGATCAGCCGTTCTTCTGCCAGGATAGCCTTTGCCGGTACGGCGTCGACCGTGGCCGCAATCCGCAACGTCACACGATCCCCCGGGGCGTAGTCGCTCGGGATCGTGCAAGATGCGGTGTATGAGCCCGTGCTGCCCAACGTCACTGTCACAGCCACGTCAGTATCAACCGTGCCGTTGCGTGCGAGCGTCGCTGTGGGCAGAGAATCCGCCGTCTTCGCGGTCCCGTTCTGGGCGGAAGTGACGAATTCTCGTTCCCACAGATTCCCCGGTTTGAGCCAGTACATGATTAAGCGTTCCCGCCGGTGACTTGGTACGTGTTGACGGTGATTGTCTGGGCATTGGCGATCGAGGCGTTATCGGCCGTCATTTCGCCACCGCCGCCAGTCACCGAGAAAGTTCCCTGAATGTGGTAAGTTGAACCGTCTGAAGCACAGATCCGGAAGAACGTGCCAACGGTCCCCGTGCCTGCTCCCGATTGCCCCGTGAGCGTCCACGTACCATTCTTGGCGACAACCGCTGATGACGGAGCCGCCAGCCAGTCTGACGGCAGATCGCCTTCCGCAAGCAGCACAGCCGCACCCAGTGAGGCCGCGACGTTAGCCGGAACTGTCCCACTGTAGATTCGCACCTTCGGAGCGGTCCCGATGGTGGCTTCGATGGCTGCGAGCTGGGCATTTCGCAGCGTGGTTGAATAGTGCATGACTTAAACTCCTACCCGTCGCAGGACGGATGATTGAAAAACCGAAGACTGAAACACTGACGTTTTGGACCGCACGCCGGCGGTTGCCGTTGCGGTATCCGGTGACTGCGAAATGTTGGCAGTGGCAACGATCTGGACCCTTCCTTTGGAGGCCAGACTGTCGTCATCCTTGGTCACGTCGACCGCGACGCCCACGATGTTTTTGACCTGGCTTGAGACAGTGTCATTCGGTTGCGATGCTGTCAGGCTGGCGGTCACCGGCATCGTGGTTGCCGCCTGCAGGGTGTCGCCTGTCGATTGAATTGCCCCTGACGCGGTGATTGCCACCGTGCCGTCGCTACTTACCGTTTGATCTCCCTGCACCTGGCTGAGCGCGGCACCGATGCGAGCTGTGGCCACGGCTGCGACGTCTTGGTCATCCTGTGTCACAACCACAGCAACTTGAATCCGTGAAGTCGCCGTGCTCACCAGTGTGTCACTAGGAAGCGTCAGGGTCAGAGTTGCCTGAATCAGGTTCCCGGCTCGAATGACGAAGGAATCGCTTTCCTGCTGCAGGTTGTTTCCAGCGCTGACCGGTAGAACGACTTCAGCTTCGATGACGTCCGATTCGGCCAACAGGTTCGCGGCCGCTCGAACGGCAACGGTCCCCGCGGCAGTCAGCGACTGATCAGTTTGGGTGTAAACACTACTGGCCACGATGCGAGACGTGACCACGCTGGCCAGCGTCTGATCGTCTTGGGTCAGATCGCTATCGAGGATCAAACCGGAGTGATTGCCAGCGGTTAGGATGTCATTCCCGGCCGTCACGTCTACCGAACAAACAATCGCCACTCCTGCGGCTGCTGAAACCGTATCGCTGCCCTGTGTGACACTCACGTTCACATAGCCGCCGCCAAGCATTGCCGCCAACGTGTTGCCGTCCTGAGCATAGGGAACGATCACGGTCACAATCCGGACCACAGCCGCTCCGGACAGTGTGTTGTCATCCTGGGTCGACGTGAACGATGAAGCGATAAGAGTTTTGACCGTCCACACAATGGAATCGTCGCCCGATGTGATCGCCGCGTCGCAAATGATTGGCATCGTGGCCGCGCTGGCAAGCGTATCGCTGCCAGCAGTCAGCGAGAGGCTGAACACCAGCGCATTCGTGGCCGCTCCGGACAATGTGTTGTCGTCCTGGATTCCAGTCAGCGTTGCCGCAATGCTGTTAAGTGCGTCGACGCTGTAAACGTCATCGGCCTGGGTGAACGACAAATTCGCGACGATGGCCATCAAACAATCGGCTGCGAGCGTATCATCCTCGGCCGTAATGATGGCATCAGCCACGGTGGCCGCTGTCAGGGCCGATGAAAGCGTGTCGTCGGCGGCCGTGATTGACGCGCTAAGAACGATCGGCAGCACACAAGCCGCAGATAGCGTGTCGTCGCTCTGTGTCACTGACAAATTCAGTTGAACGAAATCGAACAAGGCAAAGAGCGTGTCGTCGCCTTGCGTCAGGTCTAGTGCGGCAACAATCGCCACAGTCAAACCGGACGACAGCGAGTCATCCGCCTGGGTGACATTCACGGTTCCCACTAACGCAACGGTCGCCGCAGCGGAAAGCGAGTCTCCATCTTGCGTAAGAGATGATGCCGCCGCGATCTTGACAAGTGAGTCTGCTGACAGCGTGTCATCGGCTTGTGTGTACGATAGTAGAATCTCATTCAGTGCTGACGTCGGACGAATGCCGTAACCTGCAATAGTCCAAGTCGCGGACGAACTCAGGTCGGTATACGACATCGTTGTCGTACCAGCCGTCACGACTGAATTGGTATCCTCATTCGCTGACGAGCCATCGCCACCGCTGACGTTATTTCGATTGGTGTTCCCCGATGTGATTGCCCCGTCATCGGTTGTGCAAGCAGCGTGAATCACACAACTGTTGGTGACTGTCGTGACGACTACAGACGCATCGCTGAACCCGGTATTTGTTGCCGTTGCGGAATTAAACGCTTCCGTGGGCCGGTACTGATAAACCCCTTCGTAGTAAGTGGCCGTGCTCAGCGAGTGAACGGCCCCGGATAACGTCACATTAACATCATGCGTGCCGGTGTCTGGATTGATCAGCCCCCAGCACTCGATCCGCACCGCACCGTTAGCCGACTCCCGAACACCGATCAGCGTCATGGCATCGCCGTTGAAGTCCAGCGCTGTGACGGTAGCTCCTGAGCCGCTGAAGATGTGAACGTTGACAGCCAGGAAGGAATCTGTTTTAGAGTCGAGCGTCAGGCTGTAGGCGTAGGTTGACGTTGTTTTGTAGCCAGAGTTCCACGCTCCGACGAAGGCGCATTGCGTGGGCGTGCCGCCAGGCGGGTCAACACCATCAACCCGAGTGCCCATCCACTGCACTTGTAGGTCGGACCACGCGAAGCTCGATCCGTTGTTGTGGCTGGCGTATGTCTGCGTCTCGCCATCTCGGAAGTTCGCTAGCACTGCCGCTTCTGATCCGGAGATGCGCTTCAAGCGGATTGTTTGCGGCCCACCAGGAGTTGGGCCCTGCAGAGTGAAGTCGATCTCGCCGTAGCCGCCAAACACCTCCATCGTGATGTTGTAGCCGCCGCTAAGAGCGAGGCGATAGACAACGCCGTTGTATATATACGACGAATCGTCTAAATCCAGCAGGTTTGTCCCAACGAATGACTCAAACCCAGCCGGCGGCGTGCCCGTGATAACCAAGTTGCCCTGATTCCCAATAACATGGGCTGGCCAGTAGGTGGGGGTTACATTCGATCCCGGCATGTAATCCCCCTTTCCCAGTCTAGGTAATTTTCAGTTGGTTGCGAAAAATCTACTTGCTGCGCTGGTGGAATGAACTCAATCAACACCCAGGCGTAGAACGCCAAAAACAGCAGGAGTGTAGACCAGTGAACCCGGAGTTCATTATTTAGCATACAGATCAGCAAGTAGTGTTTGAGAGTAAACTATCAGGCTTCACTGAAACCACAAATTGCGGGCCTCGGAGTTGAACCGAGCAGGTGAGGCTTATGAGACCTCAGTGGGCACCAGAACTGCCCGCGTGAACCATCAAGACCACAGCCACCGAACGAACTTAATACCTATCAGAACCGCAGTTCCGAGCATCAGCAGCACGACAACCACGAATCCCCACTTGAGCCAACTCCACAGCGAGAACGCGATACCCACAGGCAGCCACAACCATTTGAGCCAACCGCCAGCCGTTCCCGTCAGGAGTTGAAAAGTCTGCCTCAATAAGCCCGGATGTTGCTCATTGAGGATTCGGCGATCGCGGGTTAAGTCGAGCCGCTCGCGTTGGTGGACGATACGATCGTGTTGCCGGTCGGATCGACTTGGCCTCTGACTCGCTGCTGGAGATACCACGCGCCCCCGATCGCGATGATGCCCAGCACTCCAACTATCAGAATTTCCCCACCCGCTGAACCACCCCGGGTAGGGTTTGCGGGTGTTTTGTCAACCTCGACTGGCTGTTTCGACAGCTTCAATTCCTCGTCGCGAATCTCTTGTTCAGTCAACTGCTGCTCTGCATAGTGAGCCGCATCCTGCGCCGGCAGATCAGGGAACTTCTTCCGGATCTGTTCGAAGGTCATGGTGAGCTTCGGCAGGTCCTTTGCATCGGGATATGCGACTGGCTCCGGTAGATCAAACGGGGGGCGCGCCCCGATTGGATCATCAGAACCCTGCGCGTGATGAAGGGGTACTAGTTTTGCGGTCGCCAGCGTGCCGTCGTAACCGTGCTTGTGAATGTAGGCCTCGACTCGCACGCGGATCAGTTCAGAAAACTTGGCCGGGTTGCCGTCGTATTTGCCTACCACACATACCGGAGTTCTGTTCGGGCCGAACTTGCCGTTTGCTGGAGGTTGAATCACTATCGCGGGCAGACCGACTATCTTCAGTTTCGGTTTGATTTCGGCGAACCAGTCCTGTTGGAGCGCATCGTCTATACGGTATTCCTGCCAGTGTCCCCACGAATTCGCGGAGTCATCCGGTTTAACGTATTGGCTGAACTTCAAGGCCTTAATGTCGTCAAGCAGCAGTTTGGTAGCGGCCTTCTCCTGATCCGTGGATGTACTACCGGCTCCTACAAAATTGATGAACCACTTGTCCGAATCGTCGGCCGGGGGGGCCATCGCGCGACGCACGCCAGCGTCCGGGCCGTCTTGGATCGTGCCGAGTTCCTCGACATCGTGGCCGCGTCGGTTGATTTCTTCGTTCGCGACGGACGGAACGTCTTTGGTCGTTGAAGGCGGATCGGCATAAACAGCACTGCAGAGCAGCGCACAACTAAGAATTGCAGACAGGAAACGCATGATAAAAGCCTTTGTTAAGTTGGGTTCGGGAAAAGTCCGGGAGACTACAACCACCATTCCACGGGAACGGGGGGTTCGCTCGCGGGCCTAGCCAAGACGACAATCCAGGGGCCGCTGGCCATGTGCAGCCGGCGGAAAGCGTCGTCGTCGTATTCGTCAATTCGACCGGGCGTCTGGTTGTTACAGACGAGCCATTTCTGGCGTTTGAAGTCGTAACCGTAGAGCGTTTGGAAATGGGCCTGACCTGCTCCGATCGCAGCAAAGCGACGGGTCTTAATGGCCCACTTCATCCAGGCAAACGTGTTCTCTTCCCCGGTAATGTTCCACCCGCGAATTCCTCGTGAGTGGAAGTAACTGGCCACACGAGCCGGCCAGGATCCGCCACGAATTGCGGGCCCGTATTTTGTGTCCCACAGGACGGTCGCGGCGTTGGGATCGTTCCCGGCAACACCGATCATCCCGATTGAGCACTGGACACAAGAGCCGTCCGGATTCCAGTATTTATTCCGCATCTGCGCCGTGAGGCACATGCGACTAACTTCGGTCAAATAGTCCGCTCCCATCGTTAATGCCACAAGGCAAAACAGGCCGGCGAGCAAACTGGCACGTGAAAGTAATTTGCACATAGTTTCCCAAATTGGTTAATGGCCCTGATTGATGAATGGCCCGCGTTGAGAAAGTCTTAGTCGTCCCAACCCGGTAGCTTTTGAGGCTCGACCGGATCCGGTCGCCAAGTGGTTGTCGGATCGATTGGCGTTTCAAACTCGGCCGGGTTCAACTCCGGCGGAATCGGCCTTACCTCTTGCGCTTCCGCTTTCGGCGACTCCGGCTCCGGCGTTTTCGTCGGCGCGGTTGGCGGGGGACAATCCGCTGCTGCCGACTGAGTGGTAGCCGGGACAAGTCGACAACTACGTCCGTTGCATTCCCAGCGGTAAGCCGGGGCACTGGCTCCGAGCGGTTGGACACCCGAGTCATAGGGGCTTGTGCTCGGCGTTGACGGCGTCGCTGATGGCGAGTAACTGCTGTAGCCGCGACGGGCACTTCGCTTTTCTTGTCGGGCAGCTTTTCGCTCTCCCCTTGCGGGGCGATCACAGCGGCACCGCGCAGCCAGGTCCAGGTAGGAACCAGCACTGGCAACAACCGCCAGAGCAACCAGAAGAAACATCTTTAGACGCATTTGCGTAACTCCTGAAAAGAGAAATCGTTGATAGCCACGTTGCCAGAAATATGCCCCGGCCCGTGCCGTGGAACACGGGCCGGGGGTGAAAACCGGGCAGCAGCCCGGGTTGATTACGCGCGAATCAATTGCACGTTCATGACGTCCAGGCGGACCGAGTTGGACGCACTCGCAACGGACCAAGTCGCCTTGACTGCCACCGCATTGGCGGCCGTCGTGTCGATGGTTTCCGACGCGTTCTTCAACGGCTTGGCAGTGACGGTCCCTTCGACGCCCAACGCCTGAACGCCGGCCGCAACCAGCGTTCCAGACGCTCCAATCGTTCGAATAACGATGTCCACGTCGAAGTAGCCGACATCGTTATTCGCGACGTCCACCGCACCCGTGGCCGCGATCTCGACAGAGCCGAGATAGAGCTTGAGGTTCAGCGTGTCCGTCGAGTTGGTGGCCGTCGCGATCGCCTGGCACCGGATACGAATGACGTCGCCGGCCTTCAGATAGTTCGCGGGGATGGTCACCGACTGATCGAACGCCGTTTCCGTGACCGTATTGGATACGGCCGCAGACGCAGCGACCGAAACATATCGGGCGTCGACCGCGTACGGGTAAAGACGAACTGCAACCGTCGCGTCGCCACTGGCAGCAGCGGCCGCACATTTTCCGATTCGAATCAAACCCGTCCGTTGGACATCGGTACCATCGAAGTAGACCCATTCACCCTCGGCAAATGCGATCGACCCCTTGGTGATGTTGTAGACGTTGCTGTTGTCGTAGCGAACTGGATCGCCGCTGACGGCGGGCTTCAGTCCTTGAAACACAGCGACGTTGCCCTCCGGCGTGACATAGAGCGAACCAGAAGCGAGAGCTCCGGCCGCCGTTCGTTTGTGCTGCCAGGCAGGGCCAAGCAGCGTTGCGGTCGCAGTCATGGAAAAATTCCTTATGGATGTGGCGAAATTGACGCCAGCAAATGAGTTGAATTACTTGGACTTCTTGCCCTTCGCAGGGGCGTCGGCTCCCTCTTCGGTGCTGGGTTCCACTTCTTCCGGGAAGTCCGAAATGGCACCCCACAACTTCAGGGAAGCGGCGGCATCATCAGGCAATTCGCCGTCTTCGATAACCGCCCCGTCCTCATACGTGACGCCGATCGCCCCGCACTTTTTGTTGACTCGATAACGCATGGTCTAAACCTTCGTTGGCCTACCCGGCCGAATGCTGGAAAACAGACGGACGGAAAGGACTACTGGCGTTGTTCAGACAGCGTTTGCCAGGCGAGGGCCTTAGCGCCGATGTCCAAGTTGACGTCCCAGCCAACGCCCCACTTGCCTCGGTCCATAATGAACTGGCGGACCTGAGGAGCCTTGCCGGATCCACGCAGATACGCGACTTCGATTCCCGGCCCCATGTTCGAAGCGAGTCGCCAAGTGGACGTGCTGCCGGCGTAAGTCGTGCCCGTGACGGGATCGATAACGCCGTTGGTCAGTCGCGGATCCGTGACGACTTCGATCTTGCCCTTCTTGCTCTGGATGGCCGCCAACGGGTTGACGTCGCCACGCACATCGACCGAACCGGACGTCCCAGCCATCGCGATGTTCTGGCTCTGCAGGATCGTGTAGGCAGTCCCTTCGAGTACCGCCGGCACAAGCAGATGAGAGGGGTACAAGCCGATGTTGACGCCGTTCTCAGTCAGGTTGAACATCGCAGCCAAAGCCGCCTGCAGTGTCGCCAGCGCCAAGGCAGCACCGGACGCAACGAGATTGCCCTGCGAACCCGGCTGTGAAGCCGAGAACAAAGCCCCACCGGTCGTGGTCAAATTGGGATTCGACAGCAAAATCGAATAGACCAAATCCGGTCGCATGCGGGCACAAGCCTGTGCCATTTCGTCGGGAATGTCGGCCAGCGCCTTAAAGCGATCGTCGATCATGTCCATTTCATCAACCGCGAACTGTTGCGAGTAGCGGAAGATTTTATAGGTCTCCATCGCGTCATCACGTTTCGCATGATCCGCTTCACCGCCGCGGGCATGCTGTGTGAGCCGCGGCCCCTTCGTCAGCCTAGTGCGTTCCATCGGCTGGAAATTGTTAGCCTCGGCGTCCTTTGTCCAGCCAACAGTGGAGTCACCGAGTTCAACAAACTTCTGAATGAACACCGCATTGATGTTCGTCGTGAAGATGTCGGTCAGTGCTCCGCCGGAAACAGCAGCGCGAATGAACCCTTGATTGCTGCCGTCCGTGTCGCGACCATCGATTTGGCAAGCCGCCTTGCACAAATCGACCATCGACATATCGCGGTACTTCCAAGCCGCCTCCATCGCCTTCTGTCGGGCATCGGCGTTGATTCCGGCCCGCAGCCAGCTCGGGAGCCCCAACGCCAAACCGAGATGGCCACCGTAACCGGGGTAGTCAATCCGACCGCCGGCCCGCATGATCATGGCGCCCTGTAAGGCGTGCAGCATCCCTTGCGACTGGCCGTCCGAGCGGTTGGCATTCGGGATGTTGAGCCGCTGCTGTTTCTTCATCCATTCCAACTCGGTCTTATCGAGACTCCAGCCATTCTCGACGGCCGCCGCGGCAAACATTTTGTTGCCGCCACAAATGGCCTGAATTCCGCCGATGCGTTTCATCTCAGCAGAGAAGTCACGACGGGCCGCTTGGATTGCGGCGGATGCGTTCGGGTTGAACACGGTCGATTTTCCTTTCGCGGCCGCCTTGACCGTGGCCTTGGCTTTGGGCTTGGCCTTAACGGTTCCCTTGCCCTTCGCTTTCGCCTGAACCGGCGGCTTCTTGTCTTCGGGTTCGGTATCGCCTTCCGCTTCAACCTTGTCTTCGGGGTCGTCCTCGGCCTCGACCTTATCCTTGTCTTCGGGGTCGTCTTCGGCCTCAACCTCGGTATCTTCGCCGCCGCCCTGCTGGGCTTCGTATTGCTCCATAAATACGGATCGCGCGGCATCGTTCAGCGTGGAGGCATCAAGTCCCATCACACTCAAGAGCCATTCTTCGAAACTCATGATTTGTCCCTTTTGCTGGGCGAGTATCACCCGCGTATTTTTGTCAGCGCCCATGCCCAGCACGGACGTTTCTCTAAGAACTGACCTGGTCGCATGCGTGAACGGACCGGTCAGGGATTGACCGTTCACTTCGATCGTGACGCCGGCTGCGACGTCGTAACTCTCCTCCACCTTGGCACCCACTGAGGCTTGCCAGGTATGGCCGTTTTTTCCCATCGTCAACACGCGTTTGACCGAGGGGCTTTGTTCGGGGTCGGCGGTGACCGGGCCTGATAGCCACAGGTCCGTTCCGCTGTTCTTGATTCCGTCAGAATCGGTCTGGCCGAGAATCATTTCGTCGTCGGTGTTGTGCTTGATGGGGATGGGGATTTCGCCTTCGGCTTCGAGTCCATTCAGGTCGATGACGACTGGCAAATCGAACCCGTCCACATCCAGCTTGCCGCCGGTGTAAGCGAGAATGTCAAAGCGTGTCGGCAAGTCGGTTGACTCCGCAGACTCCGCCTTCAAATTCACTTTTCCCGACAAACGCGCTAGTCGTTTCATGCGGCTATCCCCCGATCAGCCTGAGCAACTTCCATTGCGGCGATAGCGTTCGCTTCAGTGAGACCCAACGCCAGCAATGCGGACTTAGTTGCAGGAGCGGACGCCCCGCCACTCTTAAACCGAACTAAGATGTCGGCCGCTTGCTGCTTAACACCGCCACCTGGAGTAGCTGGCGGCGGGCTGCTGGACGGCAGTTGAGACACACCGCCGGGCATTCCCGTGACGGCAAAATGTCTCGCAAAAATTGCCCGTTTGTACTCGTCAACCGTGACTCCGTAGTCGGCCGCACCCGTCGTCATAGCGGCGTCGAAGTCCTTGCCGCGGGACATGTATTCCTCTCGCAGCGTGGTCAGACCGTTTGACACGCGGATTGACGCGGCATTCGCGTTGTCGATCTCGTCTGCAACTGGCAACGGTGGCCAGTCAAAGCGATACTCCACCTGATCGAACTCAGGAACGCCGTCGAGCAACCCGGGCACGTACACGCATTCTTCAAGGAACCAACGGAACAAAGAGGCCATCACAGTGGACGACAGTTTGTCCTGTTCGCTCTTAACTTCCGGCTGCCAGAGGTTAATGATGTCCATCTTGGCGGCTGAGAAATTCGCGTCTTTGGATGTGCCACAGGCGAGGCTATAAGGCATGTTCGCACAACGACAGAAGTACATTAACTCCGTACGCTGGAACATCTCATTCGTGGTCGCCGGATGCTTGGGATCGACCATCGCCAAATCCCAGCCATCGGGCAGGAAGTTTAGCGCATTGCGGATCCAGTCGACCGCGTAGCCGTCTCCCATGTTGACCGGCGGAAGAGCCGTGCCCGTTGTCTTGGCGAACATGCCCCAGTTCGCAGCCTGTTCAGCAGCCGATAACGTGGCCTTGCTGAACCGCCGCATGTGGGCCAGCCAGTCGATTCCCGGAGCACAGCGAGGAAGCCCCCGCAACATTCCAGGGCGATCCGCGCGGAAGAGATGCCAGACCTCGGCCGCGGGATACCAATTGCCCGCGAGGAAGTTGACGAAGCCTAGATTCCAATCGCCCGGGTGGTAGTCGAGAATGTAATACTCGATCGCCGTGCCCGCGGCGTTGACCCGCTTGCCGTCTTCGACGCTGGGATCGCGAACTGGCTGGAAAGGTTGCGAAACCTGATCGCCTTCGTACAGGCGGAAATCCAAGTCGATTTCGGATCCGTCGCCGCGGCAGGTCCGCATCGCGAAACACTCGCCATCACGCCAGTATGTTTCCAGGGCGATGCGGAGTTTCTCGGCTAAACCGATTTCAAGAGCCCACTTTCGCCAGGCCTTTTCGAGCTTGGCATTAACCAGTGGCTTACCGGCAATCATCACCTGCAGGCGGGGGCCGGTCCCGACGATGTGGTTCGCAGCGGTCCGCAACATTCCCGCGTACCAGGAATTGTTCTCGGCCTCCATGCGGCTGCGTTCGCGGGCGACTTTGCGCTCTGACCGCGGATAGGCAGACCGGCCCGACAGCGTGTCGGAATGCTGCCAGTGTCGGCGGTTCTCGTTGGTGGTGCGAGTCAGGTCGAGCGTCGCGTTAATGACACGCGACCCCCGGGCTCTGGCTGCACACAAACTTGCTTTGCCTTGGCCTAGTGGCATGAGTCACCCCCAGCCCCTGGGGGAACGATGATCATGCGGGGGAACGGCCAGCGGCCTTGAGCGACCGCGTTTAGTGCTTCATTGGCGCCAGAGAATTTGGCAGCCTCAATGATGTCTGCCGGGGAGTTTCGCGTAACGGTCTGGCCGTCAGCGGAAACAGATCGTGCCTTCTGTGCTGCAGAAGCAGCGGCGGCGGCAAGATCGTCGGCAGTAGACATAGGCAAAGCCCGTACTGGGAGTACTGCCCCAGTACGGGCTTCGAGTTGACCGGTAGCTAATCGGCTGATGATTGATTTCGGACGTTTCGCGTTTCGACACGATCAGCGATTCTTGGATTTGCTACCGGTAGCAAGACTACTTGTCTACTTGCTCTGCAGTCTGAGTGGTCGTGTAAGGAATGCCGCAGTGATCGCACACGCGCCGGCGCGAGCGTTTTCCGTTTCGCCACGGGTAGGTATGTGTTACTTCGGAACCCTGGAAGCCGCAGTCCGGACAGACAGGGTAGCCATCTTTGTCGACGTTGGGCGGCGGGTTGTAGTCGCGGCGTTTTTCAGTGCTGGCCATTAACGTCCCCTCCTGACGATCATATGTTCTGGGAAGCTGGCCATCCGGCGATCGCCCTGCGCGGCAATGTCGGAAATGACACGTTCGGTGTTCAGTTTGATTTCCTCGATCGATGCCCCGACTCCGCAACCGACCAGATCGTCGAGCAAGTCGTCGCGCGTGATACCTGGCCGAATGAGGTAGGCGATGTCTTTTACGTCGCCGTAAGTTTTCGGCAGGGCATAATGGCTTGCGAGGTGCTCGCCCAGCATCGTGTGTTCAAGTGGATCGGACCCATAGAGCGAAATCGATCCAGACGAATGCAACGGCAGCGACAGGGCCTTGATCATGCGGCCCTTCCAATGGTTCGTATCAAATCGGCATTCCTGCAGTTGATGGGATCTCGGACTGGTCAACATCCATTCGCACTCAGGCCGTTCCGCCGGCCGCGGGAATGTCTGGCCTTCCTTGGGAGCCCATTCGGAAATTCGGGTACGGCGTTTTTCGTTGAGTGCCCAGCCGCGGGCCGGTAACAGAATCTGCGACCATTTGGACGTTCGACAGAATCGCCCGACTGCATCCGTCGACAGCTTGTAGTTGATATCGATGATGCACTTGCTGATGTGCATCGGGAGTTTGTCTTCGCGGAAGTATCTGCGATCGAGAACCTTTTCGCCGATCCGTTGCAGGCAGAAGGACACAGCCCCGTCAACGTCGACCGCGTGACAGCCAGACGCCATTTGCATGGTTCTGGTTAGCGTGGCGAGATTGAAATTGCGACGGCCGTCTTGATCTGGGTACCAGCCGTAATCAATGATTGAGCCGGTGAAGTCATTCCGCCAGGCGGTGAGCATGTACCAGAGCAGGGTTTCGGAAACGTCAATGTGCATTGTCAACTTCTCGAAGCCCATCGGGACCTCGTACCGTTCCACCCGGCTCAACCGATTACAGACTTCCTTCGCATCGACCTTGAACAGTTCTGTCTCGTTGGCCGCTTCTGGCGTGTTCATGAACTCGGCAAAGAAGGCCTTGGGTTGCTGTGTGAAGTAAAGATTCATCGCGTGCTGAATCGCGGTGACTTCACTCTCTCCGTTGAATCGGTCGGGCCAGGTGGCTTCCCAAGTCCCATCCATCGCCGACTGATGCGCGAGATAATATTGAATCTCGTCGTCATGCCCACGTTTTTGGGCCTTCGACTCCAAGCGGATTTCGTTGTATTTGTGCCAATGATCCATGGCGTCTTTGTCTGGGAACTTCGTCAGTACCCCGTACCGCATCCCCTGCCATTCGGGATCGGCCAGCAGTTGATCCGCGCCGTCCTGGTACTCAATGACCGTCGCGGCCACGAACACCGACATCTTCTCACCCGGGCCACCCATGCCGAGGATGTCGCCGCGGATCATCTCCAAACGCGTTTTGGTCTGGGTCGGACTGCGGGCACTCGTCTTAGTCTGAAAGTCGTCGATGATGACGATGTCGGGCCGAACTTCGGTTCCATCCTCAAGCCCATCAACCAACCCACGCAAGCCGCTGCCCGTGATTCCGGAGATGGCGACCTTGAAGCCGCTGGCCGCACTTCCGGGGATCGTCGGTAGAACGATGTGTTCCCGTCCCCATTCGATCGCCGTGCGTACGCCGTCGAACTTCTGCCCGTTGGCCTTGCTGGCTTTGTTTTCTAGCTTCCGGATCGGAAAGGCCACTTCCGGGAAGTTGTCGTAAAATGCCTTGGCTCCGCGGAGTTGGGTTTTAATACTCTTCAAGAAGAGGGTCGCCGCCTTGCTGGTTGCACAGACCACCACGGCAAATTTGCAATGCCCATAGACCGCAGCCCAGATGATGGCCGCTTTGATCATGGCCGACTTCCCGGAGCCGCGAGGGATGGCGATCGCAAACAGGCCACCCTTCAGGATTGCATCCTGAAGAATCTCGAAGGCCTTCAGATGAAAGACGCCCCATTTCTTGGTAACGCCCTTGAACAAACCCGGGACGATCTTTTCCGCGAACAACTGCAGATTGAACCGGCAGCTCTCGCGAAGCTCCGGATCCAGTACGGGAGGGAGCGGGCCTATCTCTTGAGCCGCGGCAACCTTCGCCGCCATGCGTCGAGTCATGTCGGCAAGGTGCGCGGCGTACTTCTCGCCCCTGTCGGGTCGTTCCGCAACCTCCGTGGTGCTCGGCTTCCTGCTGAACATATTACCGCTTCTTGTTGACTAGCGATTCAATCTTCTCCGTTGCTCTGAGAGCTCCGGCGAAGTCGCCAATTTCCAGCATCCGCCGGTACAACTCCCGGCGGGCCATCAAACACCATCCGTCAATCAGGGCCGGTTCAACCTTGCCGGCGTCGGTGATCTTGTCTAAGCCGGCGTTGATTAAGTCTTCCGCCGACTCGTCAGGCCAGAACTGGCCGATCGCGTCGACGATGTCCCCGTCAGAATGCCCCTCCACCAGCCACTTGATGACCTGGTCCAATGGCGGGCCGCTACATTTCATCTCTCCAGAATTTACGGATTTCAATGCTTGATCCGGTGGCGAGTTCCCGTCGCTGTCGGCTCCAGATTTCAGCAATGATGTGATCAATGAACTCATAGAGCGCTGGGTCATGAGAGAGCGTAAAGTCCTCGAACCGCGGGTTCATGTTTAAGTTCATGGACGTCCTCAAGACCAGACGCCAGGTCGCGTTTGAAAAGGGCGAATTTCGCATGCGTCTGAGCGACGCGGATCGAGTCAACACCGAACGCCAGGCGGATCTGATTGGCCGCCTCCGGATCTCGCCGCGCGAAAGTGAAGTCGACCAGCCAGCGAACCGACAGAAGTTTTCCAGATTCCTTCAAGGCCTGCAGGCGTTGGATCTCGTGACGCGCGGCGGTCCAAGTTGACAGAACAAAATCAACCGGGCCGGTGATCTGCAACGCCGCTTCGAGTAGTTGCAACAAACTAAACTGGCCTTTAGTAAATCCGTAGATTTCGTTTTCGAGAGTCAGCCCGCGGATTGCCTCGTCGGCCTTTTGCTTGGCGCGCAGCTCTCGCAATTCTCGCCGGCCAGAATGATGCGGACGCAGCAACACTGACGGACTGACTAATGTTTCGACATCCACGCTTTGCACGATTCCTGACGCAAGTAGCGGATTTGTCGACAGTTGGGGCGTCTGGCGTGGGCCAGGTGTGAGCATGATTCCCCCGCAAATAAAGTCTATGTGAAATCAAAACAGTTCCCTAAGTAGTCGGGAACAAAATTAAAGCTGGGAAGGACCCGTCGATTCCCCAGCGGTTGCAGCCTCGGCACGCATGCGAGTAATTGGCGACATCAAACGCGTGTGGCAAAACTTGCCGTCATCGCCGGTATTCGTCACATCAATCGTCAAGCCTAACGCCCCGCACAAACTGCGAATTTTCGGTGCTTGCCAAGCTGAAGCGCTGGGGGAATGTCCGCCGGCATGATCGAAGAACGGCACCCATTCATCGGGCCGTTCTAAGGCACACGCGATCGCTCGTAAAATGCCAGCGGTTGTTCTGCCAGTGCCTCGTTTGGGATCTTCTGGCGGTCGCTGTTTGTTTGATTTATCCTGCATGACTCTTGGTCATCCTTCGCTAGATTGCCCACCGTCGACTCAACGTAGGTCAAGCGATTGGCCGGCATTGGCTTGATTGAAATCTCGGAAAATGCCTTCGCCCACTGGGCAATGGACAAGCTCACCTGTTCGGCATACTTGGCGAACAGATCGCAGCACGCCAGCATGGGAGAAACGCCACGCCACAACATCTCCTGCTGTTTGCGACGCCTGAACCTTCGTCGGTGTTTTCGCTTCATCTGAAGTTCCCATCTACATCATCAAAAAGAGTGCCCGAACTCTCCGCCGGCTGGTTGAAGTCCCCACAATCGGCCAGCGATGGCCGCACATAAACCAACTGTTGACGCTGTGGCAAAAACTTACACTTAACGCAGGTCTCATTGATCGGCCGGTTTCGATTCTTCGCGACGAACATCAGGTATTCGTCCCGGTCCTTCGAAGGATCGATCTTGAACGGCCAGACCATGAACACGATCACGTCGGCATCCTGCTCCAACTGACCGCTCTCCTTCAGGTCAGACATCACGGGAATGAACTGCGGCCGCTTTTCGATGTCGCGGCTCATCTGAGCCAGCACGATCACAGGAATATTGCACTCGGTACCGACTCGCTTCAATCCAACGCTAACACGGGCGATTTCCTCATTCCGCTTGTGTCCCAATCCCGCGAGCTGCTGGGCATAGTCGACAATCGCCAGACCCGCCCCATGTTCTTCCACGTGGCGCCGGATCTGGTCAGCCGCTCTATCAACCGTCCGGCAACCCTCCACGATGTAACACGGTTTCCGCTCCGCAAAATGGTTGGTGATGTCATTCGTGACGATCTGGTTTTGAATGCCCCAGTACTCGCCAGGCACGGCCGATGCGTACTGAATTGCCCGCTTGCCGATGGCCAGGTGAGACATCTCTTCAGAAATGAAAACAACAGGCGTCCCAGCCGCGGTGAAGTTCTGGGCAACCTGCTGAGCCGTCATACTCTTCCCGTGGCTAGGTCTGCCCGCAAAAATGATCATCTCGCCGTTTTCGATGCCACCGCCTAAGGCGTAGTCAAGATCCGGTAAACCCAGATCAATCAGCTTGATTCCGCCCGACGTCAGCCGCTCGTGATACCGCCGGGCCGCGTCCTCCATCGTGGTTACTTGGATGTTGGCCCCGGTCTCGACCACTTTTTTTTTACTGGACTGATATTCCGGTACCGGCACATGGTGATAGTTTTGCGGCGCGACGTTTCGCAGATATCCACGCTCGCCATTCTGCTGGCCAGCCGACTCCACCTTGTGCCGCAATTCCTTTTCATTCCAAGGCGGTTGGCAACCTTGGTTCCATTCCAGCAACAGTTGCAGGGCGTCCGCCTGGGCGAGTTCAAACCCCAGCACCAGCACGCAAGCCGCCTTGAATGTGGTCCCGTGCCCATCCTGGCCGCTAACTGCGTGGTCCATCTTCGCCAGGTACTTCCGAGCCCGTTCGATGACTGCGGTTTCCGATCGCCATTCGTTGTGCCCATTGGCAACTGGCGCGGCCGCATCCTTCCAGAATCGTTGGCGGATGGCGTCGAGCTGCGATTGACGATCGGCAATGATGCACTGACCGGCCAGGCGTTGCCCCGTCACGGTGAAGTAACGCAGGCTGTCATAGATTTCGACCGCGGGAGTCTTGTCGACGATTCGCGGCGCGTCCTCGATCGTCACCTTATGGCCGCCAGAATGAGGCCACCCGCCACGCACCCAGATTTTGACTCCGGTCTGAGATGGCGACACTTCGGCATAGCTGGCCAGTTCGAGAATCAGGCTACGCGCCCACGGTGCGACAACACCCGTTTCGATGTTCCTGCAGCCATCCAGATCGATGCCGACGTATGGATCTTCGGCCGAGAAGACAAACCCGATTCCGTCCCATCCACCTTTACCGTAGGCCTCCATCGCTTCCTGGAACGTACACCACGTTTCCGGATCATTCGACTTTGCCGGCGCCTCGTTCGGCTGGAATGGAATCTTAGTATCCTTCCCGTCGCGGCTGATCGTGCGCCACAAACACCATTGGGCGATTAGGCGGAGTTCTTCGGGAATGTTCTTCGAGTTGATTTGCATTGGCATCCTATTCCCCACCTAGACCACTGGTCGGATTCCATCCCTGTAACTTGATCTCATCGAACGACGGCATTCGCGGCGCCGGCGGGAGTGGTGCGTTCTTCGATACCTCAGGCTCTCGCAATCCATCCCATGTCGACGCGATAGTGTGTTCAATCATGCTGATCGCTCGTTGCAATCCGATTTCCTCGCATTTCTTGAACTGCATTTGGACCGTCATGGCAGTGAGTGGTTTCTTTCGCTCAATGCGATATCTGATCCACGTTCGCCAGGTCTCATGAAATTCATGGCAGTCCAGTTTGACGGGGTAAGGTTGTCCTAAAGTTGGTTCTAATTCGGTGGCATAATGTGTTTTCGGCTTTTTTGGCTTCGAGCCCGATTTTGCTTTCTCCTGCTCCTTTTCCTGTTCCTGCTCTACTTCTCTACTTGCTTCGAAGGGGATGTCATCACCAGTAGTCACCCCTTCAAAGGGCCTCGCAAGGGGCTCCGAAGGGGTGACGTCGTTCGATGCAGCCCCTTCCGATGGCTTAACGGCGTCTGGAATCAACCCTTCGAAGTCCTGAAGATGAAACGCTTCTCGGTATCGATCGAGAAACTGGCGAGCGAACGCACACTTCAGACACTCGCCGAACTGTCGACGAACCCCCTTCACCTGTTTGTCGTTAGGTGACAGCCTGTCACCGATCTGGAATTTGGCCATCTCATGAACCCAAACCCATTCGCTTTGCAGGTCATAAGATGAAAAGTCGAGATCCGACAGCCGTCGAAGGGCCTTCGAAGCCCCTTCCAAGCCGATGCCGGTTTCATGGCACAGCGTCGGAAGGGGCATGTAATACAGTCCGAGCATCGTCGATTGCGGACCGTGCATCAGATAATTGGCGATGACCTGGCCTTCCAGATCGCCGCGAAGCTGCCGACCGGTTGAACCGATCCAAAACTTAGGGCTGACTTTGGCGTAGTCACGCATTCTTAATGGCCGTCCTTCTACGGAAATCGTCCGGCGAGTGAAGATTCAGCTTTCCTTCACATTTCGGGCAGATCAGAGCGCCCGTCGCGTAGTGCTCTAACACACGCTGCTTCGCGACGTCTTTTTTACAGTTCACGCAAGTCGTGATCGGCTTGTCATAAAACACAGGTCACCTCGTCGGCCGGCGGCGATAGGGCTGCAGCACTCGGGTATAGGGGATGTAAAGCGGATGGCCTGGATAGCCCCCTTCGGTGATGCGAATGCACTGCGGATCCGGGATCATGGCCAGGACTTCATCCGCTCGGGACTTAATCCCCTTATGGCATCCCCACGCGGCGACAACTGTTTTGGCCGCTCGAATGAAATTCTTAATAGCTGCGTTGTTCCCCGGGCCGACAGGGTCATCGATCGTTTTCAGGCCGGCTGGATCTGTCGACCGAAAGCCGAAAAGATTGGCCATCAGATACGAGCCGTACCCCCACCGTTTGGCAAACCCGATGCACTTTCGGATTGTCGGGTCGTCTTGGGTCTCATCAGCGGTCGAGGGATTCAACCCGATGAAAAGAATCGACGGTTTTTCTGGTTCCCAGATTCGCCACAACTGATACCGCCAGGTCCGGCAGTCGCTGAACGTCGCTCCGGTTAGCACTCCGTTACTCATGTTGTTCCTTTAATCCATTGTTTACTCAACGCTGAACCACGATCTCAAAAAACGTCCGAAGAAACGCCGCGGCTAACTCCGGGACGATGGCGTTTCCGTATCCTCTGAGTCTGCCAACGCGATTTCGACCAGCCATTGCGAGAAGGCTTCGAGGGTTCCGCAGCATTCGCTTAATTGCCTTTGGACTGTGTCCCATTCCTTCCAGCCGGGCGCGAACTGGTCCCAGATCCTTGGGAATCCCATTAGCCAGCGGGAATGAGCCGGGTTCAAACCGCCTCGCTTTCCCGTCTGAGCAATTGACGATGTCGAATCGATTCCAAGCGCCTGCCGGCTCAATGGCTGTCCCTGGCCTTCGCGGATCCACTGCTCCGGTGGAATCTCCGATTTCCAATCCCGCGTGTTCGGCGTTGCCCAGCCATCCGTTAGGACTTTGCCCCAACAATGGGTATGGATGCCCCGTTGATCCTTGCTCATTGGTGTTGGCCATCCCGCCAATGCCGCGGCCGTCTGAAGAGTGAAGTGGTTGCCATAGTCCAGCGTCGACTGCGGCCCGCCATCGGCGTTTTGCGCTGCTGGTGTAGGCCACCCAGTACAATCGCTGACGGATGTGCGGCGAGTCTTCGCTGTGTGCTCCCAGTACGATCGCCCCGCCGGTGTAGTCTTCTGCCTCCAGGTCTGAGAATACTCCATCGATCCAACCATGCCCGATCGCGTTTGCAACTTGCTCGCCAACAATGCACTCAGGCCGTCGCTTGCGAATGATGCGGAGCCATTGAGGCCAGAGGTTTCGGGGGTCGTTATTCCCTTTTTGCTTCCCTGCGACCGAGTAGCCTTGGCAGGGACAGCTACCGGTATCAATGGGCCAGTTTGCTGGCCATCCGGCGAGACGCAGGGCGAGTTCCCATCCGCCGATTCCCGCGAAGAAATGACAACGGGCATATTGAATAAGGTCTTCTGCAGTGACATCGACAATACTCCTTTGGTCGATCACCGCAGCGGGAAACAGATTACCCAGCCACTCAGCGGCGAACGGGTCGAATTCGTTGTAATAAGCATCCATGCTCAATAAGCCTTGTTAGCCTGGCACGCGGCCGGATTCTGAATATTCGTCCGCCAGGTTCTGGGCTTCTGCGTAGGTCAGGACGGAATCCCCGGATTGATCCACGCCGCGGAGAAATGCCGGGATAACCGCATTCACAGTTTTTGCCCGGGGTGGAACCCCATACTGGCGCAGTTTATTTGCGAGTGTTCGCAGACCGATTCCCAACTCACGGGCAATTCGGTCTCGATCACCGGCACAACGCTGGAAAGTGTGGAGAATGAAATAGCATTCGAGTTCAGCGAGTTTCATCTAAAAGGCCTCGTCATCTTCTGGGCTATCGCCCTTGGCACTATTGCAATAAACACACAGCAGTTGCAGCAAATCGTTCAATGCTTCTTCGGTGTAGATCCTCAACCGCTTCGTTGAGTGAACACGCCGCGGATCCCAATCCCGATGGCCTGAAATGTGGTCGAAGGTCAGCTTCCGTTTGCGGCCGCAGTTGACACATTGGCCTCCAAGAAATTCGATCAGAGCTGCCTTGCGGCGTTCATATAAGGCCCGCCTGGAAACGGTTCCCGGGGCGGGCTCATCCGTCCGGAATCTCTTCACGGCTCACCGCCTTCCGTGGCTGGCTGGATTCACATCCGTTCTCATATACCGGCCCCTAGATTGAGCGTGTCCGGAGTGAATGGCCTGGCAGGATGACCGCGGCCCATAAGTGAGGGTTTCCACGTCGGGACGTTTTCAGGTCCCGACGTTGGCAAGCAGTCACACCATGCGACCACGTTGCCCACGAAGTGAACGTCGCCGTGATACACCACGAAGTACGGCAGCCCGTTTCCGAGGTACCTCACGTATCCGCAGAACGGCAGGTACTTGTTATCGAGCCAGACTAAGACCGGCCGGCGTTCTGCTGGCAATGCCTCGTGCGGTTCGATCGGATTGCTCACGCGATGCCACACGTGCGGAACGTGGTCCTGTGGTATCACGGCGATCGAGTCGCCTTCGACACATGGCATTCCGCATGGCAGTTGCCGGCGCTTGCCGCTGATCTCGATTTGCAACGTGGGATGCTGGCCGTATAAGTCCTGCACCGAGAGGACCTCGAAGGAAGTGATTTCCCGTGTCAAGGTGCCACCTCCTTCGCCGCTTCCGGTTCCGATTTCTCCAAGGCTTTCTCCGCTGCCTTCGCCTCGTCGATTGCCAGGAAGATGTTTCGCCAGTCCTTCTTGAGCCCGATGGCTTCCGAAATCTCAGGCGACAGAGCTTTCAATCGCGTGCTCATCCACTCCAGGCGGCCCATCAACAATCGAACATCGCCCGCTGTACGCTTCAATTGCTCACTGAGCGAGTGGACCTTGTTGGCCTCGTTGACCACAATCCTGGCCATGTCCTCGACGTGGTTCTTAGGCTCGGAGACTTCACAGAGAATGCGGACAACTCGCGACTGAAAGTTGCGAATCCCTTCCTTAACTTCCAGGTCTATGCGATCCTTCAGAAACGGTTTTATTTGGTTGCCAGTCCTCGGCAGGTCCCGCTCATCGGCCAAGGGGAAGGCGGCCTTGAAACCCGTAATCATGTCTCGCTCAAGCTTTTTTCCGATCTCCGTATCGTAGGTCACGGTTCATTCCTTTGAAGACGTTAGTATTCTTCCGGCAACTCAATGGGGCCGGCGAAGTAGCCGGCGAGTTCCCGGACGTCGTATTGCATGTGCCCGAATCGAACGCCGATCCGGTTGGTCTCCGGGTCTTCTGCCACGATCACGATGGCCGGTTCATCTCGTGACAGAGTCCGCGGAGAATCTTCATTCGCTCGGAACCAGAAGTAACCCGGTTCCGTCGGCCGGCGCTTCGTCCAGGTCATGACACCAACTCCAAATCCTTTGCCTCCAGCCAGTCGCCGAACTCGACATAGCCCTCTTCGCCAGGTACGGGGAAGGTTCGGTCTGGCCGCTGCATCTCTTCCAACCACCAGAACATTTCGAGCGACAGCCGATTCTTCAGAGCCGTCGACTTATCGAACTGTTCAAACCGCGGCGTGATCTCCGCCCGGGTTAATGTTTTCTGCATCCTGATTGACATTCCGCGATTTCCTTCCCTGAGTCTGACGAACGGGACACTGACCACTTCGACTAAACTTTCTCGCGGCAGCAGTCCTTAAACTTATTGCCACTTCCACACGGACACGGGCCGTTTCGCCTGAACGTTGACCGGCCCGACATAACCGGACCGCAGGGCTGCAGGCCTTTGATCCGCTCGCCCTTTCGGCGTTTTTCAGGTGCCTGGGTTTCGACCGCCACGTTGTGGCACATCACCAACGCTGAGATGGCCAGGTGAATCCTTGGAACAATCCTCTTCATTCGACGAATCCTTATAAGAACGGGGTTACGCGTCCGAGCTTCCCGGGTTGGCTACTGCTCTTCGATGATGAACGTTCCCGAGACCGTGACCGCTTTGCCGTTGGCGTCGAGGAAGTACACGGTGCCGCCCTTGTCGTCGACCGATGTGGTCGTCTCCCACTGCTTGATCGGGGCGCCAATCGCGTCGTAGAGGGTGATTTTTCGCTTCAGGCCCCAGATGCTGCCCTCGTTCTTCTTCATCCCTAGTTGGGCAGAAGCTGAGCAACCTACGAGCATCAGAACGGCCAGCAGAGAAACACAGATTCGTGACTTCATGGTTTAATCCTTCGAAACACTTTGCTTGTGAATGCAGCCTCACGGGCCACTGTTAGGGAACAAACTCGTCTTTGCGGTTTTTCATCCGCTCCTTAATTCGCGGCAGAATTGTTGAGTGCATCTGACTCACTCGCGATTCAGACAGCCCCAGCTCCTTCCCGATTTCCTTCATCGTCTTTCCTTCGTAGTAGTAGCCAATGACCACTACTCGCTCGGGAACGCTGAGACCTTTCGTGACCAACCGCAGAACGTCCTTTCGCTGAAGACCCGCGGACGGCGTGCTGTCCTTGCTTTGGATGACGTCGCTAATCGTCTGTCGCCGGCCACTGTCGGTTTCGAACAAAGTTGCCTGCGACATTGAAGAAACATCAATCACGCTGGCCGCGGCCTTCAATTGCTCAAATTCGTGGTCATCCATACCGAGAGCCGCTTTGACCGTTTCTTCGGTGGCCGGGCCGTTTGACCGGACTTGTTCGATGACCTTCCGCAACTTCGTCGCCCACCTTCGTACTAGCCGCGGGACCCAGTCACTGTTGCGGACTTCATCGAGCATGGCCCCCCTGATTCGCATCGCGGAATAGGTGGCGAACACCGTGCCCCGGCCAAGTTCAAATGAGTTGATGGCATCGGCCAATCCAATGAAGCCGGCTTGAATCAACACATCGACGTCAACTTGCGACAAATTTCCATGCATCCGATGGGCGTGGTAGCAGACGAGCGGCATGTAGCGATCGACCAACTGATTTCGCTTTTCGACGTTCGTGGGATCAGCCTGGAAGCTCTCCCACAGTTTCAAATCTTCCGATTGCACGGCTCACACTCCTTTGGATCCGTATTCCGAGATGCGATGATTAGTTCAGCCGTGAACTAAGAATTGGCGTTGAAATGCTTGGCGACTTCCGGCATCGACGCCAACAGGCACTGCGGGGGCAGATCCAGTTCGTTGAGGATCCCCATCGCCTGATCGAGAGACGGGCCGATGTATTCCAGAGTCGGCCCATTCAGATCGATGACCATCCAGCCTGACGGCCGCACTTCGATTTCACGGGCTGGCTGCTGGGTGCCGAACCCGCGGCGACCGTGACCGGCCATGTCCTTCTTGTGTGCCTCGTAAAACTTGACACTGTCCGGGACGTGAACGACTTCAGTCACAGACTTCGCCGGCTTGGTAATCAGCGTGGCGTTACTAGTCGAGGGACGATCGAGAGAGTCAGCAACCTCAACAAGCTTCGCTGCCAGTTCTCGCAGGCCCGGCGGCGTGCAGCCGATTCCGCCGGGACTCGCTTCGATGTGTGCGTAGTTGTCACGGGGCTCGGTGACGATCTTGACGTTCTTGTTACAGCAATAGTGAGTGCGGGAATTGGGGTCGGTTTGTTGCGGATCTTCGGCCACCGTCTTCACCGGGGCCGCCTGCACGGTGCTGCGATTGAATTCGCTCGCGAGGCGTTGCAGTCGCCGGCGATACTGATCAATGAAATAGGCCTTGACCTGTTGGTAGGCATCTAGGTAGCCGGCGGCTTCGATCAGATCTTTTGCCGTTCGCCGAGCCTCAGCGACCGACATCAGGCTTTGATTGCAGCCGACAGCATTGAGTGCGAATAACGGGGAAATGTGGAAGTGATGACTCATTGGACGTACCTCTAGCGCGGAATTTCCACGCAGTTGAAATTGGAGAGTTGCTCACCGACATCGGGAGCAGCGGAGATTGAGTTACTTCAGGCCGGCGAGCTGGGCATATCTGACCAGCTCACTTTCGAGGATTCTTCGAACCTCACGTTTGCGGCCGGGCGGACTGATCGTGACTGACTTGACGGTTTCGGTGTCTAGCAGCGTGTGAACGTAATTGAGTGACAGTTTGCAGCGGGCCGCGAATTCCTTTGGCGTAACAAACTGGATCGTCTTCGGGTTGATCGGGTCGGCGGTCGATGGCTTCTTTCGCTGTCCCCTGCCCCTTGGCTTGGTCGTTTTTTTCATCGTTGTTTGGTCCTCTGGGTGGTTGGCGGTCGGTCGTATGGGTGGAATTTTAGACTTGCTTTTTTGACCTTCCGCGGATTTCCAAACAGCACCGAAGGCAGTCGGGCGGGCTGTCGACACGAGAGGGGTACACCGGGGGCGCGAGACGGGCGCAAGAGGGGTGCAAATATTTTTCAGAAAAACGTCTGCTAACAGGACAAACGCCGGAAATTTCGCGGGCCAAAAAAGGGAAAGCCCCCAAGCGGATTGCCTGGGGGCTCATTGGAATCTGGTGTTAGTCGACCTGTTAGGCCGGCCGCACCTCCGCGAAATATTCGCTGTGCGGCAATGTGGTTCGCACGCGTTTTTTCAGGGATCTTGCGAGAGTCATCTAATCCTTTTAATCACTGCAATACCTGCACACTCGTATCTTCGGCCTCCGAAGCCGAAGGTTGCAGGTTCGACTCCTGCTGGGGACACTTAAATAGCAATGACTTACGTCAACGCTATGTCGATTCGATCCGCGTGTCAGAGAAGTTTGTCAGACTTGTTGGCATGAACCCCCCCCGCCTGTTACGAGCAGATGGGGGCTGTGAGCCTTCCTTGGCCCTGGGTATTCACTCAAGGGAGGCGTGCAATGCCGCATTATCCGAAGCCGTTCTTCCGTGCGAACCGTGGGCTCTGGTACATCCAGATCGACGGTCATCAGCACAATCTTGGCTCTGGCTCCGCAGAAGACGCGGACATCAAAGCGGCCGAACTCAAGAAGAGTCTCAGGGAAGCTCCGTGTGAGCAGACCCCTGCGGTGGACTCTCGGGCCGTCGTCGGACTCATTCAGGAGTTCATGGCACATGTCCGGGCGAACTTCGCCGAAGACACCATCGAATGGTACCGCTACCGGCTCCAGCTCTTCGTGAACTATCTGCTCGATGAGGACAAGAGCGACCTGCTGGTTTCCGAATTCAAACCCCATTACGCGCAGAAGTGGGTGAATCAATTCCCCGATCTGTCGCCAGGCTCGAAACGGAATTACATCCGGGCAGTTCAGCGAGTCTTCAATTGGGGCGAAGAACTAGGGTGTCAGGGCCATTTAGAAATGTCACATCGCGAGCCATTTAGAAATGTCACAATGGTGACGTTTCTGAGGGACCGATGGGCAAACTGCGTCTGAGTCAGAAAGAGCGTCGAAGGTTGGAAGTGTTCCG
>JAKFVC010000005.1 GCA_021732415.1 Planctomycetaceae bacterium
CCCCTCTCCCCGGAGTACCAGGGCGAGGGGAGAAAATTCATCTTGGAAACTCCGTCAGTCAGACAGGCACCGTAGCACCGGGTTCGTCCCGGCCGATTTCCTGCTGCCGCTGATGCTTCAACCGCTTATCAATTTCACTTTGCTTTTCGAGTCGCAGGGCCTCTTCGTCAGCCACTGCCACGATCGAATCACACTGTTCCGGGGTCAGTCCCCCGAGCTCACCCAACTGGTCGGGCTCGATAATCGACAGGTCGTCATAGCTGAAGAAGCCCTGGGCCACCAGGTTTTCAGCCAATTCTTCCGTCACTCCCGGAATCCCGGAGAATGCTGCTACTGAATTCTCGAGTTGGTCGTCCAACTCGGCCCGCGTCATGATCTCGATATCCCAACCGACCAACCGCGACGCCAGACGAACATTCTGACCACGTTTTCCGATCGCGAGTGACAATTGGTCTTCGCGGGCCAGGACGATGACTCGTCCCAACATTGGACACAGGATCACGTCTTCGACTTCGGCCGGCTGCAGGGCGTTGGGAACCAGGACCTGCAACGAGTCGTTCCAGCGCACGATATCGATGCGCTCGTTCGACAATTCTTCCACAATATTCTTAATTCGCGCACCACGCACACCGACGCACGCTCCCACGCAGTCGACCTTCAAGTCGATGCAGGAAACGGCGACTTTCGAGCGATAACCCGCTTCACGGGCCAGCGACCGAATTTCGACAATGCGTTCCGCAATTTCCGGAATCTCAAGTTCAAACAGGCGGCGCACTAAGTCGGCATGCACACGAGACAAGACAATCTTGACTCGGGTTCCCACTTTGCGAACGTCGATGATGATGGCCCGCACCCGGTCACCGACACGGTGCGATTCACCAGGAATCTGTTCGCTCTTGGGAAGAATGCCTTCCACTTTGCCCAGATTGATGTTGGCCATACCGCCGACGTAGCTGGCGACTGTCCCGTTCACAATCTGGCCCTGCATGGCCATATATTCGTCGTACAACGCGTCGCGTTCAGCTTCGCGGATCTTCTGGATAATCACTTGCTTGGCGGTTTGAGCCGCCACGCGACCGAGGATGTCTCCGAGAATCTCGGACGAAACCCCGACTGCGTCGTGCAACAGCGTGGGATTGCCTGTCGTGCGCTCAATGTGTACTTCTAGTTGTTCTTCTTCACCGTAATGTTTCTTAGCAGCCGAAAGAATTGCTTGTTCAATTCCTTCGAAGACAATTTCCTTGTCGATATGCTTATCGCGGTGAATCGCATCAACAATCCGCAATACTTCGGGGCCGTTCATTCTGCTCCTCTCGAACTTTCAGCAGGCAATTCGTATTGATGGCAGGTTTGGTTTGTCGGTTTGGTTAGAACCACCTTCTCCCGTCAGTCAGTACGCAAAATCCATTGCCGGCTTAAATGCTGGCCACGAGTCACACGGATGATCAATAACCAAGCCATCCGTGTCTCCCGGCGGCTGGGTTCCCAAGGTTACCCTCATGTTGGAGGCATTTGATTTCCTGTTCAAAGGGCGTTTTCGCCGCGTCAAACGGGTGTCAAACACAACCAATATGAAACAAAAAAAGCGGGCCGGAGACCCACTTCGTCCTACAAACAACTGGCGAGGCCGGCTCTGGCAGCGGTTCTTCCACCACCAGACCCCGAGAATCACCTTGTCAACAGACTCCGTTGGTTGCTGAAACAAGCAGTCTGCCCATTTACAGCGAGAAGTCTTGCCCTGACTGGCAATCTAACTTCTCTTTAAGCCCCGGTGGTCCAAATGGCGAATCAGGTTACATTCTCGGCGCCCTCAGGATTTGCCGGAAATCATCCCGCCCCACCAACGCCGACACAACTGAGTGCCAGTCATTGAGTAAGCACGAAACTGCCGTACGTTCCTGCCTGCAATTTGCCCGACAACCAGGACGAATTTGGCTGTTTGACACACCGCAGGACATGTCTCCGAGGTTACCCTCAGAAAACACCCTCTCCATTGCGCTTTCTCAACACGAGAAATCGCTGCTTCCAGAAACGATAATCGGCAGCCAGTCAACTGTCAAGGATTGGCATCGTTTTCGGCCTCGGAATTCGACCGCAAGTCTTTGTCGGGATTCGCCAGACCGCCGGCATATATGGGGAAGCTGCCTGGCCCGATGGCAGCTCCCCTGCGATGGACGAATTCCGCGCGCCATCTTTGAAATCTTTGTACTAACGAGCGCTATCACGTAGCCAACTCCGTGAGCGGCACGGCGCTAGCCGCCGGTTCTTCCGGGCACGCCGGCGCATCCCAGAACCGGTGGCTAGCGCCATTCCGCTCACCAACTCACACAATTTCTTCGCGCAATCTTTGAAATCTTCGCCGTAGGATGGCCGCCTCGGCCGTCGTCCTGTCGATTTGCACCGCGCGGAAACGCGTCGCCATCTTTGAAATCTTTGTTCTTTGCCGATGCTTTCGAATCGAGTCGTATTCCGATATCGCTGATATTAAAGATCTTTGATGTGTTCTGAGGGCTGTCAGAGACGCTTTTCCGGTTGCCCGAACATGACGCGGACGCTGGCAGCGTCCGCCACGGGGCCGATGCTGCCAGCATCGGCGATACGCGCGAGTCTCGCGCCATCTTTGAAATCTTTGTTCTGATGTTCATTTTGCGGATCCCAGCCGCATGCGGCATCTGCTTCGAAATACTTCCCCATTCGTCTGGTCCCGTCGTAGGCCTGAAGCCCCACACTCTTTCTAACCGACGCCATCGCCAGTCCCAAACTGCGAATAGCAGACAATCCATCAGCCTTGAGTCGCTGCGAATTTGGAATCTTCGCGCAACCCGATCGGCCGCTGGGGATTTGCGACCAATCCCTATTCTCATGGGCGCTCTCGAACGGGGAATCCAAAATTCACGGTCTGGCAGAGACACTCGAATTCTTGGGGTGTGCCCAATGCCAGGCGATCCTGCGGAAGACCTTTTGGAAAAAAGCCAGAAGTGCGGAAGCCAAGACCAGGGGAAACGCGATGGTCATCAGCAAGAAGCTCAACAGGATCAACTTCTCAAGGATACGCGAGATATCGGTGATCCCATCCCCGAGCGCGCGTATTAGGGCCCGTAGCAATGGGATTCCGTTCCAGATCGGCTCAATCATCTGGGCCAGTAAGGCAATTCCGCAGACCAGTTCAAAAACGAGAAGTGAGGTGCTCTGGTCCGCATTTTCGATGTCGGGCGAAAGGCCATTTGCCCCGATTTCGGGTAATGCAAACCGTTTCTCGCCCCAAACGTACAGCACAACACCGCCGAGCACTCCGCACCAGGCGAGGCAGTGCCAGTGGAGTTCGCGCACCCGAATGGCTGCGGGACCGATGGCGATTTCGCAGAAGCCTGAAACGGCCAAGGTAATTCCGATACACCGGAGGCAAGTTGCTCCTGAAGACGGTTGCATGCGGAGAGCTGCGAACGCAATGAGTGCCAATCCCCAACACAGGAATGTCGGCGCCACGGACCACTTAAACCAGCCATATTCGAGTGCACACAACGTGGGATCACCGGGGCGAAAATGAACCAGCACTTGCCGCCCCACAGGAAAACTTGCACCGACGGCAGCACCTCCCGTCCATGTCGAGTTATTCCCGGCAAATCCTGCGAGGTAACGGTCCGACACATACCGCTGGCCTGCGACCGAGAACGCATAAGTGATTCGGGCGCGATCGGTCAACTTTTTGCCTGATACGTACGTCACATCCAAGATCTTTCCGGGAGCCACTCCTTGCATGCGCACGAGGTCAATGGACTCCCAGAGGACTGCAATCGGTGGTACCACGAACATCCAGGCGAACAACGCCAGAAACGGAATCGTCAGGAGCAATCCCAGGACCCAGAGTAGTAGGGTTTGGGAGACCCTTCGCAAGAACGCGGTCCAGTTTTTCATAGGCGTTGTCTTAGCCCATACCGTGGTCTAAACCAGTTCGCGGATCGGTTCGCCAGCATTGAGAATCGGATGCGGTCTCCCTGCGAAATCGGCGAATTCGGTGCGCTGATCGATTCCTAGATGGCGATAGATGGTGGCCAGCAGATCTTGCGGTCGCAGCGGACGTTCGGTCGGATATTCGGCCTTCCCCGTCGTCGCGCCGATCGCCTGGCCCATGCGGAGTCCGCCACCCGCGACCAGCGCGGATTGGGCCTGCGGCCAGTGGTCGCGGCCCAGGCAGCCGTTGGCTCGGTTCAGGCGTGGCGTTCTGCCGAATTCGCCCACTGCCACGACGAGAATCCGGCGGTCGAGATTTTTCTCTGCCAGGTCTTCGATCAGGGTGGAAAGAGCCTGATCCATGTACTTCGCACGCCAGATCATTCCCTTCGCCATGTCCCAGCCCGGTTGCGCGTTGGCGTGATCGTCCCAACTGAAGTAGAGGGGCGTGCCCATTTCCGGAGCCAAGGCGTCGATCGTGACGACCGCCGTTCCCGCCTCCGCCAACCGGCGTGCCAAGAGGCAGCTTTGACCCCACAGGTGTCGTCCGTAACGATTGCGGAGCTCTGGTGATTCTTGTTCGAGGTCAAATGCCGCCGCGACTTTGCTGCTGGTGAGCAACTGAAAGGCTTGCTGCCGGAACTGATCGATTCCTTCCATGCTGCCCAGTAAGTCGATATCGCGCTGGAAACGGTCCAATTGTGTTACCAGTCCGCGGCGGTCGTCCATCCGATTGCCGTTGATCCCGCCGTCGAGAGTCAGATTCGGCGGGCGGAACTTTGCGGCTGACGGATCTCCGGTCGCGAAGGCCGAGTGGCTCATTCCCAGGTAAACCGGCTGTGTCATGAACGGTTGCTTGGGAATTCCGATGTATTGAGGAAGTCCGTGGGGTTGAGGTCCTCGGACTCGGCTAGCGATCATCCCCAGGTCGGGATGCGTCGATTTGGCGGTGGAAGTCGGATCGGCTTGCAGCGGAGTTTTGCCCGTCAGGACTTCGATTGAGCCGTCGTTGTGCGAGGCCATTTCATGGTGCAACGAGCGGATCAGCGAATAGCGATGAGCCAACTTGGCTTGCTGGGGAAAGAGCTCGCAGATTTCGATTCCCGGAACGCTGGTCGCAATCGGGGAAAAGGGCCCGCGGTATTCCGATGGGGCCTGCGGTTTCATGTCCCAGGTTTCGAGCTGGCTGGGACCGCCCCACATCCAAAAGAGAATGACGGACGTATCGAGATTCCCCTGCCCTGCGACTTCGCGCGCAGCCAGAATCTCGGGCAGGCATGCGCCACCCAATCCGAGAGCTCCTGCTCGGAGGAACTCGCGCCTCGAAGTCGGGCCCCAACAACGGCGATCATTCATGAATAGCATCCTCAAGCCCGACCGGCGGCGCACGCGGTCAGTCACGTCAGCAGATCATTATGGTCTCCTGGCGATGTTGCATCAATAGGCATTGATTCGAAATCGGCCAAATATTGAACTCAGAACAGAGGATTCGCCTGCACCTCGCGACTTCTTCCAATTACGCTCGCTACGCAAGCATCAAAGTTGGTGAATTGAGCGTAGCGGAGACGCACAGACGCAAATTAGACGGAACGTGTCACATCAAAAATCACTTTCGAGACCGTGGTGTTCGTTTATTGCGCAGGAATGCATCAGGAATAAGCAAGGCGGAACGGGCAAGGGTTGTCTTGGTCACCGATTGACGTGGTTTCGTGGTCTCACGATGACTGAGCCACCGATTGGAGGTTTACCGCTGGCGGGCACAGGAACTTGCAAACATCCAGCGCTGCGGCGAGTCGGAGTTCGGGATTTGCCAGTCGTCCGGGCTGAGATGTGCTCACCCGCCGGGATTCCGGCACAGGCGTTGCTCTTCGGACTCACAATGAAAAACCCGTCGACCGCGGTCCGGCTGTTCTGCTGCCCAGTCTTCAGGTTCTATTGTGTGACCCCTCGCATTTGCGGAGGGTCGGCGCGTTACCGTTCGGTCAACGTCCCCTGGTGATTCACGGAGATCGTGCTACTAATGACCTACCTCCCAGACGCTCAACTCGATTCGGTCCTTCCCGCGCTGCCCGATTTGAGTTCCATTTCTTCCAAGCAAGGGGATCCTGCGGAAACGCTGGCCAATCTGGTCAAGATGGTGCAGGAGCGATTTCAGACAGATGTCTGTTCCGTTTACCTCATCGAACCCGATCGGGCGAACTTGGTTTTAGCTGCGACGATTGGGTTGCGGCAGGAGAGTGTGGGCAAAGTTCGCATGCGGCTGGATGAAGGCCTGGCCGGCCTGGTGGCCGAAGAATTGCGGCCGATCATGGTCGCCGATGCCCCGGAACATCCCCGCTTTAAATACTTCCGCGAATCAGGCGAAGATCCTTACCTTTCATTTCTGGGCGTCCCGCTCATTGAGCAGGGAGTTTTCCAAGGCGTACTGGTCGTTCAAACGAAAGAGGAACGCACCTTCACGCAGGATGAAATCACGTTGATGCTGGCGATTGTCCGGCAACTCGGGCCGATCGTCTGTGAAGCGAGAAATCTGGAACAGTTCATCGCGCCGACCTACGAGCGAATCTGGGCCCTGGCCCGTAACTTGTGGTGGAGCTGGGATGCCGAATCGACCAGTCTGTTCAATGAGCTCGATCCGGTGAAATGGCGTGAACTCGACCACAATCCTGTGGCCCTGCTGTCGAAGACATCCCTCGAACAGTTGGAAGAGCGGGCTGGCGAATTGGTCCTGCATAGCCGGTTGAACTATGCCTACCGTCGGATGCAGGATTATTTGAAATCCAAGAAAACCTGGGGTGCAACGCACACCGGCGTGTTAAAGGCTCGCCCAGTTGCCTATTTTTCCGCTGAGTTCGGACTGCACGAATCGTTGCAGATTTACTCGGGAGGTCTGGGAATCCTGTCGGGCGACCATATTAAGAGTGCGTCCGATCTGGGCATTCCGCTGGTCGGGATTGGGCTGTTCTACGCTCAAGGCTACTTCCGGCAACGTCTCGATTCGACCGGCTGGCAGCACGAGGACTACGTGAACCTCGATCTGCGTCAGTTGCCGTTGGAACCGATGATGGGGGCCGACCACCGGCCGCTGATGGTTTCTGTTGAGACTCGTGGGGCGACGATCTACGCCCGAGTCTGGAAGGCGATGGTCGGCCGCAATACCCTGCTCTTGCTTGATTCGGATGTGGAATCGAATCAGCCGGAAGATCGGCAGCTCACCGCACGCCTTTATGGCGGCGACAGCCGAGTCCGTATCCGCCAGGAATTGCTGCTGGGTGTGGGCGGTGTACGGGCTCTGAAGGCGATGAATATCCAGCCGGGTGTGCTGCATCTGAATGAAGGCCATAGTGCCTTCGTGGTCCTGGAAATGATTCGTCTTCGCATGCAGACCGAAGGCATTGGCTACGAAGAGGGCTTGCGGCGAGTCTCGACCCATACGGTCTTTACGACGCACACGCCCGTTCCGGCCGGACACGACCGGTTCCATGCCGACATGATCGAAGAACACCTTGGGCCGTTGCGTGATGCCTTGGGGATTTCTCACGAAACGCTGATGGGACTGGGCCGTGTGTATCCGCACAATCACGGCGAAGATTTCTGCATGACGGTGCTGGCGTTGAAGGCCTCACGACGAGCGAACGCCGTGTCATCGTTGCACGGTGAAGTGTCTCGAGCCATGTGGACATCGCTGTTCCCGGGACGCTCGGAAGACGAAGTACCGATCGGGCATATCACCAACGGCGTGCATGTGCCGACGTGGTTGGCACCGCAGATGCGGAATCTTTACGACCGCCATCTGGGATCAGAGTGGGCTCAACGCAATGGTGAACCCGATGTCTGGGAGGGGATCGAAACGGTCGACGACGGCGAACTGTGGGAAACCCATCAGACGCTGAAAACGCGGATGATCAAGTTCGTCCGGCAGCGGGCGGTGGCTCAGGCCGAACGGCGTGGCGATACGAAGGAAGTGATTGAACGCTGTCGTCGGTCGCTCAGCCCCGATGCGTTGACAATCGGTTTTGCCCGGCGGTTTGCGACCTACAAACGAGCGAATCTGATTTTCGAAGAGCTCGAACAATTGGCATCGTTGATCAATGATCCGCAATGGCCGATCCAGTTCGTGTTCGCCGGCAAGGCCCATCCCCGTGACGTACCGGGTAAGACCGTCTTGAAGCAGATCGCCGAAATGATGCGTGATCCGGTATTTGCCGGGAAGCTGATTTTCGTCGAAGATTACGACATGAATGTGGCTCGACACTTGGTTCAGGGTGTCGACGTGTGGTTGAATAACCCGCGTCGTCCGCTGGAAGCGTCAGGTACCAGCGGCCAGAAGGTGGTGCTCAACGGCGGATTGAATCTTTCAGTCCTCGACGGTTGGTGGGCCGAGGCGTACGACGGTACGAACGGTTTTGCCATCGGCATGGGCGAAACGCACAGCAATGTCGAAATGCACGACAAGATGGACGCGGATGCTCTGAGCCAGACATTGAGTCAAGAGGTCATCCCGATGTATTATGGCCGTGACCGCGACGGATTGCCGCGGGCGTGGATTGCCCGGATGAAGTCGGCGATTCGTTCGCTGGGCTGGCGCTTCAACGCCGACCGGATGGTCATGGACTATGTGATGAAGTGCTACATTCCCGCAGCGGGGGGGACTTCGAGCAACATGAGTCAACGTTGATTGAGCCGCTTGGATCGATCAATGCAGTTTGTCATTCTGGTTTGAGAGTGTGAGGGATGGAGAGTATGAGAGAATAAGCCTGTGGATAGATTCAAGATCTTCCAACAAGCTTCTTTCTCCGTAACTCTCATACTCTCTTACTCTCACACTGATCACGATAAAGTGGACGATCGAATTCGTTCTAGCCCGGAGCCAGCGGCGACGGCGGTGTGCCCCGTCGCCGTCGTCGCTGGTTTCGGGTTTTTGTTGTTGGGCCCAAGGTATCGTGGGACGGGTCTCCAGGCCCGTCCGTCCAGCAACGAAAACAGAGAAACACGGAAATCGCCGAGAATCGTGCCTCGTTATGTCGGAAGGAAGAGCACCACTCAATATCGATGCCGTGTTGTGGACTCCCTTCGCGGAAATCGATGAGAGTTTGGCCCGTTCGGACCGCGCGGCAGCGGGACGGACGGGCCTGGAGACCCGTCCCACGATACCGTACAACTTAGCAATACACATCAGGGATTTTTGCAATGCGGCCGAAAGAACAGGAAGCACTCAGCGGCGACATTCGTCGACTGGGGGACCTGCTGGGGCAGGCTCTGCGCCGAGTCGCAGGGGAAGGTGCGTTTGAGTTGGTGGAAGAGATTCGCGCGGCGGCCAAAAGCCTGCGAGCCAATCCCACCGTGCAACAGGCCCGGCAACTGCGCGATCGACTCGCCGAACTGCCGTTGGCAGACCTCCGGACGTTGATCCGGGCCTTCACCATTTATTTCGATCTGATCAATCTCGCCGAGCAACGGGCCCGAGTGCGGGCCTTGCGCATCCGCGCTGCGGAACTGGGCGACGCACCTCTGTCAGAGACACCCGAAGCCGCACTGCGCCAGTTGCGAGATCGAGGTTTGACGGCCAAGGACGTCCAGGAAGAACTCGACCGGGCCCTCATCTATCCGGTGTTCACAGCCCATCCCAGTGAAGCCCGCCGGCGGACGATTCTGGATCGCTTGAATGCCATCGATCAACAGATGGATCGCCTGGAATATGGCCAGCTTCTACCTGCCGAACACGAGCAAGCCGAGGCGTCAATTGCCGAAGAGGTCGAGACGTATTGGCTGTCGGATTCCATTCGCGACACGCGACCGCGGGTCCAGGACGAAGTCATTCACGGACTCGAGATGGTCGAGGGGAGCTTGTTCGATGTGGTTCCCCGGCTCTATCGCCAACTGGGCCAGGCCTTAAGCCGAGTCTATCCTGATTGCGCGTGGAAAGTGCCATCGTTCCTGCGGTTTGGATCATGGATCGGCGGCGACCGCGACGGACATCCCAGCGTAACCCACCGTGTCACGGCCGAAGCCGTCATGCTGCAGCAGGTGGCAGTATTGCAGCACTATCAGGCGCAGATGGATCAACTCTGGCGGAAGCTGAGTCACTCGGACCATTTCATCGTCCCGAGTCCCGAGTTCCGTGAATCGCTGGCCCACGATGCGGCCATTTTTCCCGATGTCACACTCTCTCCAGAACACGAACCGTATCGCGCCAAGTGCAAGCTGATCTCGGCCAAATTGCAACGGACGTTGGACTACGTCCGCAACTGCACTCCCAGTTGGAGCGGCGAAACGGTGGCCGTTCCCGAAGGAGTTTATCTGGGCGGCGGTCAGTTGCTGTTCGACTTGCGGTTGATGGCGTCAGATCTCAGTCACGCGGGTGCCGCAGCCGCGGTGGCGGGCAGCCTGCAGGACATGATCCGGCTGGTGGATGTCTTCGGCGTCCATATGTTGAAGATCGACTTGCGGCAACACAGCGGTCGACATCTGGCGGCCTTGGATGAAATCTTCCGCTGGGCAGGCGTCTGCCAATCGTATGTGCAAATGACTGATGAAGCCCGCTACGCGTGCCTGGTCGGCGAGTTGCAGCATTCCCGGCCGCTGATCCCCGCGCATCTGCCGTTCTCACCCGAGACCAACGAAGTCGTCCAGACCTTCCGCACGACCTCGGCGATCCTCGACCAGCAGTGCCCGGATGTGCTGGAAAAATACATTATCAGCTCGACGACGACCCCAGCACATTTGCTGGAAGTCCTGCTGTTTGCCCGCGAAGCACGATTGTTCCGGCCGAATGAAGGGGTCAGCAGGATCGATATCGTTCCGCTATTTGAGGCACTCGAGCCATTACGCAGCGGCCAGGCCATCATGCAGCGCCTCTTCGCCCTGCCCGTCTATCGGCAGCATCTGGCGTTACGCGGCAACATCCAGGAAGTGATGATCGGCTATTCTGACAGCAATAAAGAGAGCGGCTTCCTGCAGTCGACCTGGGCGTTGTATCGGACACAGGAGCAGCTCGTAGAACTGGGGCGTCGTGAAGGCATCACGATGCAGATGTTTCACGGACGCGGCGGTGCGGTTGGTCGTGGCGGTGGGCCGTCCAATCGTGCGATTCTGGCTCAACCCCGCGGTACGGTCAACGGCCGGTTGCGCATCACGGAACAAGGTGAAGTCATCGCGGATCGCTACGGCAATCGAGCGATCACCGGACGCCATCTGGACCAGGTCGTCAACGCCGTCCTATTGACGAGTGTTCCGGACGAAGGGGTCAAAGTCGACCCCGGGTGGACCGCTCTGCTCGATCGCTTGGCCGATTCGTCTTATCGCCACTATCGGTCTCTCGTCTACGAAAACCCAGAGTTTCTGACGTACTTCGAGCAAGCGACACCCATCAAGGAAATCGCCCGATTGAAGATTGGTTCGCGGCCCAGTCGCCGTGGGACGTCATCCAGTATCGATGAACTGCGGGCCATTCCGTGGGTGTTCAGTTGGATGCAATCGAGGCACACTTTGCCGGGCTGGTACGGTCTCGGAAGTGCGGTCTTCGAAGAGCTGGAAAGTCGCCCCGAACGACTGGCGACCCTTAAAGAGATGTACGAAAAATGGCCCTTCTGGCGCACATTGATCGACAATGTCCAGATGATTCTGGCCAAGGCCGATCTAACGATTGCTCGCTTGTACGCGGATCTATTGGAAGATCAATCTCTCGCCGCCCGAATCTTCGGCCAGATTGAGCTCAAATATCAACGCTCGGTCGATGTCATCTGCAAGATCACGGGGCAATCCGCCTTGTTGGAACGAGTGCCGATTTTGCAGAAGTCGATCCAGTCTCGGAACCCATATGTGGATCCGTTGAGTTTGATTCAACTGGTGTTACTGAGGCGGTTGCGAGCGAGTGCGGAACCGGAGGAAGAGCTGCAGACGGCAGTTCTTGAAAGCATCAATGGAGTGGCGTCGGCGTTGAAGAATACGGGGTGAGATGTCGTAGCCCGACTCTCTGAGTCGGGTGCATTCGCCAGGCCGTCAGGCCGCGGCGAATCGATATGACCCGACTTGGAGAGTCGGGCTACGGTGGTCGCTGTGCGAACGCGTCCAGCCACGGGGCAGCGCTATAACGATAGTCACCGGTGCGGGCTTTTGCCGCTTCAGGATTGTTCGCGATGTAGCGACGAAATATCGTCAACTCCTCTCGGTCACGAACGATGCGATCATAAGATTCGTACTGCCAAAACCGAGGCTTCGGGTGATCTGGACCGCACGGCTGAACTTCCGGGCTCTGTGGCGCGAGCCATTCGCCGATCAATCTCGATGACCACTTCTTGATCGAACCAAGAATCTCTTCCAATTCGTAATCACCGATTGGCGTCAACAGTGCATGCACATGGTTCGGCATGATGACGGCATCACCTAACCATAAGCGGGTGCCGTGAAAGTGCGCCGACGAATCGAGGACAATCTTCTGGGGCAAGCCGTGCTTTAAGACGCAACTTCCGTGACTGCGATCCAGTTCTTCATGCAGCATCCGTGCCTGCCGCCTCTCGAATGCCCGTCTTATTCCTTCAGGAATCTGGCTATAAAGGAGATTGAAGCGGTCCGAATCGGATTCCTTGAGTTTTGCGTCCAAATTGTGCGCTCGATACCAGCGTTGGCGGATATCGAGCCATTCGGCCAGCACCTTGAGCGGAATGGAATCGTCCTGACGAAACGTTACGAAATAGGTCGCACCACGCTGCCGCCAATGCGGAAGCCCGCGAACGTATACTCGGCATGGTCCATTCGGATCGAATGGATTGAACGTAGCCCGACTCGCTGAGTCGGGAGCCTTAATCTCGTCTTGGCGAGATCGATTCTCACTCGAATCACTCATGGCAGCCGCATTATCAAATTGGTTGGATTTGGTTTGAAACGGCAATGCTGAATGCACCCGACTCAGAGAGTCGGGCTACGTGAAGCCTACGGCTTCAGATGCGCATCCAAAAACTTATACGCCTCCTCCCGTGCCTCATTCGGAAAGTTATGCGGTCCCGGCGGATAAACGGCCTTCAGATTGTCTTCCTTGTTAAACAGCTTATAAACCGGCCGCGCGGCTTCCGTTGTCTCTTTCACTCCGACCACATCGAAGTCATCGTCTCCCTCTGCGGCACTCGTGAAGAACGGGCGCGGTGCCAGACTGCCGATGATTTCCGTGAAGTCGAAGGGGAGCTTGTCCGCGGAGTTTTCATAGACGCTGGCAATCCGCGGCATGTAGCGCGGTCCGGTCCAGCTCGGGACGTCGTCCTTATGAAAACGGCAATAGCCGCAACTGGAGACGATCACCTTGAGACGTGGCTCGAAGGCCGCAGTCAAGAGTGCGTTGTGTCCCCCGAGAGAATGTCCGATGACGCCGATATGTTCCGCGTCCACTTCCGGCAGTGTGGTTAACAAATCGACCGAGCGAACATTATCCCACACGGCTTTCATGGTCCCGCTGACGTAGCCGTGGCTGGGGGCGAAGTCGTATTTGTGCTCGCCGAATGAGGGGTAATCCGGTGCCAGCGTGATATAACCGCGTTCGGCCAGATGCAGTGCATAGTGCAGATTGGGATTGCCTCCCAGTCCGGCCGGTTCATCCTTGCCGAGATTCGTCGTCTGCTGCAGGCAGAGCACCGTCGGCAGCTTCTCTCCGGATTTGTGTTCGGGGATGAATAACCAGGCTGCCACGCGGTCGTCAGCATCAGTCTGGTAGGTGACCTTGCGCCGTGTCAGTTTCCCGATTTGCTTCTCTTCTACCGTTTTGACATCCAGCGGCACACGCGATTTCGCACCGGGCAGCGGGCCGGTCACCAGTTGCAGATTAGCCAGAATATGCTGCCGGCGGATTTCCCAATCGGTTGGTTTTTCGATGGGATATTTCTTCCCGGCCTGGTCGCGGTAGTACATGAGATCGAGATGCTCGTCATAAGCGACGGGGGCAGCAGCGGGCGTCAGATGCTGCTGGAGAAACATCGTCGTAACGGCGGCGAAGTAGTCGCGATTGTCCTTCTTGCGAAAACCGTGGCCTTCGTTGTCTGCATAAACCGTCCAGACGTCCTGCCCGTTCTTGCGAACTAACGGAGCGATCTGCCGGGCTTCAGAAAACGGGACGCGTGGGTCGTTTTTGCCATGTGCCACCAGCAGTGCAGACTTGATCTTGTCCGCGTTTTTCGCCGGGCTGATTTTCTCGAAGACGGCCCGCATGTGAGCGTCTCGCTCGTCACCATATTCAACACGTCGCAGATCACGGCGGTATTCGCTGGTGTTTTCCAGGAACGTGATGAAGTTCGCGATGCCGACGATATCGATCCCCGCTCGCAACCGCTCGCCGTGCATCACGAGTGACCCCAGGACCATGTAGCCGCCATAGGAGGCACCGACCACGGCGACTCGGTCGGAATCGAGGTCGGGCTGCAGCTTGATCCAGTCGAGCAACGCGCCGATGTCTTTGACGCTGTCTTCGCGTTTGTCGCCATTGTCGAGCTGCAGGTACGTCTTGCCGTATCCCGCCGAACCTCGGACGTTGGGACAGATGACTGCCAGGCCCAGTTCATTCACATAGTATTGCTCTGTACTGGAGAAGTACGGTCGATATTGGCCCTCGGGGCCTCCATGAATGTTGATCAACACGGGAGCCCGCAGCGCTTTGCTCGCGGTCTTCGGCTTGAAGACAAACGCCTGAATCTCCTGCTTATCAAACGAGGGGAATTTGATCATCTTCGGTTTGGTGAACGAGGTCGGTTGAAACCCTTCGGTTTCACTGGTCGTCCAGCGAACTGCCGGTCCACCGGCGGTGGGGATGGAATAGGCTTCGGAAGGACCGTCCGGGGGCGACCAGGTAAAACCGACCTGTTTTCCATCGGGAGAAAACTCGAGCGCGTCCACGATCCAGTCATTCCCGCTGAGCAGCTTGAGTTGCTGGCCGTCGAGCACGAAGACGCTACTCTGGCCCCCAATATTCACAGTGAAGGCGACTCGACTCGAATGCTTGTCGACGGCGAGATGATCGATGTCCGCCGGGACATCGGCCTCGGCCGGAATCAGCCATTTATACGTGAGGTCCGGCAGACTGACTTGCGCCAGACGCAGGAATTCGCCGTTGGCATCGGAAGTCAGGTAGACCGATTTTCCATCGGACGCGAAAGCACCGCTGCCAATCGCCACTTTCCCTTTGGACCCGGGCGCATGCGGAATCGGGGTGAGTTTTTTCGATTCGATATTCAGCAATGCGGGATAGCGTTCGTTGATCGAAACCACTCGCATGAGAAGCAAGTCTCGACCGTCGGGTGAGAACCCCAGCACTTGCCAGGTCGCCTTGTCAACCTGCAGAAGTTCGGTCCAGGTGCCCGGCTTCCTCAGATCACCCAGGAGAATATCCATGTCGCGACCGTTGCGGCGATTGCTCGCGATGGCCATCCAGTAGCCGTCGTCACTAACCGCTTCCAGAATGTTTCGCGATTTGCCATCGGTCAGCAGTTGGGGTTTCTTGTCACCCCAGGGGCGCCAGTAGAGTTGATCGTTTTCGTTACCACCGGCCGACATGATCGTCAGGATGCCGTCGGTACGATTCGGAACGAAGCGTCCATCGACCGGCTCGGCCTCAAACGTGATCTGGGTTCGCTCCGCGCCCGGTGTCAGTACTCGATGCAATTGTGGTGTGTTGCCGAACTGAGTTTGAATCAGCATGCCCTTGCTGTCGGGAGACCAGCCACGAAAGCGAGCGTGTCGAATCGCCTGATATTTCTGCAGCCGCGTGGTGAGTTCTGGCGGAACGACGGGGACGTTTTCGACTTCCATACTCTTCGGCCGCAACGGGTCGGCATCAGCGGCCGTTGCGGTGAGTGTCAGTCCACAAACGAGTACAAGTCCCAGACAGGCAATTCGGATCATCGGTCGGCTCACGCGAGGTTGAAATCGGGATGACGTGCAGTGAGCCGGATTATATCTGGTCGATGTGATCAAGGGAATTTGATGGAACGCGAGCAAGCTGATTCACGCCCGACCCCTCCGCGTAATGCGCAAGAAAAAAATCCGTTGTCGATTGTCGGTTTCCCGACAACTGACAACGGATTCCAGACCACAGCCAGAGGTCATGTCTTAGTGTTCGCCGGTGGGATACACGTTGCAGACGATGTCGCAGTCGCAGTCACACGCGTCCCTGGTGTCGTGGAACGAGCTGCCCGAAGCTTGTCCCTTGTGTCCGGCGACACCGTTGTAGCAAAAGCTTTGATTGATGGAACCGATCGCGGAGCCAACGTCTTCCAGTTCCTGATTGATGTTGAAGGCGACTTCGGATAGTCCGACGATCAAGGAGAGGACGCCGATCGTGGCGACCAGGACCAATTCGGCAGAGACAATGAAACCGGCTTCGTCGTTCAACAGGTTGGTGAAGATGTTTGTCATGGCTGTGGTTCCTTCTGAGTCGTGTACTTGGCTGTGAATCTGGGTGTGGCCGGTGTGTTTCGTCACCGGTTGTTTGTATGGCAGGGATGTAAAGCAGTCTGTATGCCAAGTGAAACATTTTGTTTCGGAATCTTGACAGACGGGAATCCGACGAGCCGTAACTTGTTAAGAGTCTTTGGCTAACGACGTCTGCGTGACGGAGAGCGGGCGCCCAAGAAGAGGGCTCGGAGTGATGCCGAAACTCACCATGTTGCGGGGGCATCAGCATCATGAGGCGAGAAAGCCACAGCGTATCGTGGGACGGGTCTCCAGGCCCGTCCGTCCCCTTGCTTTCGACCACGAAACTGCATTGCTCGCACGCCGTACATCGAGTGAACTTCCTTCGTGTCCTTTGTGACCTTCTGTTAAAAATGATTTGGAACAGAAGATCGCGAAGGACACGAAGAAATATGGATCGCGGGAATGTTAATTCCAGTTGGAGCTGGACGGACGGGCCTGGAGACCCGTCCCACGATGCGTCCAACTCTTTAGCGGCCGCTCGATAGGGCCATTTGCTCTTTGCCGTTGATGATGGACTGCTTGTCGAAGCGGTTGCCGAAATAGTATTTGATCGCGTCGGGATCATTCAGGACCGATTCCGCATCGCCGCTGCACAACACCTTGCCGCCGTAGATGATGTAGTTGCGGTCGGTGATGGTCAGTGTCTCACGCTCGCGGTGGTCGGTCAGCAGGATGGCAATGCCGCTGTCTCGAAGCTGGCGGATGATGTCCTGGATGCTGTGGATCGTGACCGGGTCAATACCCGTGAATGGTTCGTCCAGCAGGATCAGAGTCGGTTCGCTGGCCAGGCAGCGGGCGATCTCGAGCCGGCGTTTTTCACCACCGGAAAGCGTGGTGGCGATCTGATGCTTCTTGGTCGTCAGCCCGAACTGTTCGAGCAATTCACCCGCGATCATGATCCGCTCACGACGTTTGACGGAGAGCATTTCCAGGATGGCCAGGATGTTTTGCTCCACGGTCATCTTCACGAAGATGCTGGTCTCCTGGGCCAGGTAACCCATTCCGTGCTGAGCCCGCTTATACATCGGCCAGTCGGTAACTTCGACGCCGTTCAGAAACACTCGTCCGGCGGTCGGAGTGACCATTCCGCAGGACATGCGGAACGTCGTCGTCTTACCGGCACCGTTCGGCCCGAGCAACCCGACGATCTCACCGCGTTCCACGAAGAAATCGACTCCATCGACAACGCGGCGCGGACCGTAAACCTTCACCAATCCCTGGCAAATCAAATGAGCCATGTGGCCCTCCCCTCCTGAGAAAATCCCCAGCATCAAGTACGCCGAATCAGGAAATGTGTCAAGAGGAGACTGACAAGGGTGGTAGAAGTGTGAAGCGTGAAACTGGATTGCAGGGAGTGACCGCGACGTCCTGTTCTTCACCCTTCACACCTCACCCTTCTTTTGCTGCTGCGTTTCGCTTGCGGGTCGCGGCGCCCTTCTTGGCCGAGGCCGAACGCTGTGCGGCAGTTCGGGACGCTGCTGCGGCACCGCCCTTATGGCCGCCCTTGATCGAGGGCGCCGGGTTCCGCTCTTTGCCGCGTCCCGAACCGCTTTTCTTGCCGCCATGGTCAGTGGCATTTACGGTCGCCCAGGCGCGGCTTTCAGCTTCTTTCTTGTCGATGCCTCGGTTCTCGTAGCCTTCCTCAATGTGTTCGGCCATTCGTTTTTGCTTGTCGGTGTATTTTGATTTGTCGCCGCGTGGCATGATCTACTCCTCGTTGATGGGTTTTCATCCGTCCTGCGGATGTTTCAATTCGGTTCTTACTTGGAGGACCAGCATTGCGGATTGTGAATTGCAAACGATGAACCATTGGGGGCGGAAACTCGCGGCATTTGATGTCGCACACGGCCATTTTGCAGTTTGCGTGCGATCGAGAAACTCGTGCCACCTTGTGATTTATCAACCCGCGGCCGTTCGGTGCGGAACCGCGAAACGTTTGGAGTTTCCAGAGAAAGTGGTGATCTGGCGATAAGTTCGAACGTCAAAACACGGGAATCCTTGCAAATCAATCGAGCGAATTGGTCGCCGACACATCAGTGATTGCGAAGTCGTTGTCCCCTCACACCCTCATTTCGAGTTGATACAAACAATCATTGATGCATGTGAGCCCGGCGCTGTTAGGCCAGGAGTACCTTGTGTACCGAACAAGTGTATGATGACTCTATACCCCCAGCCGTTAAGGGACTGGGTTCACCCGCGTCAGTTTTGTTGAGGAGCTGGAAATGCCACCCGAAATCACTGATTTGAATAACGATTTGAATTTGGGCTCGCTGCACCTCGTGGGGGTCGACGAACTCAGGAAACGTTCGGGTTGGTTTATTGGATTGGGGATTGCCCTCGTGGTGCTGGGGATGCTGGCTCTGGGATCGTCGGTGATTTTTACGCTGGCCTCGATGGTGTTCATCGGCTGGCTGTTGGTGGCTGCCGGGATTCTGCAAACGGCGCATGCTGTTTTGGCCAAGCGGTGGGGTGGTTTTTTCGTCGATTTGTTGATGGGTGTGTTGAATATTGTCGTCGGCCTGATGGTTGCTGCGCATCCTGCCGCGGTGGCTGCGGCGCTGACTTTGTTGATAGCGGTATTTCTGATCGTGGGCGGAATTTTTCGTATTGCTCTGGCGCTGGCCATCCGATTTCAACATGTGTTCTGGTTAGTCCTGCACGGAATCATCAATGTGGCGCTCGGAGTGATGATTCTGCAGGAATGGCCCGTTTCGGGGCTGTGGGTGATCGGTCTGTTTATTGGCATCGACATGGTGTTCAACGGATGGACCTTGATCATGCTGGGTATGGCTGCTAAAAAGCTGCCCGCCGCATAGGTTTGCGGCGAAACGCCAGTCGCTCAGTACCCTCGCGAGCGGTCCCCGCCTCACGATTCGGACAAGTTCTTTACGAAGGTCAGGTCATGGACGCCACACCCGTTCTCGCATTGATGAATCATCTGTTTTCGATGCCACGCTCGAATCCCGATCTGATCGTGGCCAGCGGTCTGGTCCTCGGAACGATGTATTACATCAGTCGCATCGCGAAGACCTGCATTACGTACGCCTTGGACGACAATCTCGTGCATCCGGCGGAAGCCGATTCGCGGGAGACGGCGGCTGAGTAGCCGTAACTCGATCAAGTGTCGAAGTCATTCGAGTTGATGGGAGAGTGAGGCTCCCGCCGAACCGCGAGTGCTTCCCGGACGTCGATAGACTTTGCGGCTCGGCGGGAGCCTCGCCCTCCCATGAACCCCAATGTAAGCGACAAATCGCTCGTTCTTAACCGACGAGGATTCACCTGCTCACCGAGTTTGCTATAGTACGCCCGGCGATCCGCTCGCGCTGCTGTCTCGGCTGGCGTGAGAGATGTGTTCTTCCGGATGAAGGAGCGTGCGTCTGTGGCGAGTGGTCGTTGGAACCGTTTCATCGACGGGCTGGTCAAGTATCGGCTGGGGTTGCTGTGTCTGGCGATTGTGCTGACCGCGTTGTCGATCTCGCCCGCCAATCAAGTGACGTTCGATCAGACGATCGAATCTCTGTACGCACCCGGCAATCCGCGGCTGATCGAATATACCAACAGCAAGGCGATTTTCGGCGGCGACGAGTACATCTTTCTCACGTACACCGACCCGCAATTGTTTGAGGACGCAGGACAAGAACGCCTGGCGAACCTCGCTGCAAAAGTGGCAGAAGTGCCGGGGGTCGTTTTCGACAGCGTTCAAAGTCTCAACACCTATCTGGAACTGACGAATCGCAGGCCGTTCAAGTCGCGGCGAGCAAAACTGCTGGAGTTCTCGCGCGGGGTGTTACTGGGGGATGACAACCAGACCACGGCGATCGCGATGCGTCTGGAAGATGAAGCCACCGCGAAGGTCTCGCGTCCGGCCACGATTGCCGCACTGCGCCGCATCGCTGCCGAGCAATCGATCCCGACGAACGTGGTGGGCGAACCCACGCTGGTTCTCGATATGTTCCGCTACGCCGAGGAAGACGGCCAATTCATGGGCTGGGCGGCGTCCATCCTGATGGTCGCGGTGATCCTGTTTTTCCTGCGCGATTTTCGCTCGATCATCCTGCCGTTCGTCATTGTGCAGATGACGATTCTCTGGACTAAAGCCGGGCTGTGGAGCACTCATCTGCAGCTCACGATGGTCAGCTCGATCCTGGGTTCGCTGGTCACGATCATCGGTGTCTCGACCGTGGTGTACCTGTCATTTTACTTCCAGGAATTGCGGCAGAAGTTTGATCGAGAAACGGCCTTCCGCAAAATGCTGGAGGTCATCGGCATCGATATTACGTGGGTGTGCGTGACGACAGCGACCGGCTTTGCGGCGCACTTGTCGAGTCACCTGCACCCCGTCCGTTCGTTCGGATTGACGATGGTGATGGGATCTCTGCTGGTGTTGCTGGCGATGGCGCTCGTGCTGCCGGCCGGAATGCTGTTGGGGGCCGGGCAGATCCCCACGGGAAAACCGCGCGGGGAACAACAAGTCAACCAGTCGCTGCATAAGCTCACGGCCTGGGTCCTGAGTCATCAGTGGTGGATTGGCATTGCCACGCTGTTCGTGCTGGTCGGCGGCATCAGCGGGCTGTGGCAACTGCGAGTCGACACCGACTTCACCCGCAATTTCAGATCGTCGAGTTCCGTCGTTCAAGCGTTGAACTTCATGGAGGAAAAGCTGGGAGGGGCGGGCTTATGGGAAGTCAATTTCTCCGCTCCCGAAGAACTGGATGAGGACCATCTGGAAAAAGTCCGCCAACTGACGACAAAACTCCGCGAAATGAAAACGGGCAATGAACCGGCCCTGACGAAGGTGATTTCGCTGACTGATGGACTCGATATTCTGCCGCGCATCCCCATTCTGGTGCCGGATGATGACGCCAAGATTCGCTGGCTGAATGGGATGCAAACCGGTTTCAGCGACAGCCTGTTCAATCCCACCAAAGGCCGCATGCGGATCATGCTGCGGGCTCGGGAACGGCAGACTGCGGAAGAAAAAGAGCTGTTGATCAACCGCGTGACCGAGGTGACCCGATCGGTCTTTCCCGAAGCGAAGGTCACCGGCCTGTTCGTGTTGCTCAACTATCTGGTCGACAGCTTGCTCTCGGACCAAATCCTGGGGCTGGTCGTGGGCGCGATCGGGCTGATTGTGGTGATGGCGATCGCCTATCGTTCGATCTGGATGGGGATGATCTCGCTGGTCCCGAACGTACTGCCGATCTTACTCTTGCTGGGGGGCATGGGCTGGGCGGGAATTCCGGTCAATATTGGGACGGCGATGATCTCCAGCGACACGATGGGGCTGACGATTCACGATAGCATTTTCTATCTCTCTGCCTACAACCGAGCCCGCCAATCGGGACTCGATTTCCGGGGGGCGCTGCATGAAGTCCAGACCGAAGTCCGCCGGCCGCTGATCTATTCGAATATCGCCCTGATCCTGGGTTTCCTGGTGCTGACGACATCCAACTTCGTGCCGCTGATTTACTTCGGGGCACTGGTCAGCACGGCGATTGCGGGGGGCTTGTTGGTGAATTTGTTGCTGATACCATTGCTGTTGCAGATTGGCGAACCACGTCAGCCCATAGAGACTTCCGCGGCGATCTCGCCCGAGGCAGCGAATCCGAATTCAGCCCGGCAGGGGTGACATCATGGAGGGTGTCTGGACGTCACGGGAGGGTGAGGCTCCTGCCGAACCGCAAGCGTCAATTGGCCGTCGATAAACGCTTGCGGTTCGGCAGGAGCCTCACCCTCCCATGATGCCGAAATATCCTTCACATCGTAGCTTGGAAGGGTCGCAGAAAACTGGATCATGACCGAACCCATACCAGAAACAACGCGACACAAGTCTATCAAACGCGTTTTGATCGTGGTGTTGATTTGCTTCCCATTAATCTGGGGCGCGGAGGAGTATCTGCAGTCACAAAGAGACGAATTCTCTGGCCACTGGGATTACGCTGGAACTCCACTGAGCCTAAGTGCTAACGGTGACTATGAACTTAGCTTGCCTAGCGGGTCGACCATTGCCAAAGGCTACTGGTGGCGCATCGGTCATCTGGCAGGTTTTCACGAATGGCACCACGATTGGTCGTGGTTCAGCCGGATTTGGTATTTTGCCACAAAGTATGAACTGCAAACGCTTCGATTTGTAGGGCCTGATACCTTCGAAATGACTGGCGGAACTGGTGTTACGCGAACGGTCAAGGCGCTAAAGCCCGCAGTTCGGCCAACAATAAATCCAGCGGCAACAGCTTTGAGATTACGGTCGTAGCGCCCAAGACCCGCAGTTCGTTGACGATGTCCGCCGTTACGAAACCCACCAACACCACCATTTTCGAACTGGGATGTCGTCTCCGGAACTCACCCCAACGTTGTCGCATGGCTTGGTCAAACGGGTCTGTGTCCCATAACACGATCTGACCTCCGCCCGCCGAACCCTCCGCAGCGACTGGAAATCCCGCCTTACGAACCAGTTCCACCCACATCTCGGCCAGTTTGCGGTCAGGTGAGATCACCCGGATAACGCACCGCGAACCCGATGCAGAGCCGGTCGCAATCGCCGGCTGCTGATGGCGGAAAATCTCATCGCGACCGGCGGTCCACTGCAATGGCGCCTCGGACAACTCGGGAGCGGTGAGTTGCTGCATTTCTGAGCGCAGTGCTGCGCCAAAATGCTCCAATGGAATGCGCAGGGCCAGCGGCCAATCCTGCCGGGAGCGGCCGTCGGAAACACACCACGGCCCGTAGCAACACAGCACACGCGACAACGGACCGAAACCGGGCAGTGCCAGAATGGCACGGAAGGGGAATTCGTCGGACCAGGTCTGGACGACGATGATCAGGTCGGGAAACTCACCCCGATGACAGAGCTCAGCGAGTTCGTCCACGTTGAGGAGCTGAGTCAACGCTCCTTCAGGAACGGCAACGGACACCAGCCTCTGGACTTCGAGGAACTCGCTGCTACCCGGGGCACCCAATAAAACAACACGGGGGAGAGGCAAAACCTCTTCCCCCGTGTCGTGAAGTATTCTCAGCCGATCAGACATCACAAAACTCGGTGCTTACTCTCAGCGGTGCTTAGTCTCGGCTCTGCAACGCCATGACGATTCGCAGAACGTAGTAGAACAGCAGCGCCACCGAGGCGAACAATTGCAGTGCCGCACCCACATGCTGGTCAGTGCGGTAGTGGTGCAACACGTTGGACGTGTCATACAGAATGTATCCACAAGCCAGCAGGACCATGGCACCGCAGAAGAACAACCCCAGGCTGAAGCCCATGAAGATCGAGGCGATGATGATCACCAATGCGGACCAGCCGGCGATCATCAGCGTCGTTCGCAAGAACGAGAAATCCGCCCCGCTCACCAGGACGATCGTCGTCAACCCGGCGAACATCAACAACGTGATGATACCCGCGGTCGGGATGATACTTGCGCCGCCCTTGTCCATCAATGTGGCCAGGCTCAATATTGGTGCGAAGAACACGACTTCGGCCACCGTGTAGAGTGCCAGTCCCATGTACTGAACGGACTGCGACGCGCTGCGACTGGCCCACGATTGGGCGAGCCACGTGGCGGCCATATAACCGACGAAGATCACCAGCATCCCGACTTGTCCCTTGCCCATCACGAAACGCAGGATCTCAGCTGGCGGGACCACCGTAAACAGCACCGCTTCCAACCCGATGAACGCCAGGATGGCCCCAAACAGGTGGAGATAGGTTCGTTGCAAGAATTTCGCTCGCTCACCGGCGGCGGCATCAATTGCAAACAAGTCGTTGGCATAGCTTTGCCCGTAACTCATCGCATCATCCCTTTCTGAAATCTTTTTTGAAGGTAGTAACCGAGACTCAAGTCACTCAAGGTCAACGATCAACATGAGATCTCGGCTCATGAAATAATCGCTGCTGGTGACGGAATGTCAATTCGATCGAGGACGCGGCGACATTAAAAGACAGGACGTGGGTTTCGTCGCCATCAGGATTTTACCCCTCGGCGGTTGAAGATGTCTATCTCAGGACCTCAACAAATTTCACATATGAACAGTATTTCGCCATATCGAGTCGCGTCGTATCGTGGGACGGGTCTCCTGGCCCCGTCCGTCCTCCGGCCGTAAAACAGGAAACGGTGATACTCACAAGAAGTGCCGCACAAAATCAGGCACGTAGTGCATTGAACCTTCTTCCTTCGTGTCCTTTGTGACCTTCTGTTCCAATCTTTTTAAACAGAAGGTCACGAAGGACACGAAGAAATGCAAGAAGAGAGGGACGGACGGGCCTGGAGACCCGTCCCACGATACGCGGACCGCATCTGCCAAAACGGCACCTCGTCGTTTCAGTTTCTCGTCCAGTTCCTTTGGTACTTGATTTGTCGCGTCCCTGAACCTGCCGTCGCGGGGCCGCGATGGAACCGCAAAGGGTGTCCGGCATTCGCCTCCGCGTTTTCTCACGTTCAAGTCCCAATTTGGTTTGCGTCAAACCGAATCTTGCCTTGATCGGACCGGAGTACTAGAATTCGGCAAGTTTGCCCGATCCTTACAGACTCTATCACCGGAATTCCTGGATCGATCCAAGTTCGTGTGAGAATTGTTCTTGTGAGGGATGGCACGAAAGGTGCACTTTCCCGATGTAAACCGAACTTTCGTCACGTTCGGTCGCTCTGAATTTCAGAGATTCCGACCGTTGCCTGCGACGAGCCGTTCCTGAGGTATGTTTGGAAGTCCTGACTGTCCATAAATCCGCATCTCGCTCAAAGTGACGAGAGTTAAAAAAATTTCGAAGACACACACGATGACTCGGAGAGCCATCGGCCAAGCCGCAAGATAGCGGGAAAATGTCGAGACCCCGTCGACAGGAATTTGACGAATCGCAACGGCTGTCACGCCGCAGATTCCGAAAGGAAGATCTCAATGTACGAACGATTTACCGATCGCGCCCGCAAGGTCATGCAGCTCGCGAATCAAGAAGCGCAGCGCTTTAATCACGAATACATCGGTACCGAACACATTTTGCTCGGGTTGGTCAAAGAAGGTTCCGGCGTCGCCGCGAACGTTCTCAAGAACCTCGATGTTGACCTGCGTAAGATCCGCAATGAAGTCGAGAAGATCGTTCAACCCGGTCCCGATATCGTGACGATGGGCAAGCTGCCCCAGACGCCTCGGGCCAAGAAGGTGATCGAATACTCGATGGAAGAGGCTCGCAACCTCAACCATAACTACGTCGGAACCGAGCATATTCTGCTCGGTCTGCTCCGCGAACAAGAAGGCGTGGCCGCACAGGTTCTGATGAACCTCGGTCTGAAGCTGGAGGATGTCCGCGAAGAAGTCCTCAATCTCCTCGGTCATGGGATGGAATCGGCCGAAGGGAGTTCCGAACGCGGCCAGCCCGGCGCAAAGGGCGGTGAAGGGGGCGCGACCGCCAAGGGTGGCAAGAGCAAGACCCCGGCCCTCGACAGCTTCGGTCGCGATCTGACTGAACTGGCTCGCCAGAACAAGCTCGATCCGGTCATCGGCCGGTCGAACGAAATCGAACGCGTGATTCAGATCCTGTCACGCCGCCAGAAGAACAACCCGGTGCTCCTCGGTGAAGCCGGCGTCGGTAAGACGGCTATCGTCGAAGGTCTCGCTCAGATGATCATCGACGGGACGGTCCCCGAATTGCTGCGTGATCGCCGCATCGTGGTCCTCGACCTGGCGATGATGGTCGCCGGTACGAAATACCGCGGTCAGTTCGAAGAGCGTATCAAGGCCGTGATGAACGAAGTTCGTCGGGCTCGGAACACAATCCTCTTCATCGACGAGTTGCATACTCTGGTTGGTGCAGGTGGAGCGGAAGGGGCGATCGATGCGTCGAACGTCTTGAAGCCGGCTCTGAGCCGTGGCGAACTGCAGTGCATCGGTGCGACAACGCTCGATGAATACCGCAAATACATCGAAAAAGACGGTGCTTTGGAACGCCGGTTCCAGACCGTGGTCGTCGAACCGCCCAGTGCCACCGAAGCCGTCGAGATCCTCAAGGGTCTGCGCGATCGGTACGAAACGCACCACAACGTGCAGATCACCGACGACGCCCTCGAGGCCGCCGTCGAACTCTCGACACGCTACATCACAGCTCGTTGCCTGCCGGATAAGGCGATCGACGTCATCGACGAAGCGGGTGCGCGCATCCGGTTGAAGTCGATGGTCCGTCCGCCCGATCTGAGCGAACTTGAAGACGAAATCGAACGCCTCAAGCAAGAGAAGGAAGAGGCGGTCGCCAATCAGGACTTCGAACGGGCTGCAGAGCTCCGCGACAAGGCTGAGAAGCTCGCTAAGAAGAAGGAAAATCTGAAGAAGGAATGGCAGGAGAAATCCAAGCAGACAGAAGGCCTCGTCGATGCTGACGTGATTGCTGAAGTCGTTGCCAAGATGACCGGTATTCCGTTGACTCGCCTGTCGAGCGAAGACGCCGTCCGCCTGCTGCAGATGGAAGACGAACTCAAGAAGAAGGTTATCAGCCAGGAAGAAGGCATCAAGCGGATCGCCAAGGCTGTCCGCCGCAGCCGCAGTGGATTGAAGGATCCCAAGCGGCCCACCGGTGCGTTCCTGTTTGCTGGGCCGACCGGTGTTGGTAAGACGTTGCTCGCCAAGTCGCTGGCAGAATTCCTGTTCGGCGACCAGAGTTCGCTTATTCAGATCGACATGAGCGAATACATGGAGAAGCACAACGTCAGCCGCCTGATCGGTGCCCCTCCGGGTTATGTCGGCTATGAAGAAGGTGGACAGTTGACGGAGAAGATTCGTCGCCGTCCTTACGCCGTGGTGCTTCTCGACGAAATCGAGAAGGCTCACCCCGATGTCTTCAACATGCTGTTGCAGATTATGGAAGAAGGTCACCTGACCGACAGCTTTGGTCGCAAGGTCGACTTCAAGAACGTTGTCTTGATCATGACCACGAATGCCGGTGCGAACGTGATTCACTCAGGTGATACGTTCGGCTTCGGCAAGAAGGACGAAGACACCAGCTACGACCGGATGAAGCAACGTTTGATGCACGAAATCGAACGCGAATTCAAACCGGAATTCCTGGGTCGTCTGGATGACGTGGTCGTGTTCCGCAGCCTGACTCGCGAAAACCTGAAGCAGATCGTCGAAATCGAACTGTCGAAGGTCCGCGAACGGTTGTCCGAAAAGGGTCTCGATCTGATCCTGACCGAAGAGGCCAAAGAATTCATCATCGGCAAGGGTGGCGAGGTCGACTATGGTGCTCGTCCGCTACGTCGGTCGGTGGAAAACTACATCGAAGACCCGCTGGCGGAAGAACTCCTCAAGGGTCAGTTCAACGGCAAGAACCGGATTACGGTGACGGTGAAGGAAGTCGGCGATCAAAAGCAGCTCGACTTCGTTTCCTCAACCGAACTCCCTGGCGACAGCCACGAATTGGTTGCGGCAGCTCCGGCTGCGAAGAGCGAGTAAGTTTTCGCTGACAATCTGATGCAACACCAAGAGCCATCCCGGATCGGGGTGGCTCTTGGCATTTTGGGCGCAGGTTGAGATCCATTGCGAAATTTGGACTGCGGCGATTGATCGCCGCTTTCCTATGCATGTCCAACCGGGGCGAACAGTCCAGCACTGCCGCAATAAAAGGTGAGTCCGGGGCCTTATAGCATTCGGCTTACCTGCGTTTTGATTCGCTCTGCTACACGAATAGCGGATAGTCGACTCCCAGCGTCGACCGCTGGATGTTCGTCAACACGCGGATCCCCTGCTCTGCCAAGGTCAGTTGCAGGTCGAGTTGTTCGCGGTTGAATGTACGGCCTTCAGCGGTTCCCTGAATTTCGACGAATTCATTGGCCCCCGTCATCACCACGTTCATGTCGACTTCGGCGCGGCTGTCTTCCGAGTAGTCCAGATCGAGGAGCAATTCTCCGTCGATCACCCCGAGACTCACAGCGGCGACATTCGACCGAAAGACCGGGCCAGCATCGGGCGGCAGGCGGTCGCGGATCGAATTGACGGCTTCAGCCAGGGCGATCCACCCTCCCGTAATGCTCAGCGTCCGGGTGCCGCCATCGGCTTCCAGCACATCGCAATCGACATAAATGGAACGCGGGCCCAAAGCAGCGAGATTGACGACCGCCCGCAAGCTGCGACCGATCAGACGTTGAATTTCCGTCGTCCGGCCATCGACCGAGCCGGCTCGGTCGCGCCCTTTCCGCGGTGAGGTACTTCCCGGCAGCATGCTGTACTCAGCGGTGACCCAGCCGCGATCCTGTGTTTTCATCCATTTCGGCAGATTTTCATCAATGCTGGCCGTACAGAGGACGGTGGTCCGGCCGGCGGAAATCAGGATGCTCCCCGCAGTGGCCTTGGTGAAGTTGCGTTCGACACGAATGGGACGAAGCTGGTCAGGGGAACGGTCTTCAAAGCGCATGGTAGATCTGGTTTTCAAGGTAAATGAGTGATTGCAGGAGTCTTGTGGTGGGGCATTGTACTATTTGAGTTGCAAAGGCGCCTTGCTCGGGCGGATGAAACCGTGGGACGGGTCTCCTGGCCCGTCCGTCCCCTACTTCGTATTCCTTCGCGTCCTTTGTGACCTTCTGTTTCAATCATTTTTAACAGAAGGTCACGAAGGACACGAAGGAGAAAATTCAATGCACTTTGTGTCTGGTTTTTGATCCACTGTGTAACACGACCGCGATTCCCGATCGACGACGGCGGAACGGACGGGCCTGGAGACCCCGTCCCACGGTACGATTGCGACTGGTTGTCAGGTTCAGTTGTTCTGGGGCGGGTTTGGACGGTATCCTGATATCAGATCGGATATTCTCAATGCGTGGCCGAAGTGCTCTAGGTCTCTTCAACATCAGTGCAGGAGTTTTGCCATGTTCCATCAATCGCGTCGTGAGTTCCTCGAACAGTCCATGCTGGCGGCCGCTGCCACCGTGGCGGGAACTGGATTCCAGGGTGGCGTCAGTGCCTACGCTCAAGAAGCTTCGACCAGCCCGAACGAAGTCATTCGTGTCGCTGTTATCGGGGTTCGTAGCCGCGGGACAGAACATCTGAGTGAAATGGTGAAACGGAAAGGCGTGGAAGTCGTCGCGATTGTTGACGTCGATGAGGCAATCGGTCAAACCAAGGGTGTGGAACGCGTCGAGAAGGATACCGGTAAGAAGCCCGCCTTCTATAAGGACATGCGTAAGGCCTTTGAAGACAAGTCGATCGACGCCGTCTCGATTGCGACTCCCAATCACTGGCACTCGCTGGCTGCCATCTGGGCGATGCAGGCCGGCAAAGATGTGTATGTGGAGAAACCCGTCAGCCACAACGTCAGCGAAGGCCGGCGGGTCGTCGAATTCGCCAAGCAGTTGGGCAAAATCTGCCAGGCGGGAACGCAATGCCGCACGATGAAGGGGACGATCGACGCGATCAACTATGTGCACGCCGGCAAGATCGGTGACGTCAAGCTGGCTCGGGGCTTGTGCTACAAGTCGCGGCCGTCGATTGGTCCGAAGGGGCATTATGAAGTGCCGAAGAGCGTGGACTACGATCTCTGGTCCGGACCGGCTCCGGTGCTGGACGTGACCCGCAAGCAGTTCCATTACGACTGGCATTGGCAGTGGGCTTACGGCAACGGCGATCTCGGCAACCAGGGGATCCATCAGATGGACATCGCCCGCTGGGGTCTGGGAGTCAATGACATTGGCCAGTCTGTGTTGAGCTACGGGGCTCGCCTGGGTTACGAAGACGCCGGTGAGACGGCCAACACGCAGATCAACATTCACAACTACGGCGACAAGAACCTCGTGTTCGAAGTGCGTGGCTTGCCCACCGACCCGTTGAAGGGGGCGCGTGTCGGCGTGATCTTCCACGGCTCCGAAGGTTATGTCGTGTTGTCGAGCTACAACGGCGGCGCCGCGTTCGATCTGGAAGGCAAGATGACCCAGGAATTCAAGGGGGGCGGAGATCACTTCGGCAACTTCTTCGACGCCGTGCGGTCGCGCAAGGCGGAAAGTCTCAACGGTCACATCGAACAGGGTCACCTGTCGAGCGCCCTGTGTCACCTCGGGAATATCTCGTATCGCATGGGTGAAGCGGTGGCGGTTGAAGCGGCCAAGGAACGCCTGAAAGACACGGCTCCTCAGCCCGAAGTGGCCGAAACGTTCGAACGCGTGGCGAAGCACCTCGCCGACAATCACGTCGATATGACGGCGGCGAAGCTGCATGTCGGACCGCTGCTGGCAATCGATCCCGTCAAGGAGACGTTCACCGGAACCCGCTCCGACGAGGCGACGCCCATGTTGACTCGCGAGTATCGCGCGCCGTACGCGGTTCCCGCGAAGGTGGGGTAATCGCTTTGGGTTGAAATCTGACATCGAACACAGCCCGGTTGCAGGTTGCGGCCGGGTTGTTTCGTTGCGTCTGTGGTCGATTCGTGCGAGCCATAGACGATTTGTCAGTCTCCCCGGTTGTCCCAAATTACCGATATTCGGTTTGACAAAATTCTGGAATCGCAGTAGACATCTTTCCGCAGGTACTCGGCTGTCTTCCAGCGCCTGAAGCGTTTTGTTCGTGGTCGAAGTCGGCGGACGCACTGCGCACGTATTTCCGCGTTTGTGGAGACAATGGATGACGAATATGGGCCAATCAGCCCCGCCTGATCTCTTGGAAGCCATTATTGTTGGAGCTGGTTTTGCAGGATTGGGGATGGCGATCGCCTTGCGTAAACAGGGGATCCAGAATTTTGTGATCCTGGAAAAGGCGCAGGACGTCGGTGGTGTGTGGCGGGACAACAGTTATCCGGGAGCCGCGTGCGATGTGCCCTCCCATCTGTATTCGTTCTCGTTTGAACTCCGTCATGATTGGAGCAGAACGTATGCTCCGCAAGCGGAGATCTACGACTACTTGCGACACTGCGCTCGCAAATACGACATCCTGCGGCATATCCGTTTCTCCTGTGAAGTCAGCGACGCTCGGTTCGATGGGCAGACCGCGGTGTGGACCGTCACGACGCGCGATGGCTCGCAATTGCGATCGCGGCTGTTCATTGTCGGAACCGGTCAATTGAATCGTCCGGTCTATCCCAAGTTGCCGGGAATCGAAAATTTCCAAGGCCGCTCTTTTCACTCAGCCAAGTGGGACCACGACTATTCGCTGGAAGGCAAGCGCGTCGCCGTCGTTGGTACGGGCGCTTCGGCGATTCAGTTTGTCCCCGAATTGGCCGCGAAAGTTGGCCATCTGAAAGTCTTTCAACGGTCTGCTCCCTACATCCTGCCGCGGGCCAATCACGTTTATTCGAACAGCTTGAAGACCGTATTCAAGATGGCCCCGTGGCTGATGCGACTGTATCGCTGGAAAATCTTTTTGTTTCTCGATATCAGGAAGCCCGCGTTCACTAATCGGCAGTGGCTCATGAAAATCGCGACGGAGAGGCCGTTTCGCAAGCTACTGGCACGACAGGTGGGTGATAAGGCGTTGCAAGAGAAAATGCTGCCGGACTATGCGGCGGGGTGCAAACGCATTCTGCTCTCCAGCGACTACCTGTCGACATTTTCAAAGCCGCATGTCGAGCTGGTCACTGAAAAGATCCGGGAAATTACAGCGAATGGTCTGGAAACGACGGATGGCGTTCAGCATCCCGTGGATGCGATCATTTACGGGACCGGATTCGCCGCAACCGAGTTTTTGGCTCCGATGCGGATCACGGGAACGGGAAATCTGGATCTCAACACGGCCTGGAAAGAGGGTGCCCAGGCTTACCTGGGGATGACCGTGCCCTCGTTTCCCAATTTCTTTATTCTCTATGGGCCGAACACGAATCTGGGCCACAATTCGATCGTGTTCATGCTGGAAAGCCAGATCGCGCACATCATGCGTTGCCTGCAGGTCATGCGTGAGAAGCAATGCGATACGATCGAGATTGGCAGCGAGGCCCACCAGGCCTTCAATACACGAATTCAGTCCTACCTGATCAAGTCGGTTTGGAATCGTTGCAAGTCCTGGTACGCCGATGCCAACGGGCGTAGTACGACCAACTGGCCAGGATTTGCGACGACTTTCCGCATGATGACCAGTCGCGGTAAGCTGGATGTGTATAAATTCAGCCGCAGTTCAGATGGCGCAGCGGGCACGTGATAACAGACCATTTATGACAACGGTTGAGATTGAACAACTCGGTGGACGCTTTGAGCGATTCAAGGCAGCTATCTCCCGGGGGCTTTTGCGTGGTGTGTTCCGCCCACTATTAGGGCCACCGAACACCGCGGCATTCCAGCGTCGGTGTGTCGGCTGGCTATCGCGTTTCTTACCGGCCCGCGGCGGCGTGGTTCGCGACCGTACGATGGCCGGGATTGTTCCAGTTGAAATCACCTCGGTGCGAGCCGCTAAGAGTGCGGAGAAAAGCCCGGGCGCGATTCTCTACATTCATGGCGGTGGATTCTGTGTCGGCAGCCCGTTCACGCACCGCACGGTGACCTCACGTCTGGCGTTTGAAAGCAGAATGTCTGTCTGGACGCCCGATTATCGGCTGGCCCCGGAACACCCTTATCCGGCGGCTATGGATGACGTGGAGTGTACCTACCGTGAAATGTTGCGAGTCGGTTATACGGCCGAACAAATCGTGCTGGCCGGAGATTCCGCAGGGGGAGCCCTGGCTTTGGGATTGGCGATCCGGCTACGGAATCAGAACGAGGCTCGACCCGGTGGCCTGATGTTGCTTTCGCCTGTTACGGACCTGGATCGAAACTCGGCGAGCCGCCCGTCTGCGAACGTGAATGACCCAATGATTCGCGGCGACTGGCTGGACCAGATTTTTGAATGGTATGCTTGTCCGTCCGACACGCCGGAACATAGCCCGTTGAAAATCGATCTGACGGGATTACCGCCCATGTTGATCCAGGTGGGAGACTGCGAACTGCTCCTCTCCGACGCGACGCGACTCGCGGAGCATGCGGCACGCTATCAACTGGACTGTCGTCTGGAAATCCATCGCGATCGTTGGCACGTGTTTCAACTGCAGGCTCGTTATTTGCCTTCTTCCAGGGCTGCGCTAAAAACATTGGCGGGCTTCGCACGTTCTGTGACTCAAGTTCCAGACGCCTTGGAAGACTCGAGCATCAAACCGAATGAGGTCAGAGCAGAGTTCACTTGAATGGGCTTCCTAATCTTCGTGTCCTTTGTGACCTTCTGTTCAAAATGCATTGGAATTGGAACAGAAGGTCACGAAGGACACGAAGAATGAAAAGGCGTTTGTGGATTCTTGTATGTGGTAGCGTGAATTGGATCCTTTTCGTTTTCGCCGACGCTGGCAGCGTCGGCCACGGTCAGAACCCCCATTCCCACAAAAAACTCGTGCCGCTAAGATATTGGCTCTAGGGACTTTAAGTGGCGTGAATGCGGTCGCGATGTGACCGCATCTTAGTGGGATGGAGTCTGACCCCATGAGAGACCGGTATTTGTCTCGCTGTGTAAAGGAATCTCGAATTGCCTGGTTGGCGATTCTGTGGATTCTGTCCGTCACTCCGGCGTGGGCCCAGCCTTCCCTCGGCGTCACGGTCCCTGAAGGTTTTCAGGTGAGTCTCTACGCCGACGATGATCTGGCGCATGATATCTACAGCCTGACCGTGGACGCACGCGGACGAATTGTTGTTGCCGGCAAAGGCTATGTGCGGATCCTGATCGACGAAGATGGCGACGGCAAAGCCGAAAAGTACCGCCAGTATTCCGACCAGCCGGCCAACGGCGCGATGGGGATGTTCTTCCTGGGTTCCGACCTGATCTGCACGGGCGACGCCGGGCTGCTGCGGTTCCGCGATGCCAACGGCGATGATCAGGCCGATGGTCCGCCGGATGTCTTCTTGCGAGTCAAAACGGGTAACGAACACGACGCCCACGCGATTCGCCGCGGTCCGGATGGCTGGTGGTATTTGATCTGTGGCAACACGGCCAATGTTACGGCGGGATATGCCACGCTGCCGAACTCGCCCGTCAAACGGCCCGAGTTCGGCACCCTGCTCCGCTTGAAGCCCGATCTCAGTGGCGGCGAGGTCTATGCGCACGGGTTTCGGAACTGCTACGACTTTGATTTCGGTCCCCTAGGAGATCTCTACACCTTCGACAGCGATGACGAGCGTGATTCCTCGCTGCCGTGGTATCGTCCCACGCGGGTGTTTGAGATGCAGCCCAGTCTGCATGCGGGCTGGCAGTCACAAAGCTGGAAGCGACCCGATTATTTCCTCGACATGATGCCGGTGCTCGGTTCGTTCGGCCGCGGTTCGCCGACGGGTGTGACGCACTATCGGCACACGCATTTCCCGGCACCCTATCGAGGCGGTCTGTTCGTGATGGATTGGACGTTTGGCCGCGTGATTTCCATGCCACTGCAGCGGGCTGGGGAAATCTGGCAATCTCAGCCGAGCGACTTCATGCGGGCCAAAGGGGAATTCGGATTTGCTCCCACCGATTGCGAAGTCGGACCCGACGGCAGTCTGTATGTCGCCGTCGGCGGTCGCGGAACGCGCGGGGGAGTCTTTCGGATCACTCATCCCGCAGGCTTGAAGGCTTGGACCGAGCAACAGAAAACGGCCTCGACCGATAAGCTGACCCGCTGCCTGACGGCCATAGATCCGCTCAGCAGTTGGTCGCGAGCTCTGTGGGAACCGATCGCGAAAGAGTTGGGTCGCGAGCCCTTCGTTGCAGCATCATTGCAGGCCGATTTACCAGTTGCGAGTCGCGTCCGGGCCATTGAGATCATCACGGAGAAGTTCGGTGGAGTTGATGCTTCGCTCGTCGCGCGGTTGCGTCAGGCGGCCGAACCAGACGTTCGTGCCCGTGCGGCCTGGTCGCTGGAACGCGGGCTGCCGATTCAAGTGCCGCCGGAAGTCTGGTTGGGCTATCTGCAAGATCCCGATCCCCTCGTTCGACGCGCCATTCTCGAAGCGGTAGCCACTCATGCTGCCGTTGTCCCGGTGCCGGCGATTGCGGCGGGGTTCCGGCAGGTTCTCGGTGATCCGCAACGATTTGTCCGAATCGCTGCGGCACGCGCTGTCTCAGCGTTGGATGCTGCGGGTTTCCAATTGGTGGGTGAAGAAGTTCGCAAAGGGGACTGGCAGACCGCGCTGAGCTATGCCTATGGCAATTACCTGCGAAATCGTGGTGATGGCTCTAAGGTGAATGCCTATGCCATTGAAGTCGGCCGGCGGATTCTAGATGCCGATCATCCTCCTGCATTGAAGCTGGAAGCAGCGCGGTTGATTCAGCTAGGCTTGGGAGATTTGGGCGCGGTCACAAAACTGCCCGCGGCCTATCACGGTTACGCGTCGCCGCTGGATCTCACCAGCGTCGAGCGTGAGCTTGATCCGTTGCGGGTCGCGGTGACGAAAGGCTATCCCACTGCGGATAAGAATCTGAATTATGAACTCACGCGTTTGATGTCGGTGTTGTCGGTCTTCAATGATGCGGCATTGAATAGCGTGCTGGCCCAGATTACGGCAGATTCGGATCCGATCGACGATATTCATCATCTGCTGGTGGCCTCGCGAATTCCGGTCGATCGCGGCCAGACGCAACGCAAGCTGATCGCGACGGCGCTCGTGAATATCGAGCCCAAATTGCAGGCGCGCAAGATGGTTCAGGATACCAACTGGCCCGATCGTTTCACGGAATTGTACGCTACGCTGGTGGATCTCGACCCCGAGCTGCCGGCGGCAATCCTGGAGCAACCGCAGTTTGGCCGCCCCAGCCACGTCATTTTCCTGACGAGTTTTCCGCCGGACCTGGCACCCGTCGTGCAGAAGAAATTTTTGGAAGCCGTCCAGCGCGATGCGGAGTACCCGTGGAACAACGATGTCGTATTCCTGTTCGCCGAGTCCTCATCACCGGAGACGCTGGCCATCTTGCGAGCCCGTTACGAGCACTTCAACACGCGGAGTGCAGCGATGATCTCGTTGGCCCGCCGCCCGCTGCTGGAAGACCGTCAGAAGTTTATTGAAGGCCTGAGTTCCTCGCAGCCGGAAGTCTTGCGGGCGAGTGTCGAGGCCTTGGAAAAACTGCGGCCGGAATCCAATCCGGAGGAAGTCGTCGTCCTCATCAAAACGCTCCGGCGATTGGGGACTGAAGCTGCGGAGTTTCCGCTACGCGAACGGGTCGTCGCTCTGTTGGAGCGGGCCACCAATCAGCGATTCCCATTCATCCGGGGACCTCAGGGGCATCGGCCGCAGCCCGAGTCTGTTCAAGCCTGGACGAGCTGGGGCCTGAAAGCATTTCCTGCGCTGGCCAATGAATTACAAGGCGGCGCCGGAGCCGAACTGGCCGAGTTGCGAGCGTTTCTGACCAAGGTAGATTGGACGATGGGCAACGCCGCCCGCGGCAAAAAACTGTTTGTTGAGCGAAGTTGCAGCCAATGCCACGGCAGCGGTCAGGCATTGGGGCCCAGTCTATCGGGAGTCGCGGGGCGGTTCTCGCGCGAGGATCTATTCATCGCCATCGCCCTGCCCGACCGCGATGTGTCGCCACGCTATCAGGCGACCACCATCGAGACCAAAACCGGTTTGACCCACACCGGCCTGATTGTCTATGAGTCGGCAGAAGGTCTGATCTTACGCAACACGACCAACCAGACGTTCCGGATTGAAACGCCCGACATCGAATCCAAATACAAACACAACCGGTCTCTCATGCCAGCCGGATTGTTGAAGGACTTGAAGCCCGGCGATTTCGCAGATCTCTATCGCTATCTGCAAACGGTGCAGTAACCCGTAGGATAAGTTCAGCCCCCGTGGCGGACGCTGCCAGCGTCCGAGTTCAGACGCTAGCAGCGTCTGCCACGGGAGTGCAATGACTGTCAGCGCGGCGTAAAGTCACTATCCCCGTTGAGTGTCACGCAGAACTCGGCGATCAACTGGGCGGCATTGTCGAGATCGTCGAGCGAAATGACTTCCACCGGGCTGTGCATGTAGCGATTCGGGATCGCCACGATGCCCGTCGCCTGCCCGCCGCGGCTGATCTGCATGGCGTTGGCATCGTTCCCCGCGGGCTTGGAAATCCCCGCGATTTGAATCGGAATCTCTTTCTCGATCGCGAGCAGTTTCAACTGTTCGTGGACGACCGGATTCACGTTCGGGCCGCGATAGACGACGGGGCCCTTCCCCACTTTGATATCTCCGTGCTGCTTCTTGTCGAGCGTCGGGCAGTCAGTGGCGTGGGTCACATCCACGGCAATTCCCAGGTGCGGATCGATGGAGAACGAACTGGTGATCGCCCCGCGCAAGCCAATCTCTTCCTGGACTGTCGAGACCGCATAGACCGCCGCTTCCGGTTTCAACAGTGCGACGCGCTGCAGGGCACTCATCACCGTCCAGACGCCGACCTTGTTGTCCATGCCTGGTGCCGCGGCCAGCTCGTTGCGGAGTTCGCGAAAGCCAAGTTCAAACGTGACGCAATCACCGACCGCGACCAGTGACAGGGCTTCCTCGCGATGCGCGGCTCCGATGTCGATCCACAGGTCCTTCACTTCGGGGACCTTCTGGCGTTCCTCGTTGGTCAGCAAGTGAATGGCTTTGCGGGCAATCACACCGCGGACCGGCCCCGCCGCACCCCACACGACCATGTGCTGGCCGATCAGCATCTGGACATCCCAGCCGCCGATAGGATCGCACCAGAGATATCCCTGATCGTCAACATGTTTTACCATCAGGCCGATCTGGTCGCAGTGCCCGGCGAGCATGATCCGGGGGAATCCGCTGGGGTTCACGACAGCGAGAACGTTGCCGTGCCAATCGGTCCGGACCTCATCCGCAAACGACTCGGCGAATTCTCGAACGACTTTCTGAATCTGCTGTTCATAGCCAGATGGGCTGGGTGTGTTGAGCAGGTTTTTGAGAAAATGCAAACCGGCGGCTTCCATGAGTTTTGTCCGTTGTCAATGAGCGAAAATCAGTTGGCGAAATTGCGGTAATTGCCCGATCAGCCGGAACGCGCTAGCGTCCGGTTCGGAGGTACTACTGACGCTAAATGTTATTCCGAACCGTGGGCTAGCGCCCAGCGGCTGATGGCATTATCCCTGGTCCATTGGAACGGGTGCGGGAAAAATGAATCGGCCCCGATTGAGCAGGTCTAGTGGGTCAAGCTGTTCTTTCAGCCTCTGCATCAGCGGCCAGCTCGGTTCGGATTCGCCCCATGTGGGGATCTCCTGCTTCCAGGCCTCGGGAGAATTCACGATGCAGAGATTGCCATGATACTGACGCACAAAGCGACGTAGCGGAGTCAGCAATGCGGCCGCGGTCTGAGCCGTTGTGACTCGGTCGGGAAGATGACCAATCACGATTCCGTTCCCCGCATGAGCCTGTACCGAAATTTGTTCTCTGGCGGCCAACTCCATGAACTCCATCGTTCGCGAAGGGAGTACATTGGCTTTGAACGTCAGCGGTTCCTCGGCGGTCACTTCGAACTCGGTCAGGGCGTTCCACAGGCCATCGGCCTCGGCATCAGGTGTGATGACGACTTGTCGCGGGCCCAGCAACTTGAGTTCCGCCTGCAGCGTGTCAATCTGCCAGGCAACCTCACGGGCGCTTCCTTCAAAGGCCAGTCCCAGGACCGGACCGTCAGTGGGAAGTGAAGTGCGGGCATCTGCAGCGATTTGTACCGCGGCCGTGGCGTCCAAAACTTCCATCGCAATGGGACGAGTGGCCGACAGCAGCAATTTGTCGAAGGCGGCTTCAATCTCTTGGAAGCTGGCAAAACTGGCCCACAGCCAGCGGGTGGCTTCGGGGATCGGACGCAGCTTGAGAGTGACTTGGGTGATGAGACCAAGCGTTCCCAAGGAGCCGTTCAAGAGCTTGCACAAATCATAGCCAGCGACGTTCTTCACAACGCGCCCACCCGCTTTGAACTGGGTCCCCGCGGCATCAATCGCCGAGATCCCGATGATATAGTCGCGTAGTGTGCCGAGACCAAACCGCCGTGCTCCGCCGGCATTACAGGCAATGATTCCGCCCAGGGTGGCCCGGTGCGACTGAGGGACATCAATCGGCAAACGTTGTCGTTCGTGGCTAAGCAGTTCGTTGAGCGTCTCGATCCGAATTCCCGCCTCGACGGTCACTGTCATATCGCGTGCGGGATAGTCGATGACGCCGGTCAGTTTCGCCGTGGAAATCGCCACTCCCGGTTCCACCGCCGGGCAGCCAAAATGCAGGGCCGTTCGTCCGCCGACCGGGTACAGCACGCGCTGGCGCGTCGAAAAATTGTCCGCCATAAAGCGGGCCAGTTCGGTCTGCGTAGCGGGGGTGAATTCGTCAGCGAAGGCAGCGAGTGTGGGCAGCGACATAAATCAACAGGCTGGGTGGAAATGGAACGGGATTCTTATGGGCGATCCTATCATACGCCAGACCTGGATATTGCACCACGGAGACACGGAGAGCACGGAGTTTCAGAATCACTGTAGCGGAATCTCGTGAGAGTTCCGCGGTCGTCTGCAGACGTCCCAGCGAAACTCTCACGAGATTCCGCTACATCAAGACGCGCCGAACCGGACGCTAGCGCGTGCCGGCTGATTTGGCCGATACTACATCGCGGCTCGTACGCCGGTCTTGACGATCTGTTGTTCTGTCCCACACGCTCCCGCCGTGGGCAGCATCTTTTTCGGACTGCAGAGGCCCGTCGGATTGAATGCCAGGCGGACTTTGAGCATCGTTGCCAGGTCGGCTTCGGAGAAGAGCTTGCTCATGAAGCTGATTTTTTCCACGCCGATCCCGTGCTCGCCGGTCACACTCCCGCCGAGTTCAATGCAGGCTTCGAGGATCTCGTCACTGGCGTGGAGGACGCGTTGCACCTGATCGGCATCGCGTTCGTCGAACAGAATGATGGGATGGATGTTCCCATCACCCGCGTGAAAGACATTCACGATCCGCAGATTGTGCCGCTTTCCCGATTCAACAATTAACCGCAGAATTTCCGGCAGTTTTGTCCGCGGAACAACTCCGTCCTGCGTGCAGTAACTGGGGCTCAGGCGGCCGATCGCCCCGAAGGCCTGCTTGCGACATTTCCAGAGTAGCAACCGTTCTTTGGGAGTATTTGCCTGCCGGACTTCTCGCGCCCCGGATGTATTGCAGATTTCAATAATCGTGCGAGCCTCTTCGTCGACGGCGACTTCCAGGCCGTCGACTTCGATCAGCACCACAGCCCCTGCGTCGAGCGGAAACCCGAAGTGAAACGCCGCTTCGACCGCTTCAATGATTCCCGAATCCATCATCTCCAGGGCCGCCGGGACGATACCCGCGCCGATGATATTGCTGATGGTTTGAGTGGCGGCTTCGACCGTCTCGAAGATGCCCAGCATGGTGCGGTAGGCGGCTGGATCGCGAGTGAGTCGCACCCACGCTTTGGTGCAGATGCCGAACGTCCCTTCATTCCCGACGAAGAGGCCGGTCATATCGAACCCGGGAGCATCTTCCGCCGGGCCACCAAATGTGACGACCGAACCATCAGGCATCACCGCTTCGACACCCAAGATATGATTGACGGTCACACCGTATTTCAAGGTATGTGGCCCGCCGGAATTCGTGGCGACATTCCCGCCGATCGTGCAAGCTCCCTGGCTCGAGGGATCGGGGGCGTAATGGTACCCGGTCCCTTTCAACCGCTGAGTCAGATGCACATTGACGAGGCCCGGTTCCACAATGGCGAATCGATCTCGCAGATTGACTTCGAGGATCTGCTTCATCCGCGTCAGGGCGATCATCACGCCGCCACCAACGGGGAGACTGCCACCGGCCAGGCTAGTGCCTGCTCCACGGGGAATGAACGGCAGTTGGAATTCGTTGCACAACTTGACGATCTGGACGACTTGTTCGGTGGTTGTCGGAAAGACAACGACATCGGGGACCTGCTTTTCAATGGTATAGCCATCGCACTCGTAGACGAGAAGCTCTTCTCGCTGACTGAGCAGATTCTCCGCCCCCACGATCTCGCGCAACCGCCGCAGGACATCGAGACCAAACGTCGGAACTGCAGGGGTAGACACGGACATTGGAGATCCTGATTTGTGTGGTCTAATGCCAAGAATTCTTCTTCAAATGATCAAGCTTTGCCAGGCACGCTCGACTATTCTGGCTCCTCAAACCCTCCGCCCCGTTCGTCGTCGTTTTGCCACTCTTCGATCATTTCCATCAGGTTGGATTGCTCCTTGCTGTTGGCCCAGACCGACTCGCCCCCTTCCAGAGCCACTTCGTAGCGGCCCTCGCATTGGCAGTCGGGCTCGCCGCAAAAATGGGGAGTGGCTGCGACCCACAATACGCGGTAGAGCGGCAGGTGTTTGTCGTCGATTCGGCAGAAAATACTCATAGTGCTTGCTACTTGCGCCGGGTGATCAGGAATCGATTCGGCGACTTGGTCTTTGAGTTTATAATTCCCAGGGTGCAACTGGTTTGGACTGTAGCGGCTTTATTGAGGACTCGACAAAAGCACTGGCAGAGCCAGTGGCACCCAATCTCTTATCGCCTGCTCGCTATTCCGCGAGTTTCTTCAACAGCAATTCGCGGACCGTGGCGGGGTCGGCGCCCTTCATTTCCTTCATTGCCTGGCCGATCAGTGATCCGACTGCGGACTGCTTGCCCCCCTTGAAGTCGGCGACCGCTTTCGCGTTCTTGGCGAGCACTGCCACGATCACCGCTTCTAATTGTCCGCTGTCGGCGACAATCGACAAGCCCTGCTCCTGAATGATCTGATCGATCCGGGCCACGCTGATTGTGGACAGGTCTTCGCTGTTCAGCAGGTTCAGGAAGATTTCGCGACCACTCTTGATCGTGATTTTCTTGTCGTTGATCCGTTTGAGGATTTCTCCCAGGACTGGCGGCTGAACGGGAAAACCCTCGATCGTCAGCTTGCGGTCGTTCATTTCCCGCAAGACGTCCTGGGTCACCCAGTTGCAGGCCTGTTTGCCGTCTCCGCAGATCTTCGCCACGTGTTCGACGAAGTTCGCGAAGACGACCCCTTGATCGATGATGACGGCGGCATCGTAGTTCGACAGTTGATATTGTTGAATGAACCGCGTCCGTCGAGCAGCCGGGAACTCGACCATGCTGTCGATGACGTTCTGCAGGTACGCTTCTTCGACCGTCACGGGAACAAGGTCGGGATCGGGGAAGTAGCGGTAGTCGGCGGCTTCCTCTTTGCTTCTCTGGGCGACCGTGATATTGCGGATGGCATCGTAGCCGCGGGTCTCTTTATTGACCTGGCCGAACGTCTTGCCGTCCTGCTGCCACTGCCGATATTGCCGATCGGCTTCGAATTCGATCGCCAGTTCGACGTTGCGAAAACTGTTCAGATTTTTGATCTCGACCAGCGGCGTGGCGATCTTCTGGCCGTCGCGATGTATATGCACGTTAACGTTGGCGTCGCACCGCAGACTCCCTTCCTGCATATTGCAGTCAGAAACTTCCAGGTAGGTCAGCAGCAGTTTCAGCTCTTCGAGATACTCTTTTGCTTCCTGAGCCGACCGCAAATCAGGATGCGACACGATTTCGAGCAACGGCGTGCCCGCGCGGTTCAGATCAACCTGGCTGTCTTGTCCGCGGCCGGTTTCGTCGTGCGTGTTCTTGCCGGCGTCTTCTTCCAGGTGAGCCCGGATGATGCCGATCTTCTTCTTTTCGCCGGTCTCCTTATTGATGACAATTTCGAGCCAGCCGTCATGGCTGAATGGCAGGTCGTACTGGCTGATCTGATATCCCTTGGGGAGGTCGGGGTAGTAGTACTGCTTGCGGTCCCACTTGGTGAAGCGGGCGATCTGGCAGTTGATGGCGATCGCGGTCTTCACGGCGAGGTCGAACGCGGTCCGGTTCATCACCGGCAATGAGCCCGGCAACCCCAGGCAAACGGGACACGTCTGCACGTTGGGATTGTCCGGATTGAACTTCGTCGAGCAGCCGCAAAAGATCTTCGTGTTAGTCTGCAACTGGACGTGAACTTCCAGTCCAATGATCGTGGTATAGTCCATGATTCCCGCTTTATTCTCACGCTTTCAGGTGCGTTGATGTCATCTGTGAATTGAGCTTGGCCGACTCATCGCGCGGCGGATACCGGATCTACAAAGTTGCCCGCTGGCCTTGCCACTTGGTCGCCAGTTCATACATCCGGGCGGCTCGCAGCAACTTCTCTTCTTCGAACGGAGCCGCCAACAGTTGAATTCCGACAGGCAACCCGGCCTCGGTAAAACCCGCGGGAACCGAGATCCCCGGCAATCCGGCGAGATTCGCACCGATGGTATAGATGTCTTCGAGGTACATCGCCAGCGGGTTCGCGGAATACTCGCCAACCTTTGACGGAGGATTCGGCGATGCCGGCGACGCGAGGACGTCGATTTGTTCGAACGCCTTGTCATAGTCCTGGCGAATCAGTCGACGAACCTTGAGGGCCTTCAGGTAATAGGCGTCATAGTAGCCGGCCGACAGGGCATAAGTTCCCAGCATGATGCGGCGCTTGACTTCGCTGCCAAAGCCCTCGCCACGGCTGGTGGCGTACATGTCGATCATATTGCTGAACTGCGTCGCGCGGTGTCCGTAATGGACCCCGTCATAGCGAGCCAGATTGCTCGAAGCTTCTGACGGAGCGATCAGGTAGTACACAGCGACACCATAACTGGTGTGCGGCAGCGAGACCTCTTTGATCTCAGCACCGAGCGACTTGTAGACATGGAGGGCAGTTCGTAGCGTCTGCTCGACTTCGGGATTGAGGCCCTCGACAAAGTGCTCCTTGGCGATGCCGACCCGCAGACCGGCCAGCGGTTGATTGACCGTCTGGCTGTAGGCTGGCACGGGGGCATTGACGCTGGTGGAATCGCGCCCATCGTGCCCGGAGATCACTTGTGCCAGGAGGGCTGCTCCATTCACATCATTTGCGAATGGTCCAATCTGATCGAGCGAACTGCCGTAGGCGACCATGCCAAAGCGTGAGACTCGCCCATAGGTCGGCTTCATCCCCACGACGCTGCAGAACCCGGCCGGTTGACGAATCGAACCGCCGGTGTCGGTTCCCAACGCGAGGGGGCTCATGCCTGCCGCGACTGCAGCTGCGGAACCGCCGCTTGACCCACCGGGCGTGCGATCCAGATCCCACGGGTTGCGGGTGATCTGGAAGGCGGACGTTTCCGTCGTCGAGCCCATCGCGAACTCGTCCATGTTCGTCTTGCCGATCAGAATGGCGTCGGCATTTCTGAGCTGCGTGATGACATGGGCATCGTACGGCGGAATGAAGTTCGCGAGCATCGTGCTGGCGCAGGTCGTTTTGAGACCTTTGGTGCAGAGGACGTCCTTGATCGCCACCGGCACACCGGCCAGCAGGCCGAGCGGTTGTTTGGCCTGCCGTCGACGGTCGACATCGGCCGCCTGCCGGAGGGCTTTTTCCCCATTGACGGTGATAAAGGCCGCGACTTTGCCGTCCACCTGATTGATGCGGTCGAGATAGGCGGTCGTCAACTCAACACTGGTCAACTCGCCCCGTTCCAGGCGACTTAACAGCTCACCCGTGGTGGCTCCGATGATCGACATGTGTGGTAATTTCCTCAATCACGATGATGATGCTGGGCTGACGATTGGGTGACGCCAGCCGGTGCCGTATTGTGGCGGATTGGTGGTTGAATTCCAATCCCGTGGCAGACGCTGCCAGCGTCTGCGAATCTTTGTCGCGGAATCTCATGAGAGTTCGGCCTGAAGTCTGGAGACCATCGCGGAACTCTTACGAGATTCCGCTACAACAAACGAAGAAAGATCTCACGCAAAGGCGCGAAGGCGCAAAGGGTTGGGAGGCAAGATGAATTCTTGGCGCCTTTGCGTGAGCACTCTTCTTAAAACTCTAATCGCTTGCTCAACGGTTCGTCCGACTCTGGAGAGTCAGGCTACAGACAGGGCGCAACAAAAAGCCCGGCTTTCTTGCGAAAACCGGGCTGAATTTGATCGACTTCAAAACGGATGAACTATTTGTCTTCCAGGATCTGTGGGACCAGGAAAAACGTGCCGTCCGTTTTGGGAGCATTTTGCAATGCGGCAGCCCGCGGTAGCGACGGCTGAACTTCGTCAGCGCGGAACACATTGCTCAGTTCCACGGCATGCACCATCGGTACCACACCTTCAGTGTCGACCTCATTGAGAGTATCGACGTACTTCAGGATGTTCCCGAGCTTGGTCGCGTAGTCACCTATCTCGGCATCCGACAATTTCAGTCGGGCGAGAACGGCCACCTTGCGGACCTTTTCGATGTCGAGCGTTTCAGCCATAGATTGAATCGCTGATTACGAGAACTAGGCAGTGGGCAGCGAGAACAACTTGCGAACGATAGCCTTCTTGATCGTCCCGGAGCGAATGCACTTCACGCACACCCAGCGGCGGACGGTCGTGCCATTTTCATCCAAGCGGACGTGTTGCAAGTTGGGCTGCCACTTGCGCTTGGTGATACCAGTCGTCTTGCGACCGTTACCGCCCAAGTACTTCGCCTTACCACGCTGTTCAACGGAGTTGCCCGTCGACGGGCCTTTTTCGCAGATTTCACAAAACGGCATTTCCAACCCTCATTTCAAAACGCAACCCGCGTTCATCGCGGGAGTTGTGTCGCAAGCTAAGCTGTTTAGCCTGACCACACGCAGATCAGCCAGATCTGAGTTTATCGGTCAGGAAATAGTGAAAAACGCACCTCTTCCGACCGGGAAGCGAGTTATTTTAGCCGTCGACGGGTCAATTGCAAGCGAGCTTGGATGTAATGCAAGCTCAGTGTGTCGTGGGACGGGTCTCCAGGCCCGTCAGTCCCTGTAACATTCGACGCAACACAGATTCAACCCTCGCGAGCTTCGCGCAGCGCACGAGTTGAATTTGGATGAACAACGATGCGGCAAGCAAATGCGACTCGCGCGCTGCGCGAAGCTCACTTGGATTTAAAGGACTTCCAAGTCGAATGTTAGGCGCACTGACGGGCCTGGAGACCCGTCCCACGACACGTTAGAACACCGGAATCGGTTGCCCCGTCGGTTGGATCGGCACTGGACGATTCTCGCGGTTGACGATCATCGTGTCGGGATTGATGCCAACCGCCTGATAAACCGTGGAGACGGCATCCGCAGGAGAATACGTCCGCCCTACGCTGTAGCCGCCAACTTTGTCGGTCGCTCCGAGGACCTGGCCACCCTTCACACCGCCACCGGCATAGAAGATCGATCCAGAATGACCCCAGTGGTCGCGGCCGCCGTTGGAGTTGATCTGTGGGGTGCGACCGAACTCGGTGAGATAGACCACCAGTGTTCGTTCCAGCCGGCCGCTTTCTGCGAGATCTTCGAGCAACGCGGCAAACGCCTTGTCGACAGCCGGCAGGTGGTAGGGCTCTTTGCACATCTTCCACATGTGTGGCTGGTTCTGGACCGGGGCGCAATGGTTGTCCCAGAGGTTGTTGTAGTCACCCCAGTCATAGCCGTAATCGACCATGGCGAAACGAGTTCCGGCGTCAATCAAACGTCGGGCCAGCAGGCAGCGCTGGCCGATCTTGGACATTCCATACCGTTCGCGAGTCGCCAGCGATTCGGCCTTGATATCGAATGCTTGACGAACATGGGGAGCGGTCAAGAGCTCGACCGCGCGGCCGTAGAGTTGTTCCAGGTCTTCCAGTCCGCCGGAACGCTCTTGCGCTGCCAGATTCTGTTCTAACTGGGTTCGCAAGTTCCGGCGTTCGTCGAACCGTTGACGAGTCACCTGATCGGCGAAGGACAGGTCGTTGACCTGGAAATCGTCCTTGCGGGGTTCACCTTGTGTGCAGAAGGGGGCGTACTTCTGGCCCAGCCAAGCGGAGACGAACAGGTTGGTATTGGGAGGTCCAGGAGCTGTGGTGCCGGGAACGGCCACATAAGCCGGCAAACCACCGGTCGCACCGAGTTGGTGGGCAATCACTGAACCGAAATTCGGTTCGCTCAGGATGCCGTTGGGGAGAATATTGCGTCCCGACAGGGCATAGGCCTGGGCGTCAAAGTGGTCGGGGGTGCCAGAGGCAAAGCTGCGGACGACCGCCATTTTGTCCATATGGCGAGCGAGATGCGGCATGACCTCGGCAAACTGGACTCCTGGCACATTGGTGTTGATGGCCTGGATATCGCCGTGAATTTCGTATGGCGCTTCCGGTTTGGGATCGAACGATTCGTGGTGCGTGACTCCGCCGGGCAACCACAGAAAGAGGACCGAATCGGCCGTTGCCGGCAGTTCGGGCTTGGCGATCGCCTGTCCGCGGTGGCCGAACAATTCCCACGCTGCTGCGGCGACCGTGACCCCGCCGATCCGCAAAAAATTGCGGCGATGCGGGGCGACCGGAAAATGACGTCGCGGCGAATTTGTTTCAAACGACATACTGCACCTGATTAGTTCCGGGCGGGAGCGCTCGACCAATGGTGTTTTCTCTGATATCCGACCGTTACACAGTAGCAATCACTGATATGATCGGCAAGAGGCAAAGGGAGACGTTGACTCTCTTTGCAATTCCTCCACCGGCTGGAATTCATTCAAGTTGGCCGATACGATTTGACCCGACGACTGAACCGAATTAATCGTCAACTTTGGCTCGAGATCTTGCTCCGTAAAGCAACAGTGAGGAGAAAACATGCGACGAAGTGCGAGTTTGCTCAGTGTAGCGTTGTTGGTGCTGACCGGAAGTTTTTCCTATTCAGATGATGCTAAGAAGGTAGACAATACTCCTCCAGAGGGATTTATTGCCCTGTTTAACGGCAAGGATCTGACCAACTGGAAGGGACTCGTGGCCGACCCCAAGAAGCGCGCCGCGATGACTCCGGAAGAATTGGCCAAGGCCCAGGCAGTGGCTGACGAGAAGATGAAGGCCCACTGGGCAGCGAAAGACGGCGTGATCGTATTTGATGGCAAGGGTGATAACCTCTGCACGGCCAAGGACTATGGGGACTTTGATTTGTGGGTGGATTGGAAGATCGAACCCAAGGGTGACAGCGGCATCTATCTCCGCGGGACGCCTCAGGTTCAAATCTGGGACACCGAACTCCCGGCCGGCAATGTGGGCTCAGGCGGTCTCTATAACAACCAGAAGAATCCCAGCAAGCCGTCGAAAGTGGCTGACAAGAAAGTGGGCGAGTGGAACACCTTCCACATCGTCATGATCGGTGAGAAAGTGACCATTCATCTGAATGGCGAACTGGTTGTCGACAACGTGACCCTGGAAAACTACTGGGAACGCGACAAGCCGATCTACGCCACCGGCGCGATCGAACTGCAGAATCACGGCAATACGTTGTACTTCAAGAATATCTATGTGAAGGACCTGACGAAGAAATAGTCAGTGTCAGCGATGATTTAAGTTTTGAGATTCAGCAAGCCCCGACGGGAGATGTTCCGTCGGGGCTTGCTTCGTTAGCAGGCTGCGAACTTCGAAGTAGACTCGCGAAACACATTGCCCCGGCTCGCCAAATTCTCTATGGAACGTCACTTCTTAGACAACGCTTGGGCGAGTGCCTCAACTCCCACCCGGGGCATGCCGCAGGTCCCGTGTTCGCAGATGTAAGCCGTGGTCTGACCTCCCCGCGACGGCTTTCCCTTGAGGAGCGCCAACTCCGCGGGCAAGTCGGCATCGTTCATGCTTGCGCTGCGGATCGCCACGACTTTGTTGGGAATGAAGCTGTCGTGAATCGTGCGTAGCATCTCTGCTGATCCAGACCCGGAGGCCGTCCCTTCAATTAAGGCGATCTCGAATGTCGGGCCGAGCCAGAAATCGATTGCTGCCAGCGTTTGCCCGGCCGCGGAGGGATAGCGTTGTGCGACTGGCGACAGGAGATTCAATGTCCGCTCGGCGACTGTTTCGAAGTCGCTGCGGCCTGTGAGTCTTCCCAATCGCAGCAAGGCAGTCGCCGCCATGCTGTTGCCGCTCGGCGTGGCGTTGTCTTGCACATCTTTCTGGCGGGCAATCAATTCTTCGTGGTCGTGGCTGGTGTAGAAGAATCCGCCAGCGGCAGGATCTTCGAACTGAGACCGCAGTTGCTCGGCGAGCCGTGTGGCCGCCGATAAGTACTGCGGATCTTGAACTGCCTGGAAAACATCGATCAGTCCGTCGATGGCACAAGCATAATCGTCGAGGTATCCGTTGAGCCGAGCCTTGCCGTCTTTGAAGGCGTGCCACAACCGGTCATCGGGCTGTTTCAAAGTGGTGAGGAGAAAATCGGCCGCGCGTTGGGCTGCCGCTGCGTAACGCGGTTCGGAAAGAACCTGTGCGGATTGCGCGAAGGCCGACAGCATCAGGCCGTTCCAACTCGTCAGAATCTTTTCGTCCCGTCCCGGCCAGATACGCTGTGAACGGACGGCGAAGAGTTTTTGACGACACTGGGCGAGAAGCTCTTCGAGTTCCGCTTCGGGGATGTTCAAAGTCTGGGCCGCCTGAGCGTGCGTCTTACGGCGGTTGAGGATATTGGTTTCTTCCCAGTTGCCATGCGGGCTGACGTCGTAACACACGCAGAAAATGCGGCCAGCATCAGGCCCCAGGATGGAGAGAATCTCGGCTTCGCTCCAGACGAAGAATTTGCCCTCGACCCCTTCGCTGTCTGCATCCTGCGTGCTGTAAAAACCGCCATCGGGATGAGTCATCTCGCGGATGACGTAATCGAGCGTTTCGCGGACGACTCGCAGGTAGTCGGGGTTGTGTGTGGCCTGCCACGCCTCGAGGTACAGCGGGACCAGCAGGGCATGGTCGTACAGCATTTTCTCGAAGTGAGGCGCGAGCCAGCGAGTGTCGGTGGAATACCGATGAAAGCCGCCGCCGAGATGGTCGTAGATGCCGCCGGCTGCCATTTTATCGAGCGTCAACGTGACGACGGCGAGGGCGTCCTGATCGCCGAAGCGTTTCCAGGCGCGCAGGAGAACTCGTAGGTCCATCGAGTGCGGAAACTTGGGCGCACCACCGAATCCCCCTTCGCGTCGGTCAGCCCGTTGGCAGAGCACGGTGGCCGCGTTGCGAATCAGATCAGTGGTCAGCGGACTCGGGTCTCCCTTGGGGATGGAATCCGCGACGATCGCCGCAGTCAGTCGCTCGGCACTTTCGTAGACTTCCTGCCGGCGTTTCGACCAGGCTTCGTGAACTCCTTGCAGAACGTCAGGAAAGCCGGGCATGCCGCGCTGGGCGGCGGGGGGCCAATAGGTGCCGCCGAAGAACGGTTTTAAGTTGGGAGACAAGAAGACGGACATCGGCCAGCCTCCCCTGCCCGTCATCAACTGCACCGCCGTCATATAGATCTGGTCGAGGTCCGGGCGTTCTTCGCGGTCGACTTTGATGTTGATGAAATGCTGGTTCATCAAAGCCGCGATTTCCGGGTTCTCGAAGCTCTCGTGTTCCATCACGTGGCACCAGTGACAGGCACTGTAGCCGATCGATAGGAAGATCGGTTTGTCGAGCTTCCGTGATAACTCGAGCGCCTCGGGACCCCACGGGTACCAGTCGACCGGGTTGTAGGCGTGCTGCAGGAGATAGGGGCTTGTTTCCTGGCCGAGGCGATTTGGCTCGGCACGACGAGCAGTGTCGGATGCGGACATGTTGATGTTCTAGTAGCCCGACTCTCTGAGTCGGGACCTCCCAGCCTTCAGACAGTGATTTGTGACATCTTCGATGAAATGCACCCGACTCAGAGAGTCGGGCTACGGCATCCTGCGGATGCTCTGACTGAAGGATAACGGTCTTAACAGAAGATTCCATATGCTTCGCAGTTTGAAGAATCTCTGGCGGTGCCCTATAACTCATCGTGGCGGACGCTGCTAGCGTCCGGGGTGCCGACGTTTTTAGTCGGTTCGGCCACGGTGGTTCACGTTTTCTCACTTAGTAAGCATTGAAGCAGATATCATGGCAGACATTCTTCCGTTCCGTGGCTGGCGATACGACTTGTCTCAAGTGGGTGATCTGTCGGACGTGACGGCTCCTCCGTATGACGTCATCAGTGAGGCCCAGCAGGAAGGTCTGTATCAGGCTCATCCCTGTAACGTGATTCGCCTCGAACTGACTCGTGAAGAACCGGGTGACGCGCCCGATGCGAAGTACTTGCGGGCGGCGAATTTCCTGCGGCAGTGGCAGAATGACGGCGTCTTGAATCGCGACCGCGAAGATTGTTTGTACGCCTACCATCAGGAATTCACCTGGGAAGGGACGACCTACGTTCGCAAGGGTTTTCTAGGGCGGATTCGGCTGGAGCCGTTTGGTGAGGGCTGCGTGTTCCCTCACGAGCAAACTCTGTCAGGTCCCAAAGCCGATCGCCTGTCGTTGATCAAGGCGACCAAGACCAATCTGTCGCCGATTTTCGGATTGTATCCCGACGATAACAACGAGGTCATGGAACCGCTGGACCGCGCCGTTATTGGCGTGCCGCCGGTCGTTGCGACGGATCACCTGGGAGTCATTCATCGTCTCTGGCCGGTCAGTGATCGAGGGGTGATTCAGGCGGTTCACGACCGGATGCGGAATAAGAACATCTTTATCGCCGACGGACACCATCGCTACGAAACGGCGAACAATTATCGCAGTGAGCTGGCTGAGGCCGGACAATTGAAGGGGACTGATGCACCACAGGAATTCGTGATGATGATGTTCGTCAGCATGAGCGACCCCGGGCTGACCATCCTGCCGACGCATCGCCTGGTCGACGGCTTGCCCGATCTGACGGCCGATCAAGTCGAAGCCGCGCTTAAGGGGCATTTCGAAGTGGAACGAGTCGGTACGGGCCCCGCCGCCGCGAAAGAAACTTGGGATCTCATTGATGCCGACGGTGGCCAGGATGTGCTCGGCTTTGGCACGACCGCTGACGACACTTGGTTATTCGCCCGCGTCACCGACGCGTCCCTCATGGTGAACCTGGCTCCTGATCAGACGCCGGAATGGCATAACCTGGGGGTCAGTCTGCTGCATAAATTGGCGCTCGAGCATCTGATCGTCCGGCCGATTCCTCATGCCAAGCCGAAATTCACCTACGTCCATTCCCTGGCCGAAGTGAAGGAAGCGCAGGCCGCCAAGAGTTGTCAATTGGCTTGCCTGGTCCCACCGGCACAGATTGATCACGTCGAAGTGATTGCCTCGCATTTGGAAAAGATGCCGCCGAAGAGTACGTACTTTTATCCGAAATTGCTGAGCGGGTTGGTGTTCAATCCGATTGAGTAGCGAGAGAGGGTAAGAAATGCCTTCAAAAGCACGACATCCGCTTGCAGAGCGTCTGAAGGCTGGACTCAAAGAGGCCATTGCCCATGTTAAGGGCGAACTCACCCTTAAACAGGTCGATGTTGGCGACAACAGCCTCGAGCCAATGTCTCCACAAAAGGGGCGGAAGCAGCCTAAGTGGGATTCGCGTCTGATTGGCACTTGGAAGTCTGACCGGCGTCGCACGTTTCTCCGTTATCAACCGAAACAAGATTCGACGCCCGCGAGAGTTCGAAAACTCAAATCGCTGTTTGGGAAGATGACAATTCGGTGGGGACGTGGAAAGTGCTACAGCGACTATCAAGGAACCCGAGAGACGTCACGTTATGAGCTATTGGGGACCGATGCCGGAAGTGTCGTCGTCAGGATCTTGGATGACTCACTTCAACCGGGGCGGATCTACCAGATTCATTTCGAAGACGACTATTACTGGATTGGATTAGGTAGCGGGTTGTGTGAGTATTTCCGACGGATCTCGTGAGGCCCCGATGACCGGTAACGCATTTCGGAAACTGGCACTCGCTCTGCCTGACGCGGTGGAAGCCCAGCACATGGGGCATCCCGATTTTCGAGTCGGTGGGAAGATCTTCGCGACGCTCGGGCCGGATGAGGATTGGGGAATGGCCAAGTTGCCCTCTGAGGAACAGGCCCGGTTGGTGCAGTTGGAGCCTGACGTTTTCAGCCCAGCGAGCGGTGCGTGGGGACGGAGCGGTTGCACCATTATTCAGTTGGCTGGTGCGGACAAAGTTACGGTGAAGGAAGTATTGCTCGCGGCTTGGCGCAAAGTTGCTCCGAAAGACGGGCGCTGATCAATAGGCCTTGTCTGTAGCCTGACTCTCCGAGTCGGGTGCATGGGAGGGCGAGGCTCCCGCCGAGCCTAAGACGAGCTTAAGCTCGGCGACCGCCGGAGGCATCGAACACGGCCTCCGGCGGACGCCGACCTGCGGTCGTCTTAGGCTCGGCGGGAGCCTCGCCCTCCCATCTTGCCGAGAAGCCCTTCACGTCAGCCACGCGGAAACGACATACATCCCGACTCAGAGAGTCAGGCTACAACTTGCAGGAGCCCTGTGATGGCAAGTCAACAGTCCCTCAAATTGTGCTTCTCGACGCTGGCCTGCCCCGATTGGAGTTGGGCCGACATCCTGCATTACGGTCCGCAGTTTGGCTATCAGGGTGTCGAGGTCCGTCTGCTGGAACGTGAGACCGACTTGCTGGTGCGGCCTGAGTTTCAACCGGATCAACTCTCCCAACGGCGCGCGGAGCTGGAGGCGGCCAAGTTCCAGGTGGCGGGGTTGGGATCCTCGGTGAGGTTTGATTACCTCGACGCTGATGTTCGTTCGCAGCAGATTGAAATCGGTCAGCGGTACGTCGATCTGGCACATCAATTGCGTTCTCGGTTTGTGCGAGTGTTTGGGGATGTCTTCACCGCCGGGCAGGACGCCTCTGGTCGCGAGCGGGTATTGTCGCAGGTCGTTGAGGGGTTAACGGCTCTGGGGCACTACGCCGAGCCGCGCGGTGTGCTGGTGTTGATGGAGACGCATGGTGATTTTGCCGCCACTCAATGGATGCAGACGGTGATGGAGCGGGTCGATCATCCGGCGGTGGGAGTCCTCTGGGATACTCATCATCCTTGGCGATTTTACAACGAACCGTTGTCCGAAACTTTCAATCGCCTGCGTCCCTGGATTCGTCATACCCATTGGAAGGACTCCGTGGCCGACGCTGCTAGCGTCGGTATTCGAATCAGTACCGACGGCAGTACAGACGCTGGCAGCGTCTGCCACGGGGGCGCAGCTGCCGCGCAAGCTCACTCATTGATGAGTGGTCACAAGCCCGCACACTATGTGTTGTTTGGTAGCGGAGAATTCCCCGCTCTCGACGCGCTGCAATTGTTGGACCTGGCTGGTTATGACGGTTGGTACAGCCTTGAATGGGAGCTGGCCTGGCATCCGGAATTGGAACAACCTCTGGTTGCTTTGCCGGACTTTCCGAGAAAACTGATTGCGCTTGATCATGCGGTACGCGCCGGCAATGCTGGCCGATAGTTGGATGCGGGTCATTCCGGCGCGCGAAAACGGTCCGTCTATAACTCTCGAATCGGTGGGTCTGATTTGAGGGCCGAAAGACAGTTTTAAGATGTTGCATAAGCGTGCGTGCATGACAGCGTCTGCAGCAATTGTTGCAAATTGGCGCGAAGAAAGTTTGATACACCTGTCTTCAGTGTTACGGTCCGCAGAGTCTAGTTCTTAAGAAAAGTGTGACTGTACTGTTCTCTGAACGCGGTGAAAAAAATCTTCACTAAATAAGTGTTTTCGAGGTGGCTTGGAGATGAACTCCACCTAACAGTTTGCCTGATGGGATCTGCTTTCCCTGTCTGCGTTTGTGAATCATTAGGAGTCTTTTGAGATGAGTGTGTCGAACGGGAGTCGTGGGATGCCGGTGTTGGCTAATCGCTACGTCTCGCTGTTTGACCACCCCCAGAATGCGTTCTATAGTCAAGTTGTCAGCGTCTGGTTCGATTTCTTGAACAAATCGCGGACAACAACAGACACGCATCACGACGGCGCGTTACCAATCGTCATGTTCGGCAAGATCGATCTGGTCGGTCAAGCTTGCCCAACCCGGTAGCGAAAGGCGTCGTCATATGGGGGAGCTTATGCGCATTGGGACTCAACTGAGACGCTGGATCGTCATCATCGTATTGTGCGGGCTGACTTCGTGGACTTATCGCACTTCATTAGGTGCGGGTCCGGTGAAGTTTCGCAAGCCGAGTGGTGGCGGAACTGAAAAGGCTGTCTCAACGGGGATTGAACTCGAGAGATCACGGCAGTGGCTCGAAGCCATTGAGCACTACGAAAAAGAGCTCAAAGCGCATCCTGGCCAGGAAGACCTGAAACACGGTCTTCGGCGCTCCAAATACCAGTTTGCGATTGATCGCCGGTACGCCGACAGCAGTTTTCTGCGGACGATGCTGCCGATGAATCGCAGCGCGGCTCTGGAGGTGGTCAAAGGTGTGTTGGATCAAGTGCAGCGTAGTTATGTCGACGCGTTGCCCGAAATGTTTTTCGTCGCTCATGGGACCGAGAGTCTGTATCTCGCTCTCGTGAATCCCAAGTTCCTCCAGACCAATCTGCCTGGGGCTTCGCCAGAACAGGTTCAAAAGCTGCGCGTCGTTCTCAATAAACGTTATTGGAATAAGCCGGTTGCAGATCGGCTCGAGACGGTGCAGATCATCAATGAAGTTTGCGATCTGGCCGAACGTGAAATCGGTTTGCAATCGGGGGCGGTGGTGATGGAGTACTTGTTCGGGGGCTGTAATTCTCTGGACGAATACTCCTGTTATCTGACTCCGACGCGACTGAAGGATCTGTACGGGAATATCGAAGGCCAGTTTGTCGGTCTCGGAATTGAAATGAAGGCTGAGACGGGTAAGGGATTGTTGCTGGTCAACGTGTTGCCTGACAGCCCTGCCGCGGAGGGGGGATTGTTCGCTGGCGAGCACATCGTGGGAATCGACGGTACCAACTGCCGGCTGATGACGACGGATGAAGCGGCTAATATGCTGCAGGGCAAGCCGGGTTCACAAGTGCGATTGGATGTGGAAGGCCGCGATTCGCAGATTCGCAAGAGCCACTTTTCTCGTCGAGCGGTGCATGTGAAGTCGCTGCCGATCGTCAAGATTATCGATCAACAAAATGGGATCGGTTATATCAAGATGACCGGTTTCCAGAAGAATACGAATGAAGAAATGACTGCCGCTCTGCAAGATTTGCAGGCCCAGGGTATGAAGTCACTGATCTGGGACGTCCGGGGCAACCCCGGTGGATTGCTGACTGCGGCCGTCGAAGTCCTCGATCACTTTATCTCGGATGGAACAATCGTCTCGACCAAGGGACGTATCGCGGATCAGAACTGGAATTACTCGGCCCATCGCATGGGCACGGTCAACATGCCGCTGGTGTTGCTGGTGGATGGTGACAGTGCGAGTGCCAGTGAGATTGTCGCGGGGGCCATCAAGGATCATCGCCGAGGTACGCTGGTGGGTCGCAAGACCTACGGCAAGTGGTCAGTCCAAAGCATCATCCCGCTGCATCACAACGCCGGCCTGCGGCTGACGACAGCCAAGTTCTACTCACCCCGCGGTGAGACGTTCGGCAAGATTGGAGTCCAGCCGCACATTACGGTCGCGGAATCCAACCCGAACCGTGGCTTCTTCCGTGGTCCGACCGAAGTGAACCTGGAAGAGGACTTGGACTTGAAGAAGGGTGTGGAAGTGCTGTTGAAGAAAGAAGTCGCCCGGCCGTAAGCAGCGGGTGAGTCCGAAGATTGATTGCAGATTTCAACAGCCCGGTGACATTCAGTTGCCGGGCTGTTTTTGCGTTCTTTGGTCCGCGCTGTGGCATCCATCGAACCATCGCAGAATCCAGCGCATCGTTGAAGAATCAGGAATACAAGATCTCACGCAAAGGCGCCAAGGCGCAAAGAACGAAGAGATGAATTCTTTGCGCCTTGGCGCCTTTGCGTGAGATTATTCTCTTTGAAACCACCGACACGGCACAATTCAAAAGTAAATGGTCTCTAGTGCGTGTGACTCGGCGAGAATGAGTCGAACTTGACTACCACCGCCAAGCAATTCGACCAGATGAACCGGACGCTATCGCGTTCCGGCTGATTTGGTGGTGCCCCATGGAGGTCGAAATCTTCAGCAGAATGCCGTTTCCTCTGAGAATCTGGACCTTGCGGTGCGGTGACGAATTGTCCGGGGCCTTACGGCACCTGGCTCACCACGAAAGGTGAATTCATTCGAAGCGACGTTCAAGGGTGAAGAATTACGGCCGGTCAGCAGCGAGTTGAACTCCGCCGTTGGCGTGAGACTTCAACAACCAGGCCTTCCACTCGCTCTCCAGCTTCGTCAGCGTGACGCCTGAGAGGGGTTTGTCGAGGCCCCGCTGGGCTCCGTCGACGAAACGCAGAACACCCTCTTCCGAGTCCGAATTCTGGGACAGCAGGAACTCGACCAGCGAGCCACTTTGAGCGTAGAACAGATCGCCCAAGTGCTTGTTCTGCGGGTACTGCTGCATGCTCAACAGTTGCTGGAGCGTGAAGCCTCGACCCTGCTTGATCTCGGCCGCCAGCCAGCCGCGCATGTCCTTCTGACGTGCCGGGGGTTCTGAATTTAAGGCGATGCCTTCATCAGCCCAGCGCGGAATCTGCTTGTGGGCAAACCGGTCTGCGAGAATCACATGAGTCAGCTCGTGAACGGCGACATTGAAGACCCGCGCTTCGTTATCCGAACGCAAGTCGAGCCGTCGCACCCACACTTTGCCCTCGCCAATTTCGAGATCCGCAAAGCCCCAGGAGTCGGCGGGGAAACGGGTCTTCTGCTGGTACTCAGCGGGCGTTGGGTAGAGGAAGACGTCGCACTTGATTGACCAGTTGGCGGTACCGTAGGCGGCCAGCCAGCGTTGGCGGATTGACGTGCGAGATTCTTCGCAGAGGACCGCCAGCCGAGCGACCAGATTCGATTGACTGTGGTGATGAAACCGGAAATTGCGACTCTCGGCAACGTGCCAGCCGTTGGCTTGAGTGTGCCGTAATGCCTCTTGCTTGACGGGTTGTTTAACGGTTTGAGTGACGGGCGCCGCGGGAACTCCATTTTCAGCTCGCAGAACAGGTCCAAGTCCAGTGGACACCGACCAGGCGGCAAACACGAAAATCAGAGGGAGACACCGTCGACAGTTGGCAGTCATCAATTTTACCCGTCACTGTTGGCTGGGCGACCAGTTCGATCGGTCAGCGATCAGACGCACGCAGTGTGCCGATTTCTCGGAAATTTCATTGCTGCTGTCTGTAACATATTGATAAAATGTGATTTGTGTTGTTTGAAGATTTTGCAAGTGGGAGATAAGCGGCCGGCAACAGCGTTTGATTGCATAGAATCGTGGCGAGGTTGCCTGCAGGACGTGCAGATCAAACTGGGTGTCGCAGGCGTTGAAATGGCTGTTTGGTAGGGCGTGTTCGACGGCTCCTGGTCGCCTCGGTTTGAGGAACGGCTATGGTCGAAGCATCTGCGTGTGGGGCGAGAGCGGAAGCTGGGGCGCGCAAAACGGCGCGCTGGTCTCGGGGATTACTTATTCGTTAAGCAGCAGTCCAGGAGCCCGAAAACACGTCGCAGATCATCATTTTGCTGCGGTGGCGCGGTCGTTTGGCGGCATTCGCGGATTGACAATTAACTCCCGAGGAGCACACTGGAAGGAAAGGATTTTTGCCAGCGCATAAGCTGCGCGGGAAAGCGCCGGTCGTTTGAGAAATGTCCGCCAGGAGGAAACGAATTGAATCGTGATTTCCGGGATCTGAAAGCCCTGTTGTCCGATGTGATGGACCGCAGGCCTCGGATCCGTTTCAGAAAAGGTGAGTATCATGAACAGCTTGTTGAGAAACTGCGGATTGGCGGCACTGGTGGTGAGTGCCACATGCCTGAGTCTGACGACTGCCGAGGCTGGTGGGCGGCGTAACTGCTATCAGTACTCAAATCAGTCGTACTATGCCCCGGCCACCACCTACGCGGCACCCGCTCCCGCGGTGGCGACGACCGATGGCCGTCAACGTTATCAAAGTGCCTATCAGGCACCCGCGATGCCAGCCGATACGTATTACGGGTCAGGCAACGGTTACTACCAGGCACCGGCCAATAACTACGTCTATGGTTCGGGTCACCTGGGTGGTGGAATGCCTTTGAACTTCCAGAATCGCACCTTCCATGACCAATGGGATGCTGGCCGCAAGATTCGCGGGTGGTAGGTTCGACAACTGATTAAGAGTCAGTTGCTCTTAGTCATTGAACGATTCAGAACATGTTGAGAGGGGTCAGGCAAAGAGCTCAATGCCTGTCTCCTCTTTCTTTTTTGCCGTCGATGTGTATGACGGACTACCGCCCCACGGGCTAGGCCGTGAAGGATGTTTCGACGTCATGGGAGGGTGAGGCTCCTGCCGAACCGCATAGTCTGGCGACGGTCGATAGACGCATGCGGTTCGGCAGGAGCCTCACCCTCCCATCTACTCGAATCACAAATCGGACCGGATCTTCTGCAAAAGTCTTTCACGGCATTGCCCCGCGGGGCCAATTTGAGACTTATCTTCTAGACAGCAAATAACGTATCTGATAATGTTTATGCATTCTTCGCACGACTTATTAGATGTCTCCTGCCTCAGAGTACAACTATGCTGACGATGCTGGGCGGACCACGCCGATTTTGTGACGGGGTGACTCGTCGGGAGACGTTGCAGGCGGGGGCGATTGCTGCTTGTGCCGGGCTGAATCTCCCCAACTTCCTACGAGCCGAAGCCGCTGCCGACCGCCCTCCCGGTAAGGCGAAGAGTGTCGTCGTCCTGTACCTGCATGGCGGTGCGCCGACGCAGGATATGTTCGACATGAAGCCGCAGGCTCCCGTCGAAGTGCGCGGCGAGTTCAAGCCGATTGCGACGTCTGCACCGGGCATTGAAATCTGCGAACATCTGCCGCTGAGTGCCAAGTGGATGCATCGGACCGCGATCGTGCGCAGCGTGATCAACAAGTCCAACTGCCACAATACGATGCCGAGTTACACCGGGTTTGAGGAACCGCTCCCCGACCTCACGATCTTGCGGGATTCGTATCCGCCCAGCATGGGTTCGGTTTGCGAGTACCTGAAAGATCCGGCTCAGGACATGCCGGCGTATGTCCATTTGCCGGCCCCGCTCGGCTGGGGTGGTGGACCGCGGAAGGCGGGGCCGTATGGTGGGTTTCTGGGGGCCCGTTACGCACCGTTGGAGACGATCTGCGAACCATACGTCGACAAAGGGACGCCGACCGATATTCGGGAAAATCCGGCTTTGATCAAAGGGATCCCGCGCATCGCCGACAGTCGCCTGGCAGACGGTGTCACGATCGATCGACTCAGCCAGCGACGCAGCTTGCTCGAGCAATTGAATTACGGCGTGCGGCAGATGGAAGCCCGCATGCCGCTCAATCAGTTCGACCGCTTTCAGCAGCGGGCATTCGATGTTCTGACTTCGCACAAGCTGGCCGCGGCGTTTGATCCCAAGCAGATTGATGAACGTGTCCAGCAACGCTACGGCGACACCTTGTTCGGCAACAGCACCTTCATTGGCTTGAAGCTGGTGCAGGCGGGAGTCCGCTTCGTCCATGTCTTGTGGGATTGGTACAACGGCCGACTGTCCAATTTGCAGGACTTTGGCTGGGATACCCACATGTGGAATTTCCAGATCCTCAAAAAGTACCTGCCAGTCGTCGATATGTCCTTCAGTTCGTTGATGGAGGACCTGGACCAGAGCGGCCTGCTGGACGAGACGCTGGTCGTCATCATGAGTGACTTCGGCCGCACCCCGAACGTCAACAAAGATGCCGGCCGCGATCACTGGACGTTCTGTTATTCGGTCGTCCTGGCCGGAGCTGGAATTCGCGGCGGCACGATTTATGGGGCCTCAGACAAGCACGCGGCCTGGCCCGTTGATCGCCCGGTCAGCACGGCAGATATCTGTGCGACGATCTACGAATGCCTGGGGATCGATCCCCATTCGCTCATTACAGACAAGCTGGGGAGACCGCTGCCGGTTGGCCACGGGGGTAATCCCATCCGTGATATTCTGGTATGAGAGACGCGACGGAACCTTGGGACGGGTCACCGACCCCTCGTCGTTAGACGTTCCGCAAGCGTGCGACCCGGGCTAAGGCCATCAGCGGGAAATACGTGCGGTACAAGTGATAGCGCAGATAGAAGACTCGCGGGAAGCCGGTGCCGGTGTATTCGGGTTCGTCCCAGGTACCGTCCGGAAGTTGAGTGTCCAGCAGATACTGGACTCCGCGGTCGACTGCTTCGGAATTCACTTCGCCGCCCGCACACAGTCCCATCAACGCCCACGCAGTCTGTGATGCCGTGGGACTCCCCTGCCCTCGCAGAGTTGGGTCTTCGTAGCTGCGGGGAGTCTCGCCCCAGCCGCCGCAGGCCTGCTGGACACTCTTCAGCCAGCCGGCACCCGCCTTGATACGAACGTCAGTCGCGGGGATGCCTACCGCTGCCAGGCCGACCAGGCACTGCCAGGTTCCGTAGAGATAGTTGATGCCCCAACGGCCGATCCAGCAGTGGTCGGGTTCCTGATGCTGCCAGACAAAGTTGAGGGCTTTGTCCAAGGCCGGATGCTTGGTCCATAGACCGAGCTTGCCGATCATCTCCATCACGCGGGCCGTGATATCGGCCGTGCTGGGGTCGATCATGGCGTTGTGGTCGGCGAACGGGACGCGGGTCAGAATTTCGCGGTTATTGTCGCGATCAAACGCTGCCCAGCCACCATCTTTATTCTGCATCGCCAGCATCCAGCGGACCCCGCGCTGCATGGCGTTGAGCATCGGGCGAGCGGCGTCTAATTCGGCGAGGAGCGTCGGGGCCGACTGCACATTACGCTGGGCGAGAACGGTCTGCATGCCGGGGACCGATTGCTCGACCCAGTTCATTTCGACCTGCCACGTCTGACTGACACCTTCCGGCAGGCATTGCTGCAGGGCCATCAGCACCATGATCGTGTCGTCGATGTCGGGGTAGAATTCATTGTTGAATTCAAAATACCAGCCGGCTGGTTCGACCTTAGAATTGCGGACCGACCAGTCTCCCTTGTCGCGGACTTCCTTCGACAACAGCCATTTCACCGCCGAGCGGATCGCCGGATGTTGGGCGGGAACGCCGGCTTCTCGCAGCGCAATAGTAGAGATCGCCGTATCCCAGACCGGAGATTTGCATGGTTGCAGATGGACCGAACGCTGATCGTCAGATTCGATGACCAGCGACTCGAGCTCGTTGAGTGCCCGTTGCACGTCGGGTGACTCGTCCGTGTGCCCGAGACATTTCAGGCCGATCACGCTCCAGATGATGGGCGGGAAGATGGCGCCAAGACCGTCGCTTTTGGCAAACCGGGCCTGGATCCATTCCGCACAAAGGCGAATCGCTCGCTTGCGGAGCGGCTTGATTCCGTTGCGTTCGCAGAACTTGATGGCCAGATCGGCCCGTTTGAAGAACAGATGCCAGTTGATCCACGTCTTCTTCTGCAGTTGATCGACGTTCTCTGACGGCGGCATCGTGACGGGCAGCTCGCGCGATGGTTTGAGGAACAGCTCTTCGATGCTCCATTCCACGGGCAACACGCGTACGGGACGGAAGGCCCAGAGCAAGCTCAATGGGATGACGATCGTGCGCGACCAGGCGGACATTTCATAGATGTTGAACGGCGCCCACTTGGGGAGCAGAATCAACTCGGGAGGCACTGCCGGGCATTGGTCGTAAGAGATGGCTCCCAGGAGTGCCATGTAGTAGCGCGTGAAACTGTTGACCTTTTCTGCCCCGCCGGCGTCGCGAATGGCTTGCCGAGCACGCTGCATGTACTCGGATTCCGGGTCGTGGCCGGTGATCTTCAAGACCCAATAGGCTTTGACTGAGGCACTGATTTCCACGGGACCGTCGGGATAAATGGCCCAGCCACCGGTGGGAAGTTGCTGATCGACGATGTATTGTGCGGCTTGGCGGGCTCGCTGGCTTTGCTCACGGCCGAGGAACGCCAGCAGGAGGATATATTCAGACTCAAGGATCGTGTCCCCCTCAAGTTCCGCGCACCAGAAGCCCGCGGGATCTTGCTCAGCCAGCAGATAATCGCGAGTTTTCGCTATGGCGGCAGTCAGAGACGGCGAGAGGCCGGACCCAGATAGGAGAGCCGCATCGTCCCAGAACAAGCGGTTGCTGTTGGGAACAGCGTGTTCGTGGTCAATGCGAATACGATTGGGGGCAGTCCAGTCGGAATCCATTCCAAACTCTCTTCAAGTGGAAGTCCTGTTCGCAGCGTGCGAACCTGATTCAATCAGCATTGCCGGACTATACGCATCACCTGCCGGTGCTGCAACACTGAGTTGTGATCGTCCGTTGTCCGTTGTCCTTGGTCCGTTGTCCTTTGGAGCGCGGAAGGGATCCAAGGCTGCTTCCGGGTGGTTGACGACAGTCTAAATTGGTCTCGCAGAGAATGGGGGATCTCGATATTCTCCCGCCCGTGCCGAAGGTGTGCCCAGGATGGGCAGCGAGGATGGAAAAATTCTCACCAGGATGCGTGACTTCATGGCCGCGACTGCCATTACGAATTTCTCGACGGGTCTGGTCCGTGGACTGGGCCAGCGTACGGTCGAGAGCGTGCAGTTTGCGGGCGATCTGACGCTGTTTTCCCTGGATTTACTGGGGTGGTTGTGCGGTCGCCTGCCGCGCGGCCGCGTGGTCCTGCCCAACCTTTACACCATCGGTGTGCAAAGCGTGCCCGTCGTCCTGATCACCGGCTGTTTCATCGGCATGGTGCTGGCCGTGCAGAGTTACGATCAACTCCGTTCCGTACGGATGGAAGCGACTCTGGGTACGGTGATTAACCTCACCCTGGTCAAAGAGTTGGGCCCGGTGCTGGCCGCCGTGATGCTGGCCGGACGCGTCGGCAGTTCGATCGCTGCCGAGATTGGCACGATGAAAATCACCGAACAGATCGATGCCCTGCGGATGTTGGGGGCCAATCCGATTCAATACCTCGTCGTCCCCCGCTTTCTGGGGTGCTTCCTGCTGATCCCGTTACTGACCGTGTTTGCGGATGCGGCCGGGCTGGTGGGCGGGTGGCTCTTCAGCACGCAACTGCTGGGGGTCGACAGTTCGCACTATTGGCTGCATTCCGAAGAAATGATCAGCGGCTTCGACTTCGGCGGCGGCATTTTCAAGAGTTTCTTCTTCGGAGCGGCCATTGCCATCATCGCCTGCCATCGCGGATTTCATTGTTCCGCGGGGGCTGAAGGTGTCGGTAAGGCGGCTACGGACTCATTTGTGTTTTCGTTCGTCGCGATCATGGGACTCGACTTTTTGTTGAGTATCCTGGTCACGGTCATGCAGTCGTTCTGGTTTGCTTACTGGTACCGGCCCACGATGGGGCCGCTTTAACCGTGGCCGACGCTTCTAGTGCGGTTTTACATTGTGTTTGCCAAATAGAAATGGTGTGAGAGTACGAGAGTGTGAGAGTGACGGGGTAACAGTGCAGTCCGATTCCGATAGGGAGTTCTACACCCTCATACCCTCACACTCTGGGACTCTCATACTCTTCGTCAGCGGGGACGAATCGACTTCAATATGCCGGCAATTGCACCACATGATGGCCCCCTGCTCGAACTGAATGGCGTCAGTCGCCAGTTCGGTTCGCAGGTCGTCCTGCGCGATGTGTTTTTCCGCGTGAATCGCGGTGAGACCCTCGTCATCATTGGCGAGAGTGGTTGCGGGAAGAGTGTCACGCTGCGACTGCTGTGCGGCCTGCTTGATCCGAATTTGGGCTCCGTCGATTTCGAAGGCCGCGGCTGGCGAGCACGTAATGATCGCGAACAACGCCGCGAACAACTGCGATTTGGCTTCCTGTTTCAGGGGTCAGCCCTGTTCGACAGCATGAGTGTCTTCGAAAACGTGGCGTTTGGTTTGCGTCAGAATACGCAGCTGAAGTTGTCGCAGATTGAACGCATCGTGCGGGAACGGCTGAATGAAGTTGGCCTGCCCTATTCGATTTGCGAAAAGAAGCCGGCCCAGTTGTCGGGCGGCATGAAGAAACGCGTCGCTTTGGCCCGCGTGCTGGCGCTGACGCCGGAAATCATGTTGTACGACGAACCGACGACCGGGCTGGATCCTGTCATGACAGACGTCATCAACGAGCTGATCCTGCAGACTCGCAAGCAACGTCCGATTACCAGCATCGTCGTGACTCATGACATGTCTACCGTGAAGAAAGTGGCGGATCGAGTGGTCATGCTCCATCCGGCACCGCGGTTGCTCCCCGGCGAACCGCAAGTGATTTTTGAAGGGACGGCTGAAGAAGCGTTTGCCTCTGCTGATAAGCGGGTCTCGCAATTTGTCCGGGGCGAGGCCGGCGAACGATTAAGAGAATTGGCATTAGCCGGATAGTGTCGTGGGACGGGTCTCCAGGCCCGTCCGTCCGAATGGGGAGTCGATCGGCGTCTGGGTTTTTGCGTAATTTCTACGGGCGTTTGTAATGTGTGAGAGTTTGAGAGTGACGGAGTAGAAGTTGGATTTCAATCCCCGTTGAGCTTGATGTTCTCTCACACTCTCCATCCCTCATACTCTCACACCACAATTCACTTGTTAAACACCTCGAACTTAGACAATTGGGTACAAAGTTTTTACCTGGCTGTGAAGAATCGATTTAGGTCTGACATTTCTGTCTTGATCAAATAGCTCAGAAAGCGACACTGACGGGCCTGGAGACCCGTCCCACCTTCTCTCCACGCATTCCAACCTAGTCAAAGTCCATGTCCGAAAACCAGCTTCAATTTCGCGTCGGCATCTTCGTCATCGCGGCAGCATTGACTGCGGCGGGGCTGGTGATGCGCTTTGGCGAAATGCGCTGGATGTGGGAAGAGTATTACACGATCGCCGTCCATTTCGAAGAAGCCGCCGGCGTCCATCCGCAGACGGGCGTCCGCAAGAATGGCGTGCCGATCGGCCATGTTCGTGAACTGTTCTTCGATGACAAACAGGGTGGCGTGACGGTGCTGCTCAACATCCAAAAGCGGCACACGATCCGCAAAGATTCACGGGCTCGTCTGAGTGTCTCGATCCTGGGCGATGCGACTGTCGAATTCACGCCCGGGGTCGCCAAAGAGCTGCTGCGTCCAGGAAGCAAGATCGAGGGCATTCCGTCCGCCAATCCGCTCGAAATGATCGCGCAGATGCAATCGCGAGTTGATCAGACATTGGCCAGTTTTACCAGCACCAGTCGCGAATGGCAGAAGGTCGCCAAGAACGTGAATATGGTGATGGATACGCACCGCGGCCACATTGGCCAGGTGGTCGAAGACGCGGCCGAGTCGATGCATCAACTGACGCAGACCTTGAAGGCGGCGAACAGTATTGTTGGCGATCCTGCGACTCAAGCCGGTCTGCGGGATACCATGGCCGCGTTGCCCGCAATGGTCCAGGAAACTCAGGGTGCGATTAAGGCGATCCGTGGGGCGATTGGTAAAGCCGATCTGGCCTTGGGCAACATCGCCAAAGTGACTGCACCCCTGGCCGAACGCAGCGAATCGATTTCGTTAAGCCTCGACAAGAGCTTGGGAAGTCTGGAGATGCTGTTGGCAGAGTTGAGCAAATTCTCGCGGTTGCTGAATGACGAAGACGGCTCATTGCGATTGATGGCGACTGACCCCGAGCTGTATCGCAACATGAATCGTTCGGCGGGTTCGCTGAGCACGTTGCTGAATAATCTGCAGCCGGTGATTAACGATATGAGAGTCCTGGCGGACAAACTGGCGCGCCATCCGGAATTGCTGGGTGTCCGCGGTGCCATTCAAGGCAGTTCGGGTCTGAAGAATCCCGAGGATAAGCAACTCGGTTCCCCGCCTCCGCCGCGGATGGCAATCCCGCAGGGGAAGATTCCGAATCGCAATTGATTTCCGTAGCCTGACTCTCTGAGTCGGGTTCCCTCGTTTGCATGCACCCGACTCAGAGAGTCGGGCTACAACAACAGCACCTCGGATGTCACAGACATCCGAGGTGCTGTTGTTATGAGATTGAACTGCGGGTCATGTCTTAGTGTTCGCCGGTGGGATAGACGTTGCAGACGATATCGCAGTCGCAGTCACCCGCATCCCGGCTGTCCGAGAACGAGCTGCCCGAAGCCTGTCCCTTGTGACCGGCGACACCGTTGTAGCAAAAGCTTTGATTGATGGAACCGATGGCCGAACCGACGTCTTCCAGTTCCTGGTTTATGTTGAAGGCGACTTCCGAGAGTCCGACGATCAGGGAGAGGACGCCGATCGTGGCGACCAGGACCAATTCGGCGGAGACAATGAAACCGGCTTCGTCGTTCAACAAGTTGGTGAGGATGTTCGTCATGGCTGTGGTTCTTTCTGTGTCGTGTACTTGGCTGTGTATCTGGGTGTGGCCGGTGTGTTTCGTCACCGGTTGTTTGTATGGCAGGGATGTAAAGCAGTCTGTATGCCAAGTGAAACATTTTGTTTCAGAATCTTGACAGACGGGAAACCGGCGAGCCGTAACTTGCTAAGAGCCTTTGACTAACGACGTCTGTGTGACGGAGAGAGGACGCCCAAGAAGAGGGCTGAGAGTGATGCCGAAACTCACCATGAGGCGGGAGTAACGGCATCGTGTGGCGAGAAAGCCACAGCGTATCGTGGGACGGGTCTCCAGGCCCGTCCGTCCCCTTGCTGTGGACTACGAAACGGCGTTACTCACACGAACTGCATCGAATTCACTTCCTTCGTGTCCTTTGTGACCTTCTGTTAAAAATGATTTGGAACAGAAGCTCACGAAGGACAGGAAGAAATACAGATGACTGGATTCTGGACTTCAGTCGGGTCTGGACGGACGGGCCTGGAGACCCGTCCCACGATACGCACAGTCCAAATCTTGGCCGAATCCTGCCCTGCACCCTGAAAATTGCTCAAGAAACCGCTGTAGACCTAATTCCCGGCTCTTGGTACATTCGCACCCTTCAAACAGCTCCCCTCAATTTCATCCCTCCTCCCGTCTGCATTCTGGTTCTAGTACCGCGTCCCGCGCGGTGGCGTATGCCCCTCCCTCAATAACGTCAGCCACCTGACTGATCTCGTGGTTGTCGTTGATCCTCGTTTCACCACATTCAGCGAGTCTGCCCATGCGGATCAATCTTGATCGTTGCGTGCTCCTGGCCTGTTTTGGCCTCTTAATGTTGGCCAGTCGCGATGCCAGTGCGCAGTTGATGAAAGTTTCCAAGAAGCTGGAGACCGATTCGGCCAAGAGCTATGTCGTCACCAAGAAATGCGGTCCCTGGATGATCATGGTGACCAGCCTGCGAGGCAATCCGAACGATCCGGAGAGCGTCACCAATGCCCAAAAAGCGGCCCACGAACTGGTCATGGAACTCCGCAAAAAGGGGATCCCGGCTTGGACTCATGAGCAAAAGGGTGAGCTGGAAGAGATCGCTTCCTACGATCGCAATGGGAAGTCGGTAACCCGGTTTGTCGCGTCGCAGCGAAACCGGATCTGTGTCCTGGCTGGTGAGTATTCCAGCATCGATACCGATGAAAAGGACGCCACCAAGGCCAAGCACGCGAAGATCGCCCAAGAGACCTTGGCCTGGATGCAGAAGTACCATCCCAAGGCCCTCGCGAACGGCAATTTCAAGCCGACTCCAGGACGTCCGGGACCCTTAAGCCGGGCCTTCCTGACGTTGAATCCCATGTTCACGGAAGACGAAATTGCGCAGATGGCCTACGACAAGGACCCACTGCTGAAGCAACTTAATAAGGGGCAGAATTTCAATCTGCTGCTGAATCCCGCCAAGTACACGTTGATCGTCGCGACATTCCAGGGTTCGTCGAAGCACGTGATCGCGACTGGAGAAAAACAGGAGCGGGATGCGACCTTCAAGTTTGACTCGATGTTGGAAAAGAATATCTCGCTGGATAAGGCCGGGCAAAGCGCGTGGACTCTGGTGCATCTGCTGCGCAACCAGGGGCATGAAGCGTTTGTCTTCCACGAACGATTTCGCTCGGTCGTGACGGTCGGCGGATTCAATGACTCGAACGATCCGCGGATTGCCAAGTTCGTTGAGCAATGGGGCCCCAAGATCAAGCCCGACCCGAAGACCCGGCAGGATGTCCTGACACCCGAAATCCTCCAGATTGGCGGCAATAACCCGCAGATGTTTGTGCTCGATCTGGCCCCCGAGTTAATGAAGGTTCCGAAGTTTAAGTAAGAATGCCTTATCGAAACAGATAGACCCAGGAACTGCACTTTGCAGAACTTCGTGTCCTTTGTGACCTTCTGTTCCAATTCTTTTTTTAACAGAAGGTCACGAAGGACACGAAGTTCTGATTCTCGAAGTGCGTACTGTGACTCGACTTCTTCTGTCAGAATTCAGTTTTGTGAGGCGTTTTAAGAGATTTGTCGGTGCTTGGTTGTCGTTTGGCAGGGATTCGGGCAGACTAACGGGGCCGTGATTGACGAGCCATCCCGACCCCATTGCCATCCAGCCCATCCTATGACTGACAACAAATCCCTGACTGTAGTTCTCGCCAGCCGCAATCGGAAAAAGATCGGCGAAATGGCCGATTTGCTGGCTCCTCTGGGCATTCGGTTGCTGGGTGTGGCCGATTTTCCCGAGGTGCCGGAAGTCGTCGAGGATGGCTCGACATTCGCTGAGAACGCCGCCAAGAAGGCGAGCCAGACGGCACTGGCAACAGGCCACTGGGCGATCGGCGAAGATAGCGGTCTGATGGTGGATGCGCTGCAGGGACGCCCTGGAATCTATTCTGCCCGCTACAGCGACCCCGGCGCGACCGACGAACGCAACAATCTGAAGCTCCAGGATGAACTGGCGGGTGTTCCCGACGAACGTCGAGGTGCCGGCTATGTTTGTTCGGTAGTCCTCGCGGATCCGACCGGCGCGATTCGAGTGACCGCCGAAGATCGGTGTCGCGGACGGATTATTTCCGAACCGCGCGGCACCAATGGGTTCGGGTACGATCCCTACTTCTTGATCCGCGAATATCATCAAACCTTCGGGGAACTCAACTCGGCGGTCAAACAACGACTCAGCCACCGCGCCCGGGCGTTTGCGAAGTTTATTCCCGAGATGATGCGCTTGCTGCGCGACTCTTAACTCTGTGTTCTCCGTGTCTCCGTGGTGCAAGCTTTCGTCTTATTGGCACCACGGAGACACGGAGAGCACAGAGAAATCCATGAATTAATAACGCTCGAAAATCTAGGGCGAGGGACTACTCGCTGGCGGGAATGGGCGAGATTTGCCACACTGCAGCGAGCTCCCACGAGATTTTTGCCCTCCCCCGCCTCGCAGCCAGGCTCATCTGTTGCACGGATAGTTTGTGAATACCGATTCGACGAGACCGTATCTGTGGATGCTGGTCGGGCAGTTTGCGTTTGCCATCATGGCCACGCTGGCGCACGCGCTGAAGGATTATTGCGGCTGGCAGGTCATCGCGGTCGGACGGTCCACGATTCCGATGGTGCTGATCGCCCTGCTTGCCTGGTGGGCTCATGTGCCGTTAGTGATTTTCGGCACTCGGTCACTCTGGATCCGCAGCATTGCGGGCAGCATCAGCCTGGTCTGCACGTTTTTCGCATTCACTCGGATGCCGATTTCGGATGTGCTCACCATCACCAACCTCTTCCCCGTGTGGATTGCACTACTGAGCTGGCCGCTGTTAGGGATTCGGCCGAGTTCGACCACGTGGCTGGCTATTGTGAGCGGTGTGGCGGGAGTGGTTTTGATCCAGCAGCCGCATATCGCCAAGGGAAATCTAGCCTCGTTTGCGGCCCTCACCAGTTCCTTTTGTAGTGCCGTTGCCATGCTGGGACTGCATCGATTGCATGGGATGGATACGCGAGCCATCGTGTTCCATTTTTCCTCGGTGTCGCTGTTATTCAGCATGTCGGCGAAGCTGTTCATTCAGGGCAGTCCCCCGCCGAACGCACCGTGGCAGTGGATCACCGTGGCCATGTTGCTGGGGGTGGGAGTCTCCGCGACCATGGGACAAGTCTGTTTGACGAAGGCGTTTACGTTGGGAGATCCAGCGAAAGTGGCCGTTGTCGGACTGACGCAAGTCGGATTCGGCGTGTTGATCGACGCGGTGCTTTGGAACCGCAGTTTCGAATTTCCCACCGTGTTGGGAATGATATTAATTCTGACTCCGACGGCCTGGTTGATGCTCCGCGGCGGCGCGAGTGCCGAACCGCACGACGAATGACGAGGAGCCCCCGTGGCAGACGCTGCCAGCGTCTGTGTTCCGACGCTGCCAGCGTCTGCCACGGGGCTCGAAGGTATCATCGGACCCCGCGCTGTTTGGTGGTTCGGTCGACACGAATCGAGTCGTTCTCGATGCTGGCAGCATCGGCCGCGGGCGGGTATCATGAACTCTTGATGAAGACCCCGCAGGGATGTGATCACCGCTGGGGGTAATACCGCTTCTGGACGACCAGCGCGGTTCATTCACCCCCGACCTACCTAAGTTCTCACGCAGAAGAATCTTGGCTGTATTTTGCTTGCTTCCCGAAGATTCCGGTCACTTCGGGGCCAAGTTCTTCTGCGTAATTTACCAAGGTCACTATGTCTCCAGCTCCCCCGTCTCGTAGTTTTAATTCCGGACCGCGCACGATTCCCTTTCAGGCACCTCAAGGTGACCTGGCAATCCTGGCTGGCTCCGCCAATCCGAAGCTCGGCAAAGCGATTGCGGAGATGCTCGGCGTTGTGCTCACTCCCTGCGAAGCCCTGCATTTCAGCGAGGGAAATGTCTTCGTTCGCGTCCTCGACAACGTCCGCGGGCGCGATGTGTATGTCATTCAAGGGAGCCACAATCCCGTGAATGACAACTTCATGGAGTTGCTCTTCTGGATTGATGCCCTGAAGCGAGCCAGCGCCCAGAACGTGACGGCCGTCATTCCGTTCTTCAGCTATGCTAAAGGTGACAAGAAGGACGAACCGCGCGTGTCGATCCGAGCCCGCGTGTGTGCCGATGCCATCGAAGCGGCCGGGGCTGATCGCGTGCTGACGATGGACTTGCACAGCCCGCAGATTCAGGGTTTCTTCCGGGTTCCGGTCGATCACTTGTACGCTCGCAATGTGCTGTGCGACCACATTCGCACCTTGAATATTCCCGATCTGGCCGTCTGCAGCCCGGACGTCGGCTTCGCCAAGGGGGCGTCCGCTTATGCCAATCTGCTGGGAGTGCCTGTCGTCATCGGTAACAAGCAGCGCCACGGGCACGATGAAACGGTGGAGGTCCTGGAAGTGATTGGTGATGTCGCCGGGAAGAATGTGCTGCTGGCCGATGATTTCACGATCTCCGGCGGTACATTGATCGAGATGGCACACGTCTTGAAGTCACGCGGGGCTCGCGATATCTATGCCGCGGTGTCGCATGGAGTGCTCTCCAAGGGAGCGGCGGCGCGCATTGCGGCGAGTGACATCAAAGAGATGTTCATGACCGACACGATCGAAAATCACCCCGATCCGCTGCCAGCGAACATTACGTGCGTCTCGGTCGCACCGCTATTTGCGGAAGCCATTCGTTCGATTCACGACAGGACCAGCGTCAGCAGCCTGTTCCCCGATGCGAAGCCGATCGGGAAGAAATAGTTCTTGACGTTCGAACTCTCCGTAGCCCGACTCTCTGAGTCGGGAGTATTCCAAGATCCCGAAAGAGGAGCACCCGACTCAGAGAGTCGGGCTACGACCTGCCATGGCTGATGCTGAACCTAAATTGACCCCGGCGATGCAGCGCTACCAGGAAGTCAAGAAGCAGCATCCCGATGCCATCTTGCTCTTCCGTATGGGTGACTTCTACGAACTGTTTTACGAGGACGCACAGATTGCGGCTCGCGTGGTGGGGTTGACGCTGACCAGCCGCGATAAGGGTTCCCCCAATCCGATCCCGATGGCCGGTTTTCCCTACCATCAACTCGATAACTATCTGCGGAAACTGATCCAGGCTGGATACCGGGCCTCAGTCTGCGAACAAGTCGAAGATCCCAAGCTGGCGAAAGGTTTGGTCCGACGGGAAGTTTCCCGAGTCGTCACGCCGGGAACTCTGACTGACGACGCCCTGCTGGATCCGCGTGAGAGCAATTTTCTCGCGACCGTGTACCCGGAAAAAGACCGCGTCGGATTGGCATGGCTGGAACTGTCGACCGGTCGCTTTGTCACGACCGATATTGAGTTGAAATATCTCGGTGATGAACTGGCTCGACTGCGCCCCGCCGAATGTTTGTTTCCGGAGAATGCACGTGGTTCAGTCACTCATCAGGCACTCCTGGGGATGTCGGGGATGATGCTGGCCCAGCGGCCGGCTTGGTGCTTCGTCCCCGACCATGCTCGCAGCATTCTGATGCAACATTTTGAGACCTCGACGTTGGAGGGATTTGATCTCGATCAACAGTCGCCGGGGATCACGGCCGCGGGGGCGTTGCTGGAATATGTCTGCGAGACGCAGAAGACGTCGCTGCATCACATCGTCCAGCTTGAGCCATATCGCCGGGGCACGAACCTGATTCTGGATGAAGCGACACGGCGGAGTCTGGAGCTCACGCGCACGCTACGGGAAGGCAAACGGGAGGGTTCGTTGCTGGCGGTCATCGATGAGACCGTCACGCCGATGGGGGCCCGGTTGCTGAGCGATTGGTTGTCCAACCCGCTGACGGACGTGGCGGCCATCAATCGCCGGTTGGATGCCGTCGGCGAGTTGATGCGCGACCCCCTGCTCTGCCAGGAGATTCGCGAACTGCTGAAGCAAACTTATGATCTGCAGCGCCTGACGGCGCGCATTTCCACCGGCCGCGCGACGCCGCGTGATTTGGGTTGTCTGGCGTCTTCACTGCAGATCTTACCGAAGCTCAAGGCGAAGCTCTGCGGTCGCCAGGCGGCACTGTTGCAGGAGTTGGAAGCGGGCATCGAACTGTGTCCGGAAATCCGTTCTCAGATCGCCGCGTTGTTGGTCGATGAGCCCCCGCTGTCGTATCAGGAAGGAGGCGTGGTCCGTGATGGCTATAGCGCGGAACTCGACGAATTACGGGATTTGGCGCGCGGTGGCAAGGAATGGATTGCTCGCTACCAGGCTCAGGAAGCGGCTCGTTTGGGCCTGCCGAATCTGAAGGTTGGCTTCAATCGCGTGTTTGGATATTACCTGGAGGTGACGTCAGCGAACGCGGATAAGGTCCCACCGGAATACATTCGCAAGCAGACGCTGAAGAATCAGGAACGCTTCATCACCCCGGAGCTGAAAACGCACGAAGACCGCGTGCTGCGGGCGGAACAACAGTCGCACTCGTTGGAAGAAGATCTGTTCTTGAAGTTGCGGGAACAGATTGGATTGCAGGGCGGACGCTTGCGTCAGACGGGCGATGTGATGTCGCAGATTGACGTGCTGATTGGCTTGGCCGTGCTGGCTGTCAGCAGCAACTACTGCCGGCCCGAAGTCGTTGCCGAGACCGTCCTGGAGATCGAAGAAGGCCGGCATCCCGTCCTGGATCGCCTGCAGCCCTCGGGGCAGTTTGTCCCCAATGACGTGCGGCTGGGGGGCTCGAATGGGCTGATCCAGTTGATTACCGGTCCCAACATGGCGGGCAAGAGCACCTATATCCGGCAGGTCGCGCTGCTGACGATCATGGCGCAGATGGGCTCATTCGTTCCTGCTCGACGTGCTGTCATTGGCGTGGCCGATCGCATCTTCGCACGAGTCGGCGCCAGCGACGAATTGGCCAAAGGCCAGAGTACGTTCATGGTCGAAATGACCGAAACGGCGAGGATTCTCAACGCGGCCACGGACCGTAGCGTCGTGATCCTGGATGAGATTGGCCGCGGCACCAGTACGTATGACGGGATTTCGCTGGCGTGGGCCGTGACCGAATTCATCCATGATGCGATCGCGTGCCGGACGATGTTCGCGACGCACTACCACGAACTGACGCAGTTGACGAACAGCTTGAAACACGCCCGCAATTGGAACGTGGCGGTCCGCGAAGACGCAGACAACGTGATTTTCCTGCACAAGATTGTGGAGGGCCCCGCCGACAAGAGTTACGGGATCCACGTCGCTCGTCTGGCGGGAGTTCCCCTGGACGTCGTCGAACGCTCGAGAGCCATTCTGCAGACCCTGGAAGCCGACCACTTCGACCCGGAAGGCCGCCCCAAGTTTCCAGACCGGCCGAAGATGGTTCGCGGCCGGAAACGCGATCGCCAATTGACCCTGTTCGCACCGCCGGAACACCCGTTGATCGAAACCATCAAGGGCATCAACCTGGAAGACCTCACTCCGTCTCAGGCTCTGGAAACCCTGCATCGCTGGCGAGCAGAACTCGCGCAAGCCCAGAGCTAGGATAGCCCCCCGAGCGCGCAACATTCTCCACCAAGAAGCGATATCGGTACCAACCATCGATGGCCAGCGAATTGCGGGAATCACGAAGAGTTTTTGGAACACTGATCTACGCTAATCCACACTAATTCAGATCATTTCAGGTCGAGAAATTGAGATCGCAACTTGATTCTCTCTCTGTTCTGATCAGTGTTGATTAGCGTAGATCAGTGTGCCAAAAAACTCTTCGTATTTGTTTCTCCGAATCGGGGGACGGGCCTACGATTTTTTCGATCTTGGCCGAGGTAACTCGGTTGGCAATGAATGCTTTGGCGCGGCCAATTTTGAAAACTCGTACGCCCGACCCTCTGGGGTGTTTGGTCACTTTGGGATGTTTTCGTGTTGCCGGTTTCGGTCTGAGATCGCTCCAAATCGCGCGCGTCATTTAGCATATGTGTTCATCGCCGAGCCCTTGGTACGTTGCCTCAAAATCGCGCTAACTGCTTACCATTTCACATATTTTCAGCGGTTGCTGCCGTGGCATACAATGGCGGGGAGTCATCGGTCGAGGCCGTTTCGGCTGTAACCGATTGGGGAAAACAGCTAACATTTAAGGGTTCGTTCTGGAATGTCTCTCGTGCGGATTCTGAGACGCGGCCAAAGGGTCAAGCGGATCGCACGAGTGGACGATCTCAGAAAGAGACGCAAGTTAACGCTGCGATTAGAAAATATCAGCAGTGTTCTGCGCGATAAATCGTCGATCAGCCAGTTCAGGATCGTCCTCTCCCAGCCATGAGAGGACACTTTGTTTGTTCCACCCCGCGTCCAGACACCCAACGCAGTCTGGTCGCGATGAATGTGGGCCGCGCGGTGGGCCAGCGGGGGGCCTTGTCGCCGGATAACGATTGCAGCCACATTTGTTTTGGGTAAGGTGTAACGCATGAGTGAGTCGGCCAACGTCAAAAAAGAAAAGCTGTCGGGATCGAGTCAGGGGCCATTCAGTGTGTGGCAAGGCATGACCTTTCCCATGTGGTTGCGATTCCTGGCCATGCGACCGCCGATGGATTGGACACAAGCGGCACGCATCGCGATCTGCACGGGTTGCAATATCAACAACTCGATCTCCGGACTGGCCGAGAAGCTGGTCTACGGACGCAGTATTCAGAACGTGCAGATTCCCGCGCCTCCCGTTTTCATTCTGGGACATTGGCGCTCGGGGACCACGTGGTTGCACAATATGCTCGCCGAGGATCAGCGTTTCGTCACGCCGAACACCTATCAGGTCCTCAATCCGCATCACTTCCTGCTGACCGAATCGACGACGACCAAGCTCACCAAATGGTTGCTGCCCGCCACGCGGCCGATGGACAACATGAAGGTCTCGTGGTCGGCGCCCCAAGAAGATGAAATGGCGTTGTTGAACCTGACGTTGATCTCCCCGTATTTCTTGCTCGCGTTTCAAGGCGACCGCAAGCACTACAAGGACTTCTTCGATCTCGACAATCTGCCCACCGCCGACCGTGAGATGTGGAAGCGTGAGTTTCTCTACTTCCTGAAGAAGATCACGCTGAAGTCGAAGGGGAAGCAGTTACTGCTGAAATCGCCGTCGCACAGCTACCGCATCCCGATCATCCAAGAGATGTTCCCCGACGCGCACTTCATCAACATCGTTCGCAATCCGTACGCGGTCTACAATTCGTCCGTGCATCTCCGACGCAAACTGTTCGTCGCCAATGGGCTGGCAAAACCGAATTTCGTCGGCATGGAAGACGACATGTGCATCTGCTACGAAGAGCTCTTCAAGCGTTATCATGCCACGCGCGGAATGGTCGCTCCGAACCGGCTGATCGAACTCCGCTACGAAGAGCTGGAAGAAGATCCCGTCCGCGAGATGCGAAAGATCTACGAGCATTTCGGCTGGGAGAATTTCGGTACGGTCGAGGCGGCGATCAACAAGCAGCTCGCCGGTTTGCGTGAGTATAAGAAGAACGAATTCGTCATGGATCCGGTGATCAAACGCCAGGTCTACAATCGCTTCAAAGACGTCTTCGACCGCTATGGCTATCCCAGCGACCTGGAATCGGAAGAGCAGCCACCGATGCCGATGCGCAAGGCGGTTTGATCTGCGGTCGGTGGCTGGGAACGCCTCGTCAGCCGGCACGCGCTAGTACGACAAATTACAATTTGCCCTTCACCAAGTCGAGTTTCTTCCAGAGCTTCGTGGTTTTCCTAAGTTCTCGCCATGTTCGGGGTCGTTGGTTTGCCGTGTTGCGTGTGGGGCGGCCGGTGTA
>JAKFVC010000050.1 GCA_021732415.1 Planctomycetaceae bacterium
TTCGTTCTTGCGAACAATGGTAGTTAATTTTCGGGATCTTTACGATCCGACTGTTCAGATCACCAACCATTTTGATAAACGCACCCCGCGAAGAGGTTACTCTTCGCGGGGTGTTGTCATTCTTTGTCGCGGTCGCGACGTCGTAGCCTGACTCTCCCGAGTCGGGTCGTTTCGGCGTCGTGCGGCCGAATGTTGGGCGGTGGCAAGGAATGCCTGCCTTTCATAAGTCCCATCCGTCCCATTGGTCCCATAAGTCCCATGCATTTGTTGGAAGCGATAGGACTTATGGGACGGATGGGACCAATGGGACTTATGGGATTGCCATTTGGCAGGCCGCATTCTAAGCCGCGGAGCGGCGACCGCATAAAGCCCAGGGTGGTAACCCCGGGATCCGTCCAGATGAAATGGACCAAGCCCCGACGGGGCGGCTGAACGAACTACGGAATCGGTCGCCCCTCCGGGGCATGGAGGTAAGTTGGGTGTCATTGTCTTGGGGCTTCCGCCCCAAGCTTTATGCGGTCGCCGCTCCGCGGCTTGGAAAACTGACGGTGAATTGATTTGTCGAGAGGCTATGATTCCTTATTCTCGGGAATACTTTGCCGCCCTGCAGCGGTTGCCATTCACCAAGGATGAAATTGTGGCAGCTTGCACTCGCCCATCATCACGCAAATCGCGACTCATTCGCCGGGGATTGATAACCTGCGGCTGGCTAATTGCTGTGGTGATGGTCTATGTGGCCAGCATTGGTCCGCTGGCATGGTTGGATAGCCGCGGGTTCGGTAGCGACGAGACTTGGAAGCATTTGCATAAGACCGCCTATCGGCCGATTTTCCATGCGTGGTGGTACGGTCCCTCTTGGATAGGTAATTCGCTGGGATGGTATACCGAGTTGTTTGCGGGTTCATCAGGTCGGGGCTGGAAAGGCGGGCGTCCTCCCTACTTCACAAAGCGATACAACGATCTATGTCGCAATGTGAGAATCTGGCCCCGATCTACGTCGGGAGAGCTGACAGAGGAGCAAGCATACGACCCTCAGACTAAGGAAACGGGGGTTTTTGGATGGGATGTTCTTTTGATGGAGCATGCCGAAAGGGAATTTCAGTGATGTTATGCAGATCGTCTCCTCATGATTTCTCATGACGACGGCGGTGTCTGTAGCTGAAAATCTCCATGTTTGCCCCAGCCTCTCTGTTGATGCTATGCTGATTCTCTGTTATCCTGTGTGGCTTGCTGCCCGATAATGGAATGTGGCTCCCGCACTCTGGGGTGGCCCGGCGATTTATCAATCACTCGGTGAGCGACTCTATCGCTTGTTGAGATAACGAGTTACAGCGTCAGTTCAGTCGGAGATTTATTGTGACCATCGATCGTAGTTTGAAGCGCAAGGGCCGCCTGGCCCGTTCTCGGAATGTTCTCACGCGAGACGAGCGCATTTTGCAGATGGAAGTCGAAGAGAAGTGGGTCGAAGGCCGCAGTCCTCTCGGTATCCCCAAGACGCGCGTCGTGAAGCTGACCCTCGGTAAGAAGAAGAAGGTCAAAACCGAAGCCGCTGAAGGTGATAAGAAGGGCGAGAAGAAGGGTGCCGCTAAGAAGGGCAAGTAAGCCCAGCTTAGGTACGCTTCGATTGGCAATTCAGACAGCGAATATCCAGGACGACCGAGCAATGCTCGGTCGTCCTGTTCGCGTTTGTAGCGTGTCAAGTCGTAGAAAGGCGCTGACTCGGGCTTTAATTCGTTGTAGAATTTAGTCGATCCCCGAGGAGGACATGATGACCGTGACGATTGAACTTTCGCCTGAGATTGAACTTGCTTTGCGTCAACGTGCTGTTGCGAGCGGCGAGGACTTGGAGACTTACTTGCAGCAATTGGTGGCGAATAGCTTAATTGCAGAGAGCGAAGTGAAGGTTCCGCGTAGATCTGCAGCTGAGTTTGAACAGCGTTTGGATGCGTGGATTGCCTTGCATCCTCAGACGGATCATCCGATTGATGACAGCCGCGAGTCGATCTATGAGGGACGTGGTGAGTAGGATTCTGCTCGACACCAATATTCTATTGCGAGTGGTCCAGCATTCCAGTGCCGATCACTCAATCGCAAGGTCCGCAGTGTTAAAGCTCGCACAAGCTGATGTGGAATTGTGCGTTGTGCCCCAGGTCGTTTATGAGTATTGGGTTGCTGCGACACGACCATTGGCATCAAATGGCCTGGGTTTGGACGTCTCAACCGTAGAAGCCGCGGTTACCAGTCTGCTGCAGGAGTATCAGTTGTTGGAGGATGAGCGTGGCATCTTCACTCATTGGCAATCACTAGTAACGGCTTATGGTGTGATGGGAAAAAATGCACACGATGCAAGACTGGTTGCCGCGATGAAACGGCATGGCCTAACTCAAATTCTCACGTTCAATGGTGCCGACTTTTGTCGGTATTCGGACATCGAAGTCCTGTCTCCCGCGGATGTGTTGTCTGGCAAGGCCAAGCTCGATTAGCGACCGCGACTCGATGGTCTTTAGAGAGGGCTGCGGAGATCAGAAACCCATTGCGGCTTTCTTCGATCTAGAAACGCTTGCAGACCTTCGCGAGCCTCCGGTTGAGTACGGGCCGCTGCCGAAACTTGGGCGGCTGAGTTCCAGGCGGATTTCAAGCGCTCTGCAACCGGGTTGAGAAGCTGCTGTTTCGTTGCGTTGAGTGCTCCTGGGGCACCGGTCAGAACGGCGGCGATTGCGGTCGATAAATCCTGGTCGATCGTTGCTCCTGAAGTCGCCTGGTGGATCAGGCCGAGGCGGCGAGCCTCTTCCGGGAATACTGTCTGGCCGGAGAGCAATAACCAGCTTGCGGGGCCCTGCCCGATCCTGAGGACTAGCAGCGGCAGGACCATCGCTGCGATGATGCCTCGTTTGGGTTCGGGGAGTGAAAAACTGGCGGTTTCCGTTGCCAGGACCATGTCGCAGGCGAGGACCAGGCCGACTCCGCCGGCTAATGCGGGGCCTTGGACCACACACAGCGTGGGGCACGGGGCGAAAGTTAGCGTGTCCAAAACCTGGCGGAAGATGTCGGCGTCCTGTTGCCAGAGTTCGGCCGCGTTCGGTTGGGCTGCGTTGTCCTGCATTTCTTGCAGGTCCATTCCGGCACAAAAGACTGGGCCGGTGGCTCGCAATACGATGAGGCGCGTGGTGGCGGGCAGACTTTGCAGGACCTTGAGCAACTCGTTGAGCATCGCCCGCGTGAGCGCGTTGCGCTTGGCGGGGCGATTCAGGGTGATGTGAAGCACGTCTCCTTCGGTTGCCACGAGTAGCTCGGTGGGCTGCATGGTGTATCTCTCGTAGCCCGACTCGCTGAGTCGGGGCTTTTAAGACGAGGAAGTCCCGACTCGGAGAGTCGGGCTACGGCTACGCAGGCTGCGCTCGCAGTAGTGCGGCTTCAATTCTCTTCAATGACTTTTCCCTGCCCAATAATACCAGGCATTCGTAGACCCCCGGGCCTACGGGAGTGCCCGTTGTGCTCAGGCGCAGGGCGTGGATTAGATCCCCCTGCCCGACTCCCTTTTCTGCGGCGAAGGCTTGCAACGCCGCTTCCAGGGATTCGAGTGTGAAGGACTCGGTCGTGGCCAGCCGCTGGGAGAATTCTCGCAACAAAGCCGGAACTCCGTCCTTACAGACTCGCTTCTGGAACATCTTGTCGTCAATGGGGTATTCGTCGCGGAAGAAGTATTCCGTGTCGATGATGTCCGAGAAAAGTTTCAACCGGTCGCCGAACGCCGTGATGACCTGTGAAATAAACTGTTTGGTTTCAGGGGTAATCGGTTCGGCGATCAGCTTTGCGGCCACGAGATACGGAATGCAGCCTTCGATTTTTTTCTCGAGCGGCAGTTCCTTCATCCAGTGGCTCTGGAAGCTGAAGAGTTTGTCGGGGTCGAAGCCGGCCGGAGCTTTGACGACTCGTTCGAGTGTGAAGTTCTGGACCATCTCGGCCAGCGACATGATTTCGGTTTTCTCATCGAGCGACCAGCCCAGGCGGCCGAGGGCGTTCAGCACGCCGGCCGGCAGGTAGCCGATTTTCTCGTAGTATTCGACGGTGACCGGGCTGCGTTCGGGGGTGACGTCCAGGCCCAGTTTGGGGAAGACCTCGTCCGCGCGCTCGAACAGCATCTTGAATTTCGGGTTCTTGCGGTACTCGGCGATCTTGCGCTTGCTGAGTTTTTCCTTCGATCCCGGGGCTGCGACGTACGGGACGTGGGCGAATGTCGGCATGACATTTCCCAAGGCGCGGTGCAGCAGGACCTGAATCGGAGTGTTGGAAAGGTGCTCTTCGGCGCGGATGACGTGCGTGATCTCCAACTGGGCGTCGTCAACGACTGTCGCGAAGTTGTAGAGGGGCCCGCCGTTGGCTCGGACGATGACCGGATCGGGCAACAGCGACGTATCCCATTCCACGTGGCCACGGATCAGATCATCGAGGGCCAGGGTTTCGCCGCGCGGAACCAGGAATCGAAGGACCCAGGGGCGGCCTTCGGTGAGATACTGGGCGCGTTCGGCTTCGGTCAGGTCGAGCGATCGTCGAATATTGATATAGGGCCGCTTGGCTTTATCCGCTTCGGCGCGGTCGGCGGCGATTTCTGCTGGTGTGGAGAAATCGTGGTAGGCCTGGCCGGACTCGATCAGCTTCTGAGCTGCAGCCTTGTAGAGGTCGCTGCGCTGTGACTGGTAGTACGGGCCGTAGTCGCCGCCGACTTCCGGGCCTTCGTCCCAGTTCAGGCCGAGCCAGCGGAAGGCCTGCAGGATGGGACCGAGGGCCTCGGACATGTTGCGGGCTTCGTCGGTATCGTCGATGCGCAGGATGAACTTGCCGTTCATGTGGCGGGCAAAAAGCCAGGCGAAGAAGGCGGTGCGCATGCCGCCGATGTGCATATAACCGGTGGGACTGGGGGCAAATCGAGTACGGACAGTCATGGTGACGTTTCGATGGATTGGGCGTGAAAACATGCGGAATGGACTCCGCGGATGATAGGCCCCGTTGTTCCGTGGGGTCAAGCGGCGTCTGAATTGTGTTGCGGGTTGCTTGCGGGATTTGTGTGAGATCCCGACACTGGTGCGGAGAATGACGAATGTCTAATGACTAATGTCTAAAAGGAGGATTGCGTCGCTGTGTGCCGCAAGTTCGACTTTTGACTGCTATGACCTTTTAGACATTAGTCATTAGACATTAGGCATTTCCATCACTCAGGAGCTCCTGTTATGAACTTTGCGTTGGCATTGGTTTTTCGTTGGATTCACATTGGTTCGGCCATCACTGTCGTGGGCGGGACCGTGTTCATGTTGTTCGTCTTGCTCCCGGCGGCACGTCAGATTCTCGACGAAGAGCATCTCAAACTGCGTGCGGCGGTGTTGAAGCGGTGGAAGATGTTTGTGCATGTTGGGATCGGACTGTTTCTGATCAGCGGTCTCTATAACTACATCTTCGTGATGGCCCCGCTCCATAAAGGTGATGGGCTCTACCACGCTCTGATGGGAGTCAAGATGCTGCTGGCCCTGGGTGTGTTCGGACTGGCAGAAGTTTTGGTCGGCCGATCGAAGTTGGCGGAGAAGTTGCGGCAGAATGCGTCTAAGTTCCTGACTATTAACCTTGTCCTGGCTGCGATCATCGTAATGCTGTCGGGATTCTTGAGAACCATTCCGGCGAAACCGGTGCCCGCGGCGGTTCCAGTGAGCAGCGTCGCGGCGCCGTCAGTCTAAAGCGGGACGTCATGGGAGGGTGAGGGACCCAAAGGGTACCCCGCCGAACCGCAAGCGTCTATTGGCCCTCGCCAGACTATCCGGTTCGGCAGGAGCCTCACCCTCCCATCGAGTCGAACCTGTTGGCGAATGTCAGGCACAGCCTGACCTACGACCCAGTTGACCGCCTAGCTGCCAGATGTCTCGCAAGGGGATAATTTGGATTGTTTTGCGGAATTGCCGAATTGGCTTTGCACGAATCAGCCGCAACTGATTTGAAATCGGTCTCAATCGCCTTAACCGAATAGTCGCAACCCGATGCAATACAGACTGTTGCATCGGGTTGTTGCGTTTTCATCCAGAATGTTGCAAACCACCCATCGACTCGATTTGCGATTCTTTCTAGACTCCGCCGCCAAACTGACAGGATTTAAGCCGCCAACTGCCGATCTTTGATCCTCGTGGCTAACTTCCGCTCTAAGATAGGTCAGTTTTTGTCATTTCTACTCGGCCTGTCGTCGTTGTGATTCTTACTTTTCTGTGAACAAACGACAGTCACTATGTTCTCGCCACGATTGAGGCTGCGGGGAAGTTTTTGTATTTCGCCGCCTGCCTGTAATCCAAATCGAGTTCCCTAACACATTACTATAAATATTGTTGAGTCAATCCTGGATTGACTCGGCTACGCCACCCTGTTGCTTTTTACTCGGTCTGGAACGAACTGTCTTGGCAAAAAAGCCGTCAATTGTCGTTCGCAGGCGAACTTTCTGTGTAAGATTTGATCCTGACATGCGTATTTACCGTTGGAGAATGAAGGATCGAATCGATTCTGTCGATTTTGACCGAAAAAGTATGATTAGCCAGCGAACCATTTCCAAGTTCGTGGCATCAAACTTGCGTAACAGTTTACTCGAACCAGACAAGCCCCTTTTCAAACTTGGCTGGTGTTGGTTGTTACCAGGAGGTGCACCATGTCTCGCTACAAGAATCCAGCCATCCGACAGTTCATGGACCAGCAGGTCCGTTTTGCTCCTCGCGATGTGCGGCTAGAACAGATTGAACGTGCAGAATCGCTCCTGCACGAAATTAAAGACAGTCGTGATTATCCGTATCAGGATATTTTCAAGCAAATTACCAGTTATCGCCCGGAGATGTATCCGGATCTGGTTGTGTCGGGGAAAGACGCAATTCACGATTTGCGATTATTGGTCGAAGATTTGTCCGATAGTGCAGACATCGACGCCGCCAGCCTGGGCGAAGATGTCCTCACCGTCGATCAAGTCAGTCAGCGTTACAACGTTTCCACGAAGACAGTTGGGCGTTGGCGCGATCGCGGTCTCGTCAGCCGACGCTTTGTGTTTGGAAATCGCAAGCGCATCGGCTTCCTGAAGTCGTCCATCGAGCACTTCGTGAAGGCTCATCCGGAAGACGTTCAACGAGGCAGTGACTTCAGTCAACTCACGGATGAAGAAAAAGAAGTCCTGATCACCCGGGCCCGTAAGTTGGCTCGATTTGGAGGCTGTCTCTCTGAGATTTGCCGGCGACTCGCCGAACGGACCGGACGATCACCAGAAACGATTCGTTACACCTTGAAGAACTACGACCAAGAACATCCTGATTCCGCTGTCTTCCCGAGCGCTTCGCAACCGCTCACCGATGAGACACGGCTGCAGATTTTCCGCGATTTCCGCCGGGGCGAGTCGGTCGAACGACTGTCCTCACGCTATTGCCGGACTCGGACCAGCGTGTATCGCATCATTGCGGAAGTGCGGGCTCAGCGGTTGCTCGAACAGCCGATCGAGTTTATCTACAACGAGACGTTCGAAGCGGAAGACGCTGATCAGGTGATTCTGACGGCTGCTCCTGTCGTTGAGAAACGCACGGGCCGGCTGAAGCCACCTCCGGGACTGCCTCCTTACCTGGCCAGTCTCTATGCAGTGCCGCTGCTGACGAAGGAAGAAGAGGCGTACTACTTCCGCAAGATGAATTACTTGCGATTCTGTGCGGCTCAGTTGCGAGATCAACTCGATGTGACGCGAGCTCGTTCGCGGGATATCGATACGATTGAAGCTTTGCTCGACCAGAGCAACGAAGTCAAGAACCTGTTGATTCGCAGTAATTTGAGGTTGGTGGTGTCGATTGCGAAGCGGCATATCAAGCCGTCCAGCAACTTCTTCGAGATGGTCAGTGACGGGAATATGTCCCTGATCCGAGCCATTGAGAAGTTCGACTACAGCAAGGGAAACAAGTTCTCCACGTACGCCACCTGGGCCATCATGAAGAACTTTGCCCGGTCGATTCCTGCCGAGAATACGTGGCAGGAACGCTTCCGGACAGGCAGTGACGAGTTGTTCCAGGCGTCTCAGGAGAAGCGTGGCGATCAGTTTGCTGAAGAGCTGGTTCACCAGCGTCAGCACACGCTGATCATGGGGATCCTGGATCAGTTGGAAGAACGCGAACGCGAGATCATCCGGTATCGGTTTGGTCTCGATCAGGGGACAGAGCCCCAGACGCTGGAGCAGGTCGGCAGTCACTTTGGTGTGACGAAAGAACGGATCCGGCAGTTGGAGACTCGGGCCTTGACCAAGTTGCGTAAGATTGCTGAAGAAGGGAAGTTGGATATTCCCGGTGTGTAATAGCCGGTGTGTAACATCAGTTGCGGCCTGTCAGACCATGGCTGACCGGTTCGATCTGCTGAGATTCGATAGGCGAGGGAGGGTTGGGATTTTCCTGACCCTCCCTTGTCATTTTTGGAGAATTCATGGGACTTATGGGACTTATGAGACCAATGGGATTAGGAAAAGAGCTGCCGCTCTGGATTTGAAATCCCATAAGCCCCATCCGTCCCATAAGTCCCATTCCTTTGCAAGGCGCGGCAACTTTGCCCCAGTGAACCGGATTTCCGCGCTACTTGTCTATCCGAATGCCGATATACCGGGAATTCGTTTTGCCGTTAAGTTGTAACGGTTCTGACGGCTGGTGGTTGGGGTGTTTGCATCGGTGAACAGGGATGTGTGAAGATTGGCAGCATAGAAAAAGTCTTATCGCGGCATCCCGGTCGGTCGAATCCGGCATTCACGCTTGCAACGTCTGAATGCATTGCTATATTGGTCGATTCACTGCCGTGAAGGCTGCCTTGGCTAGCGTAGCTCAATGGCAGAGTACCGGTTTTGTAAACCGGACGTTGTGGGTTCAACTCCCACCGCTAGCTCTTTCCGTTAATGCCGTTCTTGATTACGGTTACGTACGGCAAAGCGAATCGGCAAAGCATAACAGACGGTGGTTCGCCACCATGATAGTAGGTGGTCCGCCACCGGATTTAGAGGGTGGTCCGCCACCGGGTTTAGAGGGTGGTCCGCCACCATGATTTCACTGGGAGCGTACCAAAGCGGCCAACTGGGCCAGACTGTAAATCTGGTGGCTCTGCCTTCGTAGGTTCGAATCCTACCGCTCCCAATTCCTGGTGGGACAAGACTGGCACTCGCTTTTTCGATGCGAGTGCCTGAAGATAACCGGCGGCGATAAGTTGTCGGTCAATTTGAGACAGTTTGCGACGAGTTAAGTTGTAGAAGATGTGGGACATGCGGGCGTAGCTCAATGGTAGAGCTCCAGCCTTCCAAGCTGGTGGCGTGGGTTCGATTCCCATCGCCCGCTCTTTGTTGGTGAGAAAAAGTTGAAAAAAATGGCCTTGGGGGCCTCGTCGATACTGGTGCGCGGACGTCTGTCTGTGTATCCTGTGGGACTTTCCTCGAGGCTTGGCAGGCATGATTGGCTGCTGTAGCTCAGTTGGTAGAGTGCGTCCTTGGTAAGGACGAGGTCGTGGGTTCGAATCCCACTAGCAGCTCTTGCTGGAATTGTCGGCTGAAATTGACAAAATTGACAGTGGTGGCAGGAAGTCGCCGCGGGGCAGTTTTCAGTGCGAACAGTTGTCAGTGCGAATCAGAGAAGCGACAACGTCAGTTAATTGGTTTTTGTATTTCCGGCGTGCGCCGGAGTGTGAGCATCACGGATTTGTGCATGGCGGCGAATGCCGTCCGCTGATTGAAAAAGGATAGGGAGAAGAGATGGCTAAGGACACGTTCGTCCGGACTAAGCCTCACGTGAACGTCGGAACCATTGGGCATATTGACCACGGTAAGACCACGTTGACGGCAGCGATTGTTGCGACTCAGGCTGCCAAGGGTCTCGCTACATTCAAGAACTATGCTGATATCGCCAAGGGCGGTACGGTTCGTGACGACACGAAGACGGTGACCATTGCCGTTTCGCACGTCGAATACGAATCGGACAAGCGGCACTATGCCCACATCGACTGCCCGGGCCACGCCGACTATATCAAGAACATGATCACCGGTGCCGCTCAGATGGACGGCGCCATTCTGGTTGTGTCGGCCGCTGACGGCCCGATGCCCCAGACTCGCGAACACATTCTCCTGGCTCGCCAGGTTGGTGTGCCCGCTCTGGTGGTCTTCCTGAATAAGGTTGACCTCGTCGACGACGAAGAGTTGCTCGAACTCGTCGAGATGGAAATTCGTGAATTGCTGTCGAAGTACAACTTCCCTGGCGACACGATTCCTATCGTCCGTGGTCAGGCCAATATGGCCTACTCGAACCCCAGTGATCCGAAGTGGACCGCCTGCATCCAGAATCTGATGGATGCGTTGGACACCGCCATTCCTGAGCCGGTTCGTCAGACTGACAAGCCGTTCCTGATGGCTGTCGAAGACGTGTTCTCGATCAAGGGTCGTGGTACTGTGGCCACGGGTCGTATCGAGTCGGGTATCGTTAAGGTTGGTGAAAAGGTCGAAATCATCGGCATTCACCCGACTTCGGAAACGGTCTGTACCGGCGTCGAAATGTTCAAGAAGTTGCTCGACGAAGGTCAAGCTGGCGACAACGTCGGTCTGCTCCTCCGTGGTATTGAGCGTGACGGTATCGAGCGTGGTCAGGTTCTGGCCAAGCCCGGTTCGATCAAGCCGCACACGATGTTCGAGTGCGAAGTGTACGTGTTGAGCAAGGATGAAGGTGGTCGCCACACGCCGTTCTTCAGTGGCTATCGTCCTCAGTTCTACTTCCGCACGACCGACGTGACGGGAACCGCGAAGTTGCTCGGTGGTGCCGAAATGTGCATGCCTGGCGACAACGTGCGACTCGAAGTCGAACTGCAGTGCCCGGTCGCTCTGGTTGAGCAAAGCCGCTTCGCCATCCGCGAAGGTGGTAAGACTGTCGGCTCTGGGGTTGTGTCGAAGATCCTGAAGTAGTTCTTCGGTGATCGGATATTGGATTAAGGCTCGTGTCCCGTCTCGGCGACAAAGTCGGACGGGTCACGAGTTTTTTATACTGAGTGCAAATCGCTTTTGATTTGTGTACTCTATTTGGTGGTGGGTGATCTGGGGCCTTGCGGCTTCAGTTCCACACGCGGTCAATTCAAAGCCAACTGCTGTTGCGGCAGTTCGTTTCATTGCAGAGAGTGCGGAGTCGGGTTATGGCTCGGGAATATGTCTGGTTGGAATGCACTGAATCTGGCGTGCGGAATTACCGCGTCCAGAAGGAAACGCGCGGGACGGAACGCTTGGAGTTGAAGAAGTATTGCCCCAAGCTGCGTCGCCACACGATTCACAAGGAATCGCGTAAGAAGTAAGTCGCCTCGCTCAGAGTGAGCTTAAGTGTGAGGGTGTGAGGGTTTGAGAGTGACGGGGGTATTGGTAGTTCGAAAGGTGAGGTGTCAAGGCTCTCACACTCCGACACACTGATACTCTCACACACTGGAACCGCACAATCGAATGGTTATGTCACTAAAGGGGCGTAGCTTAATTGGCAGAGCACCGGATTCCAAATCCGGCGGTTGGGGGTTCGACTCCCTCCGCCCCTGCTCAGTTGGTGGGTTAGGGCTCAGTTGAGAGTGTCGGGTTGGTCGAAAAGTTGCGGCCGAAGATTTGCAACGGAGCAGCGAATCTCTTGATAGTCCTGTTGAGTGGCTATCGATTATCGCCAATGATTGGCGAGGTGATAATCGATTACCGCACAGCAGGACGGTGTTTGTTTTAGGCAATTCAGGGATCGAAAACATGTCGGCCGCATGCGGGTCGATCGGTGAAAGAGTCGCTGCGGATTATGGCGAACGTTAATCAAAGTCCCCGGTTTGCGAACGAGCTTGGCTCGATGAGTCTGTACAAGAAGACTCAGGGTCGGCTGACGCGACAGTTGACGTTTGTGGCAGTAGTTGTGGGTGCTGGGTGTGCGTGCTATCAGCTTTCCACCAGTTGGTTGCTGGAAGCTGAACCGGCAGTTCGCATTGGGGTGCCGGTCGCAATTGCGGCCCTTATCACGTGGTTGGCGTTTCGGGCAGTGAATTTTCCTCCGTTCGCGGAGTTTTTGATCTCGGTTCAGGCAGAAGTGACGAAGGTCAACTGGCCGAGTATGGGTGAACTGAAGCGAGCCACCATCGTGGTGATTGTCGCTATGTTCTTCCTGGGATTCATTTTGTTTGCGTACGATTTCGTGTGGTACAAGGTGTTGTCGTTGTTGGGTGTGTTGCAGGTATAGTGCGAGCGACAGCACGATAAGATAAGTGATACGACTGAACGACTTCCGATTTGGGAATGCCTGCTGATGGCGGATGAACCTGATAACGACGAGACTCAAGAATCACCAGGGGAAGCACCCGATCCGGTTCCTCCGATGCTGTGGTATGTCTTGAAGGTTCAAAGCAATCGCGAGAAGACGATTCGCGACAACCTGCTGCGCCGGATGAAGCGCGAGGGATTGGAGCATTTCTTCGGCGAAATCAAGATTCCGACGGAGAAGGTTGTTGAGACAAAGGGCGGCAAGAAGAAGGTCACTGAGCGTAAGCTGTATCCCGGCTACATCATGATCAACATGGTCTTGAATGACGAGACTTGGTATCTCGTGCGAGAGACTGGTGGCGTTGGTGACTTCACCGGCGCGGCTCGCAAGCCGATGCCGATGCAAGATCACGAGATCGCGAAGATGTTGGGTGCGGGCACAGAGCAGGCAGTCGAACCGACCAAGGTGAAGATTGATTTCGCTCGCGGTGACAAGGTGAAGATTAAAGAAGGCGGGTTCGAAGGGTTTGAAGGGGCGATCGACGCGATTGACGATGCCAATGGGCGCGTCAGCGTGCTGGTTGAAATCTTCGGGCGATCGACACCGGTTGAATTGGAATATTGGCAGGTCGAAACGGTTTAGGTTTAAAACAAGAATTCTTCCGAATTCTTCTACGGTTTTTATCCGGTAGATAATTCAAATAGTTGGTTGAGAGACGATGGCCAAAGAAGTCAAAGCCCAGGTGAAGATTCAAGTGACCGGCGGTCAGGCGACCCCGGCACCCCCAGTCGGTACCGCGCTCGGTCCGCACGGTGTCAACATCGGGCAGTTCGTCATGCAGTTCAACGAGAAGACTCGTGAAATGATGGGGGTCACCATTCCGGTGATCATCACCATTTACAACGATCGCTCGTTTGAGTTTATTCTCAAGAGCCCGCCGGCCGCCGTGTTGCTGAAGCAAGCGGCCAAGGTTGCCAAGGGAGCCGCCAATCCGAAGACCACCAAGGTTGGACAGGTGACGCTGGCGCAGGTTCGCGATATCGCTCAGAAGAAGTTTGCCGACTTGAACGCTCCGAATCTCGATCACGCGTCCCGCATCATTGCTGGTACGGCCCGCAGCATGGGTATCGAAGTCATCGGGTAGTGTTTGGGGATGCGGCCTGCGGTTGCGGCCGCAGTTGATAGATTCAATCAGGTCATAGTTTATTGCAGTGCTCAAATTGAGCCTGCGAATTGAAGACAAGCGAGCAGTGTTCGATGGCCAAGCTTTCCAAGCGTATGACACACCTGGTGAAACAGGTCGAGACCCTCGGTGCGTTGCCGGTCGTGGATGCCGTTTCCAAGCTCAAGGGTTTGGAAGAGACGTTGCCCGCGAAGATCAAGCGGACGAAGTTCGACCAGACCGTGGAAGTCGCGGTGCGGTTGGGTGTTGATCCCAAGCAAGCCGACCAGATCGTTCGTGGTTCGATCGTATTGCCGAATGGTATTGGCAAGTCGAAGACGGTGTTGGTGTTTGCTCAAGGGGCGAACGCCGATGCAGCGAAGGCCGCCGGTGCTGACTATGTTGGTGGGAAGGATCTCGCTGACAAGATCAAGGCGGGCTGGGTTGACTTCGACGCGGCCATCGCGACCCCGGATATGATGGGTGTCGTCGGCCCGCTCGGTAAAGTGCTGGGGCCCCGTGGTTTGATGCCTTCGCCGCGTGCTGGTACGGTGACTCAAGATGTTGCCAATACCGTGCGTGAGTACAAGGCTGGTAAGGTTGAGTTCCGCGTTGACTCGGGTGGCAATGTCCACTGCGTCGTCGGCAAGTTGAGCTTCACCCCCGAGCAGTTGAGTGAAAACATTGAAGCCCTGTTGAAGTACCTGCGGTCGTTGAAGCCGGCTTCTTCGAAGGGTGTTTATATTCGCAACGTCACTGTGTCCGCGACGTTCAGCCCGGGCATCAATATCGCTGCCTAGTTGGGCTGGCGTTTGTCTGTGTGAATTGTTGTCGGCAGCGTATGTTGGGTCGTTACGAATCGGTTCAGTGGGTTATTGGCGTCGCCCAGATCGGCGACGTTCATTTCGTGTCCCAGGCGGCGTGATGCTGTATTCGGGACCGATTGAGAGCGAATCATGAGCAAGCGAGTAAAAACGTTGGTGATGTCTGAAGTCACCAAGCGATTTGGCGATAACAAAGACTTCCTGGTGCTGGATGCCTCTAAGGTAACAGCCGTTAAGGTCAACAAATTGCGGTTGCGGGCTGAGAAGCTCGGGATCAAGATTTTGACCGTCAAGAACACGCTGGCGCTGAAGGCGTTGGAAGAAGTCGGTGTGAAGAGTCTGAAGCCGATCCTGACCGGGCCCAGTGCCCTGGTCTGGGGTGGTGCCGACATCGTCGCGCTGTCGAAGGAAATCACGAAGTGGGCGAAGGAGAAGGATCTCAAGGATCTGAAGATCAAGGGTGGTACTCTGGATGGCCAGACCCTTGATGCAAAAGGTGTTGATACGCTGAGCAAGAGTGCCGGGAAGCCGGAATTGCTGGGCAAGATTTTGACGTTGATCAAGTCGCCGGGTGCTCAGTTGGCTGCGGCCCTGATTGGCCCGGGCGGTTACATCAACGGTCAGATCAAGGCGATCGCCGAAAAAGAAGGCGATGCTAAAGAAGGCGAAGCGGCAGCGGAGACTCCCGCCGATGCCCCGGTTGCGTAATTGACCGGCGTCGTAGCGGATTCGATATATCGTGGGGGTTTGGTCGAGCTGGGCAGCGTTGCCTGGTTTTAGGTTAAATCTCAAGCAGAGCATTCCTGTTGGATGCGATGGCTGGCGGTGCAGTGAGGACCGAGCTTTCGCGGTTAGAGCCTCACTGGATTCATTCAACTGGTACGTTTGAGGGGGTTCCTCGAACGACGTGGCGAGAAAGAGAGACGTAGAGATGTCCGACACAGCAACTGTTGACCCGGCGATCAGCGCGTTGGGCGATCAAATCGTAGGCTTGACCCTTCTGCAGGCAAAGGCTTTGGCCGATTACCTCGAAAACACCCACGGCATCAAGCCGGCTGGCGGTGGCGTGGTGATGGCCGGTCCGGCCGCTGGTGGTGCCGCTCCTGTGGAAGCTGCCGCCGCCAAGACCGAATTCGACGTCATTCTGACCGGGTTCGCCGACACTGCCAAGATCGCCGTGATCAAGGTTGTTCGCGCTGCCACAGGCTTGGGCCTGAAGGAAGCCAAGGACCTGGTCGAAGGTGCTCCGAAGCCCGTCAAGACCGCGATTCCCGAAGCCGATGCCAAGAAGCTGAAGGCTGAAATCGAAGCGGCTGGCGGTAAGGCCGACGTCAAGTAGTTCCGAATGGAGCTGAAGTTTCCGTCCAGAGTGCTGCATCTATTCGCAGTCCGTGAGTTCGGTCTTCAGTCGTTTGGTCTTGATGGTGTGAGTGACTCGCCAGTCGAAAAGAATCCAACAGAAATGCCTGCACCTCGGGTTTCGGGGTGCAGGCTTCTGGCTCTTGGACTGCGTACACTTGCAATTCCAAATCTAAAGCGATAATTTAGGTTGCGCGGATTATACTGACCCGGTAAAACGTACGTACCGGCAGTTTTCAGGATGATTCGGAGTCGACGAGAAGCCTCATCGTCGAATCTCATTGGTCCGCGTTACTTTTGAGGGACGGCACACCTGCGGTTGTGCACGAGTTGGGTGGATTTGGCGTCGTTACGGAAGAATCGCCGCGCTCAACGTGTGGGTCTATTGAGCCCAGCCGCTAGTAATCCGCATATGAGGCGACAGTTGCCACGAATTAGTGTGCCGGTAAATATCGTACGAGTAATAAGTTGGGCAGTTGCCGGGCGTCAGTCCGAGCGGTGCTTGACAAGTCTTTTGTCCCGCCGCCAACGGTCGAGTGCCCCTCCTCGAATTCGTTGTTGAGGCGTCCGCGAGCCGGTGCGCGGGGTTCATCGGCGAATTGCGGATTTTCTACCAACTGGTCTCAGTTGGCTTTTTTTCATGTGTCTCAGGAAACAGAGAGCGCTGTATGCCGACGCCAGCCGTACGCAAGCTGTCTCCCAAAAAAGTTCGTAATTTCGGTCAAATTAGCGCAGAGTTCGCACTCTCCGACTTGACCCAGATTCAGACGGCCTCGTATGCCCGATTCCTTCAGTATGAGACTGCACCGCGCGAACGCGTCGGTCAGGGGCTCGAGGAAATCCTGCGAGAGATCTTCCCGATCGAGAGCTACGACAAGCAATACAAGCTTGAGTACCTCAAGTACGAACTGGGTAAGCCGCGCTATACTCCGTTGGAGTGCCGGCAGCTTCGTCTGACCTATGGTCGTCCTTTCCGAGTCTGGTTGCGTCTAAATAAAGAGCAGCCGGTTGAGGAAGAGGTTTACCTGGGTGATATTCCGATCATGCTCGGTGGTGGTGAATTCATCATCAACGGTGCCGAACGCGTGGTCGTCAGTCAGTTGCACCGGTCTCCCGGTGTGGACTTTGTATCGACCGAAGATCCCGGTGAGAAACGCAATTTCTCCTGCCGCGTGATTCCGGAACGTGGTAGCTGGATCGAGCTGAATATTTCCAAGCGTGAAAGCTTGGGCGTGCGCATCGATCAGAGCGGCAAGTTCTCTGCGATGACGTTGCTGCGGGCGATGAGCCAGGAGTATTCGACCGACGCCGCCCTGCTCCGTTTGTTCCATCCGTCGAAGATGGTGAAGATCAAGGCGGATTCGGCTGCTGATCTGGTTGGTCGCGTTTCCGTGGAAGACGTCGTCTATGGCGTGCATCACGAAAAGTGCGGCGAGATTATCTGCGAACCGGGTCAGGTGATTACCCAGAATCTGGCTGAAGAGCTGGTTGGTTCGGGGATCAAGGAAGTCGAAATTATCGAGAAGCTGGATGATCAGTTGATCGTCACAAGTCTCGGTGATGACGGCACGACCTGCCATCAGGACGCGTTGCTGAAGATCTACCAACGCTTGCGCCCCGGCAATCCGCCGCAGTTGGAGAAGGCGACCGACCTGTTCCACGAAAAGTTCTTCGACGTCAACCGTTACCGGTTGGGTCGCGTGGGCCGGTTCCGCATTAACCGTAAGTTCCATCAGGACGTGCCTGATGACGAAATGACCCTCAAGCCGATCGACTTCGTCAATGCCATCCGGTATCTGATGAAGCTGCGAGCCGGTGATGGTTCGGCCCAGATCGACGATATCGATAACCTCGGTAATCGCCGTCTGCGAACGATCGACGAATTGGCGACCGATGAAATCCGTAAGGGTTTTCTGAAGCTCCGCCGGACCGTGCAGGAACGCATGAGTCTGAAGGATGTCCAGGAAATGTCTCCGCGGTCGCTCATCAATCCGAAGAGCGTCTCGGCGGCGATTGAGTACTTCTTCGGCCGTGGCGAGTTGTCGCAGGTCGTTGACCAGACCAATCCGTTGGCGATGCTGACGCACGAACGTCGTTTGAGTGCCCTCGGGCCGGGTGGTTTGAATCGGAAGCGTGCTGGCTTCGAAGTGCGTGACGTGCACATTTCGCACTATGGCCGTATTTGCCCGATTGAAACGCCTGAAGGTACGAACATCGGTCTGATCTCGAGCTTGAGTATTTACGCTCGCGTTGACCAGTTCGGCTTCCTGATCTCTCCGTACCGCAAGTGTGGCGACGGCAAGGTCCTGGACGAAGTTCAGTGGCTGCGGGCTGATGAAGAGTCCGACGTGTTTGTGGCACCTGCGGATACACCGATTGAAGGTGGCAAGTTCCGCGACGAACGCGTGCTGGCTCGGTTCCAGGCCGACTTCACGTTGATTCCGTCGAAGCAAGTGCAGTTCATCGATATTGCCACCTGCCAGATGGTCGGCGTGTCGGCCGGTTTGATTCCGTTCCTCGAACATGACGACGCCAACCGGGCACTCATGGGTTCGAACATGCAACGCCAGGCAGTGCCGTTGCTGGTGACGGAAGCTCCGCTGGTCGGTACTGGACTCGAACGGGCTGTCGCTGAGAACTCGGGCATGTTGCTGCGAGCTGACCGCGATGCGACCATCACCTATGTCGATGCGAACTGCATTGAACTCGATGGGCATCGCATTGCTCTCCGCAAGTACACGGGGCTCAATGAACGAACCTGTTTGAATCAGAAGCCGCTGGTGCATGTCGGCCAGAAGGTGAAAAAGGGCGAGGTCCTGTGTGACTCGGCCGCGACTCATGACGGTGAACTGGCCTTGGGACGCAACGTCCTGGTGGCCTTCATGTCGTGGGAAGGTTTCAACTTCGAAGATGCTATTATTCTGTCCGAGCGACTGGTGCAGGAAGACGTTTACACGTCGATTCACATCGATGAGTTTGATGTCGAAATCCGCGAGACCAAGCTGGGGCGGGAAGAGTTTACGCGTGACATTCCGAACGTCAGCGAGAAGGCCCTGCGGCATCTCGGTGAAGACGGTGTCGTCGCGGTTGGTACGCGAGTCGAACCTGGCGACATCCTGGTCGGCAAGGTTTCTCCGAAGGCCAAGTCAGAACTGACGCCTGAAGAAAAGCTGTTGCATGCGATCTTCGGTCGGGCTGGTGAAGATGTGAAGAACGAATCGCTGGAAGTTCCCAGCGGTATCGAAGGGATCGTCATTGATACCCAGAAGTTCTCGCGTCGCATGAGCCTGTCGGAAGCCGATCGCAAGAAATTCGAAGGTGAACTGAAGACGGCCGAAGACGAAGGCAACGCCAAGTTGGCTGCCGCCTTCCGCGAGTTCCTGAAGGACTTCGAAAAGGCCCTCGGTGAACCGATCAAGAACGATGAAGGTCAAGAGCTGAAGACGATCAAGGAAGACCATCCGGTCGCCATCTACGCTCAAGAGTTCATGCATCGTTATGAGAAGTTTGACATTCGCAGCCCGCAGAAGAAGTCGGCTTGTGCCCAGGTGATCAAAGAACGCTGGGGCCAGGTTGAGAATGCTCTGGATGCCCGAGACCATGTTCTGAACACGATGAAGCGCGGCGATGAATTGCCGAGCGGCGTGTTGCAGATGGTTAAGGTGTACGTGGCTTCGAAGCGTCAGATTTCGGTCGGCGATAAGATGGCCGGTCGTCACGGTAACAAGGGTGTGATTTCGAAGGTCTTGCCGGTTGAGGACATGCCTTACCTGGCGGATGGGACCTCGGTCGACATCATTTTGAATCCGCTGGGCGTGCCATCTCGTATGAACGTGGGACAGATTCTCGAAACCCACCTCGGGTGGGCGGCGAAGGCCCTGGGCTTCCAGTGCAAGTGCCCGGTGTTCGACGGTGCGACGGCCGAAGAAATTCGCGAGACGCTGGCTGAGGCTGGGCTGCCGGAAGATGGTAAGGTCCGGTTGTATGACGGTCGTACTGGCGAGCAGTTCGAGCAGAAGTCGACGGTCGGCATCATCTACATGTTGAAGCTGCACCACTTGGTCGACGACAAGGTTCACGCTCGGGCGACTGGGCCGTACTCGCTCATCACACAGCAACCGCTGGGTGGTAAGGCGCGGTTCGGTGGTCAGCGATTCGGTGAAATGGAAGTGTGGGCACTCGAGGCATATGGTGCCGCCTACATTTTGCAGGAACTGCTGACGGTGAAGAGCGACGACGTCGAAGGCCGTACCAAGATTTACGAATCAATGGTCAAGGGCGAGAATTCGTTGGAAGCGGGCACCCCTGCCAGCTTCGACGTGTTAAACAACGAAATTCGTGGGTTGGCTTTGAACCTGCAATTGGAAAAGGCCGGGTCTCCGACGTTGTCGGTGCAAGCGGCTGCCGCGACATAGTTCGTTGCGATGGTGCTCCTGTTGCTCGTGTTGAGTTGATTCTCGGACCATTAGATTTCAGTTTTTCCACACCCTTAGGCCGGACATTCCTGTCCGGCCTAAGGTGTCGAAATATAAAAGACAAGACTATCGGAAGTTTCTTCCGCACAGAAATTTCCTCCATCCCGCATCGGAAGGAGCGTGTGACGTGAGTGTTGCCGAAACCACTTATGATCGGGTAAACGATTACGGCGCGATCAAGATCGGGCTCGCGAGCCCGCACGATATTCGCAGCTGGTCGTTTGGCGAAGTGAAGAAGCCCGAAACGATTAACTACCGGACCTATCGTCCTGAACGTGACGGTCTGTTCTGCGAGCGCATTTTCGGGCCGGAAAAGGACTGGGAATGTGCTTGCGGTAAGTATCGCGGCATGAAGTACAAGGGGATGATCTGCGACCGCTGCGGCGTCAAGGTCACGCATAGCCGTGTCCGCCGTAAGCGCATGGGCCACATTGAACTGGCCGCGCCTGTCGTCCACATCTGGTTCTTCAAGTCGATGCCCAGCCGCCTCGGCGCGCTGCTCAATATGAAGACCACCAGCCTGGAAAAGGTCATCTACTTCCAGGACTACGTTGTCATCGATCCCGGTGATACGCCGCTGCGTGAAAACCAGTTGCTCACCGAAGAAGAAGCCCGGCAGGCTCGGTCGAAGTATGGCGAAGCCAGCTTCGAAATCGACATGGGTGCCGAAGCCGTCAAGAAACTCTTGATGAAGCTCAACCTGGTCGAGCTGTCGGTCAAGCTGCGTGAAGAGCTGAAGACGACCGCCAGCCAGCAGAAGCTGAAAGAGCTCATCAAGCGGTTGAAGATCACCGAAGCGTTGCGTGACAGCGACAACAAGTGCGAGTGGATGGTCCTGGACGTCATTCCGGTCATTCCGCCCGACCTGCGTCCGCTGGTGTTGCTCGATTCGGGCAACTTCGCCACCAGCGATTTGAACGATCTGTATCGCCGCATCATCAATCGGAATAACCGACTGAAGAAGCTGGTCGATCTGAACGCGCCTGAAGTCATCGTGCGCAACGAAAAGCGCATGCTGCAGCAGTCGGTCGACGCTCTGTTCGACAACAACCGCTGTAAGCGACCGGTGCTCGGTTCATCGAATCGTCCGCTCAAGTCCTTGACCGACATGATCAAGGGTAAGCAAGGTCGGTTCCGTGAAAACCTGCTCGGTAAGCGCGTTGACTACTCGGCACGTTCGGTCATCGTCGTCGGTCCCGAATTGAAACTGCACCAGTGCGGTTTGCCCAAGAAGATCGCTCTCGAGCTGTTCCAGCCGTTCGTTATTCGCCGGCTGAAGGAACTGGGTCACGCCGATACGATCAAGAGCGCAAAGCGTATGCTCGAGCGCAAAGACGAAGAGGTGTGGGATATCCTCGACGAAGTGATCAAGAATCACCCCGTGTTGCTGAATCGTGCTCCGACTCTGCACCGCATGGGTATTCAGGCCTTCGAGCCGTCACTGATCGAAGGTAACGCCATCCGGATTCACCCGCTGGTGTGTAAGGGCTTCAACGCTGACTTCGACGGTGACCAGATGGCCGTCCATCTGCCGTTGTCGATCGAAGCCCAGGTCGAAGCCACGACACTGATGATGTCGACGAACAACATCTTCAGTCCGGCGAACGGTGCTCCCATTATTTCGCCGTCGCAAGACATCGTGATGGGTTGCTACTACGTCACATTGTCCAAGGAAGGCCGTAAGGGTGAGGGAATGATCTTCTCGAATCCGCACGAGCTGATGATGTGCTACGCGGCGAAGAAGGTTGATACCCATGCCAAGGTGAAGGTGCGTTTGCCCAAGGACAAGACGGTCAAGGGTGAAGGCGCTGATACTTACAAGCAGGGTGGCCTGGTGCTGACGACCGTCGGTCGCGTGCTGTTCAATGACATCGTCAATCCGTCGATGTCGTTCTACAACATGACCATGAAGAGCAAGGATCTGGCCGGTGTGATTTCCGACTGCTACCTGCAGTTGGGCCGCCGCGAAACGATTGCGTTGCTGGACCGCATGAAGGAACTCGGATTCCGCGAATCGACCCGCAGCGGGTTGTCGTTCGGTTCGAGCGATCTCATCACGCCGCAGCACAAGACGAAGATTATCAACGATGCCGAAAAAGAAGTCTTGCAGCTCCAGAAGCTGTTCGAGAAGGGCATCATCACCGACAAGGAACGTTACAACAAGGTGCTCGATAAGTGGACTCACGTCCGCAAAGAGATCACCGAGGCCATGATGGTGATGCTCGAGAATGACGTCCGCGATGGCGGGGCTTACGTCAACCCGATCTTCCTCATGGCGCACTCTGGTGCTCGTGGTGGTCAGGAACAAATTCGTCAGTTGGCTGGTATGCGTGGTTTGATGGCGAAGCCGAGTGGCGAAATCATCGAAACGCCCATTAAGGCGAACTTCCGCGAAGGTCTGTCGGTGCTCGAGTACTTCAGCTCGACGCACGGTGCCCGTAAGGGTCTGGCCGATACGGCGTTGAAGACGGCTGACTCAGGTTACCTGACTCGTAAGCTGGCCGACATCTGCCAGAACATGGTCATCACGACCCACGACTGCGGTACGACCCAGGGTATTACCCGCGGTGTTGTGTACCGCGGTGAAAAGGTCGAAGTGAGCTTGCTGGACGCCATTCGTGGTCGCGTCAGCCGGACCAACATCGTCAACCCGATTACCGATGAAGTCATCGTGCGGGAAGGCGAATTGATCACGGTCGATATCGCTCGCAAGATTCAGACGCTGGGCCTGGAGAAGATCCAGGTACGCAGCCCGATGACCTGCGAAGCAACACTCGGTCTGTGCCGGCTGTGTTACGGTATGGATCTCTCCACCGGTTCGCTGGTGGAAGAGGGTATGGCTGTCGGTATCATCGCTGCCCAGAGTATCGGTGAACCGGGCACGCAGTTGACGATGCGTACGTTCCATATCGGTGGTGCGGCTCAGCACGAAATGGAAGAAAGCGATTACAAGGCCAAGCGAGCCGGTAAGATTCGTTTCGCCCGTATTCGCTCGGTTGTTAATGCTGACGGTAAGAACGTTGTGCTGGCCCGAAACGGTGAGATCACGTTGGTCGACAACAAGGATCGTGAAATTGAAAAATTCACCATTCCGAACGGTGCCAGCCTGATGGTGGCCGAAGGCGAGTCGGTTGTCCCGGGCAAGGTCCTGTGTACCTGGGATCCTCACTCGGTGCCGATTCTGGCCGAAGTTGGTGGTCGGGTTCGCTTGGAAGAATGCGTCGAAGGCGACTCGATTCGCTCCGAGACGGATGCCAGCGGTTACACCCGCCGTACGGTTGTCGAAAGCAAGGGCGATCTGCATCCGCAGATTATCCTCGAAGACGGTACCGGCAAGATTCTCGATTTCTACTACCTGCCTGAACGTGCCAATATCGAAGTCGATCGTGGCATGCAGGTCACGGCTGGTACGGTGCTGGCCAAGACGCCCCGCGAGAGCGGTGGTACCCAGGACATCACCGGTGGTCTGCCGCGTGTTACGGAACTGTTCGAAGCCCGTAAGCCGAAAGAGCCGGCCATTATCTCCGAAATCGACGGCGAAATTGAGATCGTTGCCGAGAAGAAGCGTGGTAAGCGAGTCATCAATGTGAAGGGAACTGGCACCGAGAAGGAGCACATTATCCCGCACGGCAAGCACTTGCGAGTGCATGCTCGTGACATCGTCAAGGCGGGTGATCCGCTGGTCGATGGTCCGCTGGTGCCGCACGATATTCTGCGAGTCAGCGGCGAAGAAGCCGTGCAGCAATACCTGCTGCGTGAAGTGCAGAACGTGTATCGTGCTCAACGCGTGGAAATCGACGATAAGCACATTGAAATCGTCATTTCGCAGATGTTGCGTAAGGTGCGCGTCGATAAGGTCGGCGACACGACGATGCTGCCGGGAATTATCATCGACAAGTTCGAGTTCCGCCGGATCAATCAGGCGTTGCTCGAATGCGTGAAGATCGTCGATCCGGGTGCGACCGAGTTCACCGAGAACGACATCGTGCCGAAGCCGACTCTGGAAGAAGTGAATGCCCAGGTGTCAGCCATGGGAGGCAAGCCGGCGACGAGTACTCGTCCGCGGACCGCTCAGGCCAGTACGCAGTTGTTGGGTATTACGAAGGCCGCAGTGCAGAGCGAAAGCTTTATCTCGGCGGCGAGTTTCCAGGAAACGACCAAGGTGTTGACCGAGGCGGCTCTGGCCGGCAAGATCGACAACCTGGTTGGGCTCAAGGAAAACGTGATTCTGGGTCACTTGATCCCGGCTGGTACCGGTTTCAAGATTCACCAGGAAGCCGAAGTCCGCATTCGCCCGGAAGCTCTGGTCGAATTGCAGGCGGAAAAAGAACGGATGCTGGCGGCTCGATCAGTGTTGTTGAACGAAAGCCGCGGGGCGGATGCCGCCCGGGCAGCTCGGGCAGCGGCAGCGTTGGAAGCCGAGTAATTCGTTGCCCGACTCTCTGAGTCGGGTGCTGGGATGGCGGAAATGCTCCCGACTCAGAGAGTCGGGCTGCAAATCCGCAAAATACGTGAAGAATAACGGCCAATTGGCCGAATGAGCCAATGATTTGTGTTGGTTCGCAAGCTTGACTTCGCACTCAGTCAACGTTAGAGTGCCTGATTCCTTCGCGACTGGCTCCGGCCGGCGCGAAATGCACACGAACATTCAAAAGTGATTTCCCATAGTGATCTGGGGAGTAGTCCTCGATCACCCTCTGTAGGTTGAAACGATGCCGACGATCAATCAATTGGTGCGCAAGCCGCGCGAGCAACAGAAGAATCGTTCCAAGAGTCCCGTGTTGGAATCTTGCCCGTTCAAGCGGGGTGTTTGCTTGCAGGTGAAGACGATTACCCCCAAGAAGCCGAACTCGGCTTTGCGTAAGGTGGCTCGTGTTCGCTTGTCGAACAAGAAGGAAATCACCGCGTATATTCCTGGCGAAGGCCACAACCTGCAGGAACACTCGATTGTGCTCGTGCGTGGTGGTCGTGTCCGCGACTTGCCCGGTGTGCGTTATCACATTATCCGCGGTGTGCTCGATACGTTGGGTGTGGGAACGCGTAAACAGGCCCGCAGCCGTTACGGCACCAAGAAGCCGAAGGGCGGCGCTGCTGCCCCTCCGGCCAAGGGCAAGAAATAATTCAAAACGACTGCCGGCATTTGCAGATAGCAAGTGCAGTGCGGGGTAGTGCGGTAATTACGTGTTAAACATATTGAGAGTTCAGTCGGTTCGCAAATTTGACTCATAGGGTGTAGCGAGAGATGGCCACGAAGTTTACCGCCAGTAGCACGCAACTGAAGCCGGATCCTCGGTTTGGATCACGGTTGGTGTCGAAATTCGTCAACTGCCTGATGCACGACGGTAAGAAGAGCATCGCCATGACGGTGTTCTACGATGCCATGGATCTCGTTCACAAGCGTCTGCCGGATGTCGATCCGGGTGAAGTTTTCCATCAGGCGATTGAGAACGTCAAACCGCAGATCGAAGTTCGGTCGCGTCGTGTCGGTGGTGCGAACTACCAGGTTCCGACTCCGGTCGATTCGAAGCGTCAGCAGACGCTGGCGATTCGCTGGATTCTGGCCGCTTGCCGTGGCAAGAAGGGTCGCCCGATGCACCAGCGTTTGGCTGACGAACTAGTCGGTGCGTTCAAGCGTGAAGGCGCCGCGATGACCACGCGTGATCAAGTTCACCGCATGGCCGATGCGAACCGTGCGTTCTCGCACTTCGCGTTCTAAACTGCGTTCCAGGAACGAATTCAATTACCAGCCGCGAGCGGTTATCCCGCTCGCGGTCGGCTTTTATAGGGGTGGGATGGAAATGACTAATGTCTAATGACTAATGTCTAAAAGGAAAATACCTGCTATCGCGAGTCGTGGTGAGCAGGGTCGCGTTAGCTTCTTCTTTTAGTCATTAGGCAATTAGACATTAGGATTTCGCCGAAGGCGCTCATCATGTCTTCCGACATACAAACAATTCGAAATATTGGCATTATTGCCCATATTGATGCCGGGAAGACAACAACCACTGAGCGCATTCTTTACTACACTGGTGCCTCGCACCGCATGGGTGATGTCGATGACGGCACCACCGAAACGGATTTCGACCCCGAAGAGCAACAGCGCGGAATCACGATTTATTCGGCGGCTGTCACCTGCCATTGGCGTGACAGCACGATCAATTTGATTGATACCCCTGGGCACGTGGATTTCACGGCCGAAGTCGAGCGTAGCCTGCGGGTGCTCGATGGCAGTGTGGTCATTTTCAGTGCTCGCGAAGGTGTTGAGGCGCAAAGCGAAACGGTCTGGCGACAGTCCAACAAATACAACGTGCCTCGGATCTGCTTCGTCAACAAGATGGATCGGGTCGGGGCTGACTTCGGGCGGGTCTTTAATCAAATTAAGACCCGACTGAGGGGGAATCCCCTGGCGATTCAGATCCCGATTGGGGCTGGTTCGCCGCCGACTTCGAATTCGTTCGAGGGGATTATTGATTTAATTACCCGGCAGGCGCTGTATTTCGATACTTCCAGCCAGGGGAAGGTGATTGAGACCCGCGAGATTCCGGAAGCATACCGGGAGAAAGCGGAAGCAGCGCGACGGCAGATTCTCGACTTTGTGGGAATGCAGGACGAAGAAGCCCTGACGACCTACATGGAGACCGATGATTTACCGGTTGAGACGATCTACAGGTTGCTGCGGAAGGCGACCGTGGAGGGACAGGTGCAGCTGGTGCTGTGCGGTTCCTCGTTGAATTACATCGGCGTGCAGCCTGTGCTGGATGCCGTCGTGCATTACTTGCCGAGTCCGTTGGATCGGCCGCCGGTGACGGGGACTAACCCGAATCCCAAGAAGACTGAGCCTGAAGTTCGGAAGACGACTGAGAAAGAGCCCTTTTGTGGGCTCGTGTTCAAGATCGTCGCGGATGCTCATGGCGAACTGTGCTTCGTGCGGATTTACTCGGGGGTGTTGAATAGCCGGTCCCGAATGCTGTGTCCGCGCACCGGCAAGAAGGAGCTGATCAGTCAGCTCTGGAAGGTGCAGGCATCGCACAAGGACAAGATTGACGAGGCGGGACCCGGCAGTATTGTCGGGGTGGTGGGGCCCAAGGAAGTCGTGACGGGTGACACGTTGTGTGAAGCCAATCATCCGATTGCCTTGGAAAGCATCACGTTTCCCGACACGGTCATCTCGATGGTGGTGGAGCCCGATTCGAGTGCCGAGCGAAAAAAGCTGTCTGAAACGCTAAAAACGTTGTCGAAGCAGGATCCGACCTTCCGCACCAAGGAAGAGGAAAACGGCCAGACAACGATCAGCGGAATGGGTGAACTGCATCTGGAAGTGATTCGTCACCGGATGGAACGTGATTTCGGGTTGAAGGTTCGAGTGCATAAGCCTCGAGTCAGCTACCGCGAAACGATTGCGAATTCCACCGAGGCCGAAGGGACGTTTCACCGCCAGGCTGTGGGGGTCACGCAGACCGGTCGAGTCAAGTTGCGGGTTGAGCCCTACCAGGGGGATGAACCGCTGAAGGTGGAGAACAAGCTGAAGCCGAACACACTCCCCAAAGAGCTCATGTCGGTGTTAGAGCAGGCAATTGCGGATGAATCTAAGGGTTGTGGCCAACTGGGTTGTCCGTTGACTCATGTGAAGTTCACGATCCTGGATGCCGATTATAGCCAGATTGAAACGACCGATGTGGCCATCCAGGCTGCGGCGGTGGATGCGGTCCGCAAGGGGCTGCAGCAGGCGGGAGTGGTGTTGCTCGAGCCGATTATGAAGCTCGAGGTCGTGACTCCCGAAGAGTTTTTGGGCAACATTCAGTCGGATTTGCTGTCGAGAAAGGCCTCGATTCTCAATACAGAACGGCTCGAAGAGCTGCATGTGATTGAGGCGGAAGTCCCGCTGGCGAGGATGTTTGGGTATTCGACGCAGGTTCGCAGCCTCTCACAGGGCCGTGCTTCCTACTCGATGGAGCCACTCAAGTACGACACGGCGCCCCAGGAAGTACTCAAAGAAATGCTGGGGGAGTAACGGGCACTGTGAAGCAATTAGGAGTTTGATATTGGCTCCCCTCTCCCCGGAGTACCAGGGCGAGGGGAGCGAAGTCAGATCAGAGGCTGGCGGTAATTTCGCCTGAAAACAGCAGTTAGAGAGATTGCACAGTTCTGGTGAAATAGTTCACCAATCAGAGCTGCGTAATGCGAATTTAACCGAGTCGCCGGCTTGAAACTGGTTCTTGGTGAATTTGTAGAATTGGTGAAGCAAGAGCGTTGACATGAGGCATCCCGACAGGTAACATCGCCGGCTTTCCGCTTCTGTCGGAGTGCAGACGATAGAAAAGAATTCGGGGATCGCCCGAAGACGGCGAAACCTGAAAACTGTATGAAGAAGGTAGCGTAGCGTGGCTGGGAAAAAGCAAGAACGAATCCGAATTCGCATGGAAGCGTATGACCACTCGGTGCTCGATCAGTCGGCACTGGAAATCGTGGACACTGCGAAGCGGACGGGTGCCATTGTGCACGGGCCAATTCCATTGCCCACGCGAATTGAACGCTATACCGTGCTGCGTAGCCCTCACATTGACAAGAAGTCCCGTGAGCAGTTCGAGATCCGTACGCATAAGCGCTTGATTGATATCATGCAGCCAACTGGCAAAACGATCGATGCTTTGAACAAGCTCTCGCTGCCGGCTGGTGTGGATATTAAGATCAAGGCTTCTGCCGGCGGAAACTGAGTTTCGCAGGGATGTCAATCTCCAGTTTGCTTTTGATAAAGCGACCGGGGCTGCAGAACAGCAAATGAGTTAGGCGATGAGTCGCGCCAGCAAGACGCGGCTCTCGATTTTTTTCGACGCCATTCAATTGTCGTTGATCAATGATCGCCAGGGGTGCCGCAAATGAGCGGCCCCAACGAGTGAGCAGTATTGGAATCGCTATTATGCCAGTTGGACTATTGGGTCGTAAGGTTGGAATGACGCAAGTCTATAGTGCGGACGGCAAGTTGCTGCCCGTGACTGTGATTAAGGCTGGTCCGTGCGTTGTATTGCAGATTCGTACCATGGATCGCGACGGCTACGAAGCGGTTCAATTGGGATTTGAAGATAAGCCCCGTCGTCTGGCCGCCCGGTCGGAGCGTGGGCATGTGGCGGATATCGGCAGCAAGCGAGCCAAGGCCCGGTCGGGTGCCGGCGTTGCATTGCTGCAGAAGGCTGGCTGTGAACCACAGCGGTATGTGCGTGAGTTTCGGATGGATGGCGAGACGGTTGAGAACACTGTCGGTCAGGTCCTGGATGTTTCGCTGTTTGGTGAAATCAAGCGGGTTGACGTGATCGGGACCATTAAGGGTCGCGGTTTTGCCGGTGTTATGAAGCAGCACGGATTCGGCGGTATGTGCGCCAGTCACGGTGTGCAACGTAGTCACCGTGCTCCGGGCTCGGTCGCCGCTCACTCCACGAATCGCGGTTTCAGCGGGAAGATCAAGAAGGGGAAGCGAATGTCGGGTCGGTGGGGTAACTCCCAGGCCACGATTCGTAACCTGGATGTCGTGCAGATCGATACGGAGAACAACGTGATCCTGGTTCGCGGGGCGATTCCCGGTGCGAACGGTGGGTACGTGATTATCCGCAAGACGAATAAATTGGGTTAGTCGTTGGGTTGAAGTAAAAGGTGATGGGCAAGAGTGTCCATCCTACGAAACCCATCCTACGAAAGCAGTCGTGGCGGTCTTTTGGGGCCGTCATTACAGGGTAAGAGATAATGGTATCGTTGCCAGTTCATAATCAAGCCGGCGCTCAAGTTGGCACCTACGAGTTTGATCTCAATGAGATCGCTGCGGGTGTCAACAAGCAGTTGCTGCATGATGTGGTCGTGATGTACGAGGCGAGTAAGCGCGTGGGAACGGCTCGTTCTCGTTCACGCGGTGAAATCGTCGGTAGCACGAAGAAGTTGTACAAGCAAAAAGGCACCGGCCGTGCCCGTATGGGGCCGAAGCGATCGCCCATTCGTCGTGGTGGCGGACATGCGTTTGCGAAGGTGCCGAAGGACTGGAGCTACCGGTTGCCGCGGAAGGCCATTCAGTTGGCGACCCGGATGGCGCTGTTGAGCAAGTTCCAGGACGACCAGGTGACCTTGGTGGATTCGTGGAATGTCAGTGAGCCGAAGACGAAGGTTGTCGTCAATGCATTGAAAGCATTGAAGGTTTCCGATCGGACTTGTCTGCTGGCGATTGAAGCTCATAGCCCTGTGCTGGTGAAGTCGGCTCGTAACATTCAGGAAGTGTCGGTTTCGACCGCGTCTGATTTGAATGCGTATGACCTGTTGCATCAACGTCAGTTGGTGTTGACCAAGGGTGCATTGGATCAACTGCGGAAGTTGGATGGTTCGGCTGAGAAGGCTCCGCAGTAATACATTGAAGTCAGTAATAGATTGAAGCAAGTTGTTGTCGAGTCGCTCCTGGTGGCTCGCAAGGCTGACACGATAGATTTAGGTTTGGTTCGTTATCATGGCAATACTCAGTGCGTCAGGCGTCGTCCTCGAACCGTATCAGATTGTGCTCCGTCCCCTGGTGACTGAAAAGGGAACGCACATTTCGGCAGCATATAACGCGTATACGTTCGAAGTGCATCCTCAAGCCAACAAGCTTGAGATTCGCGACGCCGTTCAGCAGTTGTGGAACGTGCGAGTGATTGATGTGCGGACGCAAACTCGGGTGGGCAAGCCGCGCCGCACGAAGACGGGTGAGACGCTGACTCCGGGTTGGAAAAAAGCGATTGTCAAGTTGCATGACGAAGACCGGATCGCGTTCTTCTAAGCTTCGACAGGATTTGCGGTTCGCCAGTTTCAAACAAATGGGGCGAACTGTTACGGGAATAAATCATGGGAATTCAAGTTTACAAACCGACCAGTGCTGGCCGCCGAAATTCATCGGTCAGTGATTGTGCGGATTTGACACACGGCAAGAAAAATCGTCCTGAGAAGTCATTGCTGGTCCGGATTCGCAAGACCGGTGGCCGTAACTTCCAGGGTAAGATCACGACCCGTCACAAGGGTGGTGGTGCTCGTCGCATGTATCGCTTGATCGACTTCAAGCGGACCAAGGACGGCATTGTCGCGACGGTGGCGAGTGTTGAGTACGATCCCAATCGCACCGCACGCATCGCTCTGTTGCACTATGCTGACGGCGAGAAGCGCTACATCATTGCTGCTGAGGGGATGAAGGCTGGAGACAAGGTTGAGAGCGGCCCGGGGATCGAACCGAAGATCGGCAACTGTATGCCGATGTCGGAGATCCCTGCTGGTACCGTTGTGCATAACGTCGAAATGATTCCTGGCCACGGTGCTCAGTTGTGCCGCAGTGCTGGAACGTATGCGACGATGAATGCTCGCGAAGCCGGCTGGGCTCAGATCACGTTGCCGTCGGGTGAAGTTCGACGTGTGTCGAGCAAGTGCCGGGCTGTGATCGGAATCGCCAGCAATATCGAACACATTAAGGTCCGCTGGGGTAAGGCTGGTCGTACCCGTCACCGCGGTATTCGCCCGACGACGCGTGGTTCAGCAATGAACCCGGTCTCGCATGCGATGGGTGGTGGTGAAGGTCGTCGTTCTGGTGGTCGTGATCCGATGAGCCCCAACGGTAAGTTGGCCAAGGGCGGACGGACTCGCAGTCGCCGTAAGAACTCAGCGAAGGCGATCATTCGTCGTCGCAAGTCAGTGCGTTACGGCCAATTGAAGTAGTAGCCGGTATTTGGAATTCGTAGACAGTATTTGTTGGCAAATTAGTTGTTGACAGAGGCATAGAGGCTAGCGATGGGACGTTCGTTAAAAAAAGGCCCGTTTGTTGATCCAGGACTGCTCGCGAAAATCGAGAAGCTCGAATTAACACGGTCAAAAGACCCGATCAAGACGTGGGCCCGACGCAGCACGATCGCCCCTGAGTTTATTGGCTATACGTTTTTGGTGCATAACGGCCGCATTCACATCAGTGTGTATGTGACCGACGAAATGGTCGGACACAAGCTGGGCGAGTTTTCGCCGACGCGTACGTTCCGTGGCCATACGGGCAAAAAAGGCAACAAGTAATCGATATCAGCCTGGCGGATACCGCTGGGTGAACATAATAGTGAGCTCGACCGCAGTAGTTGGTAACCGCAGTCGTTGGTAACAGTGGCAGGCGCGAGCAAGTCAGACAGGGTTGAGACACACGGAGAGTCGGTCATGGCATTCGAAGCAACACACCGTTTTGCACGCATCTCCGCATCGAAAGTGCGGCCGTTTGCTCAGTTGATTCGTGGACGCGAAGCCCGCGTCGGGTTGGACTTGTTGAAGTATGTCCCGAATCGTGGAGCCGCAATGCTCCGCAAGGTGTTGAGCAGTGCGATGGCGAACGCCGAAGATCGCGGTGCTCGTGATGTCGACAAGATGTTGATCAAGATCTCGAAAGTGGATGAAGGTCCGATGTTCAAGCGATTACACGCTCGGGCACGCGGCATGGCCTACTTGATTCGTCGCCGGTTCGCTCACATCCATGTGACGATCGACGCGGTCGGTGGCGAAGAGTAGAGATCCAAGAATAGAGATCATCGAAATAAGTTAGTTTGAATCATTGTCAGTCGGATGGGTCGTCAAGCTGTTGCCGGAAAGGCTAGTCCGGTAAAGCCCTCGAGTATCGTCTGGCCTGCAGCCTATGTGATTGGTCAGTTTTTATGGGACAGAAAGTACGTCCGACAGGGTTCCGCGTAGGGATCGTTGAAGACTGGCGCAGCCGTTGGTATGCGTCGAAGAAGGAATTCGGCGAACTGATCGTCGAAGATTTCCGGATCCGTCAATACATCCATAAGAAGTACCAGTTCGCTGGGATTCCGCGTATCGAAATCGAGCGGACCCGCGACCAGGTTATCGTCCATCTGCACACTGCCCGACCCGGTATTATCATCGGTCGTAAGGGTCAGGAAGTCGATCGTCTGAAGGCTGAGTTGGAAGACTTGGTTGGCCGGCGGATGGATTTGAAGATTGTTGAAATCACTAATCCCAATCGCAGTGCGGTTCTCGTTGCCGAGGATATCGCACAGCAGTTGGCCAAGCGTGGTAGTTTCCGACGTACCATCAAGCGGTCCCTGGACCAGGTGATGGAAGCCGGAGCTCTCGGTGTGAAGGTAGAACTCTCAGGTCGTCTCGGCGGGGCAGAAATGTCACGTTGTGAGAAGGCGCACCGCGGTTCGATTCCGTTGTCGACGTTGCAAACGCACATCGATTACGGTCTCCGCAAGTCGCAAACGACCATGGGTGTTATCGGCGTTAAAGTGTGGATCAATCTGGGCGAGTATACAGCTGAGGAGTCTGGCGATGGCACTCATGCCAAAGCGGGTCAAGCACCGCAAAGAGCAAAGAGGTCGCATAAGAGGTAATGCCACTCGTGGCAATACCGTATCGATCGGCGACTGGGGCCTCCAAACTGTTCAGGGTGGCTACGTCAAAGCGACAACGATCGAAGCGTGCCGCATTGCGGCGAATCAATATATCCGTGGCGAAGGCAGACTGTTCATTCGGATCTTCCCGCACAAACCCGTCACCGCGCGACCGTTGGAAACGCGTATGGGTAAGGGTAAGGGCGAACCGGATCACTGGGTGGCAGTTGTCAAGCCGGGAACCGTGATGTTCGAGTTGCAGGGCGTCAGTCGTGATGCAGCCCGTGAATGCTTTGCACGCCTGGCGTACAAGCTTCCGGTCCGCGTCCGTTTGATCGGCCGGCCGCTGGGAACGTAACGCGAAGAATCGGTGCCGCGGTTGGTGCCGAGTTGAATCATTTGGAAAAGTGTGTCGATCATGGCGAAAGTCAAAGTCAAAGCAAAAGACCTCCGCGAATTGAGCGATGAACAGCTGCAATTCTCGTTGAAAGAGACTCAGGAATCGCTGTTTAAGTTGCGGTTCCAGTCGTCTTCCGAGAAGCTGGATTCACCGAGCAATCTGCGTCGCTTGCGCCGTGAGATCGCGCGGATCAAGACAATTGAGCACGAACGGCTGTTGAGCCGCGGTCCGCTGGAAGTCCAGCCGTAAAACTTTCAGTGGTATCTGGCGGCCCTCACGTTTAGGTTTACGTCACAGGTAAGAGCAAAATGCATAAGCGGATGGTCGGTGTTGTTAAGGGCGACAAGATGAATAAGTCGCGCCGGGTTGAAGTCGAGCGTACTTTCAAGCATGCAAAGTACGGTAAGACGGTCCGGGCGCGTACGGTTTGCCACGTGCATGACGAGAACAACACGAGTCACGCTGGTGACATCGTGGAAATCGTCGAGTGCCGTCCGCGTTCACGTTTGAAGCGGTGGGAACTGGTTCGCGTCGTCACGACGGCGACATCGGATGCTCCGCTGGCTGTGGAAACTCCCGCTAGCTGAAACTAGCGATGTTGTTTGCGAGATAGTTTGATAGTGTCTGATAAAGAACTTGACGGCTCCAATCGAGCCGCTGACGGAATGAAATCATGATCCAGATGCAGACGATGCTGGATGTTGCGGATAACACCGGAGCAAAGGTGGCCCGTTGCATCAAGGTGTTGGGCGGGACCAGCCGACGAACGGCGGGGCTCGGCGACATCATCGTAGTGAGTATTCAAAAAGCACTGCCAGGTTCGGGCGTGAAAGCCGGTGACGTCGTCAAGGGCGTGATCGTGCGTGTCCGATACGGAAACCGGCGTGTTGATGGTAGTTACGTGCGTTTCGATAAAAACGCAATTGTCCTGATCGACGCGGATGGGAACCCGAAGGGGACCCGTATTTTCGGTGCCGTGGCCCGTGAGCTCCGAGACCGGAAGTTCATGAAGATCATCAGTTTGGCGAGCGAGGTGGTCTAATCATGCGAATCAAGAAGGGCGATCTGGTTGAAGTCACGACGGGTGCGGATGCTCGCAAGCAGCCGCGCAAGGTCCTGGAAATCGTCCAGGATGGCCAGAAGGTCATCGTGGAAGGTGTCAACCGAGTTTACAAGCACGTGAAGCGTGGTCATCCGAAGGCTCCGCAGGGCGGACGTCTGTCGTTGGAAATGCCGATTGCGATTTCCAATGTGGCGCTGTACTGTGATAGCTGCAAGAAGGGTGTCCGAGTTGGCGTGAAATACGACGACAAGGGTGCGAAGAGCCGTGTCTGCCGCAAGTGCGGTCACGTGTTCAACGTCATCAGCCCCGCCAACCCCAAGTACGCAACTCAATCCAAATAGTCTGTTGTTGACTGACAATATTATCGCGAGACACGTCACGCGAGGCTGTTGACGTCAATCGCTGCGATAGGTGAATTTGAATGGCTCCCCGGCTGCAGGAACACTACAAGAATAACGTCTTTGCCAAGTTGACTGCTCAACTCGGTACGAAGAATCCGCACGGGATTCCCCGGATGACCAAGATCGTCCTGAATATGGGCGTCGGTGCGGCAACTCAAGATCGTAAGCGTCTGGAAGAAGCTGTCGGTCATCTGCGGACGATCGGCGGACAGAAGCCCCAGGTGACCAAAGCGAAGAAGTCAATTTCAGGCTTCAAGCTGCGTGAAGGCCAGGAAATTGGCTGCATGGTGACCTTGCGTGGCGCCCGGATGTATGAATTCTTCGATCGCCTGGTGTCGCTGGCCCTGCCTCGTGTTCGCGACTTCCGTGGCTTGAGCTCGAAGTCGTTCGACGGTCGTGGTAACTACACACTGGGTCTCAGCGAATTGCTCGTGTTCCCGGAAGTGGATGCTGACAAGGTGCATCATCAGCAGGGTATGCACATCACCATCGTGACGACCGCGGAAAAAGACAGCGATGCGCGGGCCTTGCTACGTGAGATGGGCTTGCCCATGCGACCCGACGGTGAGTAGCAGGCACCGGCAGTTTGTGTTAACGAACGCGGCGTCAATCCAATAGAAATGTCTTCGCCCCTAGTGTCTCCGGTTGTGAGACGACTCATTTGAGTCAACTTAGCGTATGCGGGAATAAAACATGGCCAGTAAGGCGAAAATCGAAAAAGCGAAGCGGAAGCCCAAATTCAGCAGCCGACTGGAACGTCGTTGTGCTTTGTGCGGTCGTCCGCGTGCCGTTTACCGTAAGTTCACGCTGTGCCGCTTGTGCTTCCGTGACATGGCCCTCGACGGGCTGTTGCCGGGCGTCAAGAAGGCCAGCTGGTAATATTTGTGTGAGTTGGTGGGTGGGATAATCGTGTCCTTTCCCCAATAGATGAGACAAACTACGCTGGCGTTGAAGCCGCGTGTGTACAGTAGAGTGCCAGAGCGAGCCGTTTTTATTATGATGACCGATCCGATTGCCGACATGCTCACGCGGATTCGCAATGCGATTACGATTGAGCGTCCCTATGTGGATATTCCGTGCTCCAAGCTGAAGATCGCTCTGGCCAATGTGCTGCAGCGTGAAGGCTACATCTGGGAGCATGAAATCATCGACAGCAAGCCGGCTGCCACGTTGCGAGTTGTGTTGAAGTACGGCCCCAATGGCGAGCGGGTCATTCAGCACATCAGCCGTGACAGCAAGCCTGGTCGCCGCAGCTATTGCACCGTGGATAACCTGCCGGTGGTGTTGCAGGGTCTGGGTATCAAGGTGTTGTCGACGAACAAGGGTCTCTTGAGCAATCGCGAAGCGAAGGCTCAAGGGGTTGGCGGCGAAGTGTTGTGCACGGTTTACTAGGGCCCCGGTAAAATGGCCACAATAATCCGGCTCGAATGGGCCGGATTGCGGGCTTTTGAGATAGATACAGGTTTAAGGCAGGGAGAAACGCGGTTCAGGCCGTTCTGCGATTGAGTTGCAGAAATGAGCCGAGCTGGCGGAGACATCCCCAACATTGGGTTCGATTGACTATGTCCAGGATCGGTAAGAAGCCTATTGCAGTGCCCGCCGGAGTCGATGTCAAAATCGCTGGCGGTGAGATCACTGTGAAAGGGAAGAACGGTGAGTTGAAGTTGGCGTATCATCCGGCCATGACCGTCGAATTCGACGCGGCATCGCGGAACGTGAATGTGACGCGGCCGGATGACCAGCGTCAAAATCGTGCCTTGCACGGTTTGACTCGCAGCTTGGTCAACAACATGGTCACCGGTGTCACGACCTACTTCGAAAAGAAGTTGGAGATCCAGGGCGTCGGTTACCAGGCGGCGATTAAGGGCAAGAACGTTGAGTTGCAGGTGGGCTTCGCGAATATCGTGAAGTTGCCGATTCCGGCTGGCGTGATCGTCGAGATCCCCGATGCGACACACGTGAATATGAAGAGTGCGGACAAGCAGGCGGTCGGTCAGTTCGCTGCTGTGGTTCGCGGAGTCAAGCCACCCGAGCCTTACAAAGGCAAGGGAATTCGGTACGCCGGCGAGTACGTTCGCCGTAAGGCCGGTAAGGCCTTCGGTAGCAGCTGATGATTGCTGCACTGTGATCGCTGCTCTGTGATGTGCGGTGTCGGCTGGGCGTGTTGAATTGTATTTCATTTGGTATGGCGTCAGCGGTTTAGGGTAAAGAGATGAAACTGTCAGCTCGGATTGGTAAGCAGCGCCTGAATCGGCGGTTCCGGGTCCGTAATCGGATTCGCGCCACGGCGACGCGCCCCAGATTGACCGTATTTCGCAGCAACAAACATATTTACGCGCAGATCATCAATGATGCAGACGGTCTGACACTGGCTTCGGCGAGTACCGTCGAGACGCAGGCGTTGGCTGAGGGTGCGAACGGTGGCAACAAGGCCGCCGCGGAAGCGATCGGCAAGCTGATTGCGACTCGGGCCATCGAGAAGGGTGTCAAGGAAGTCGTGTTCGACCGCGGGCAGTATCGTTACCATGGTCGCATCGCGGCCCTGGCCGATGCAGCTCGTGCGGGTGGTCTGGAATTCTAATAGATACGAATAGTGGCAGGAGCAGCAGAAAACCCTGCCCCACAGATACCGGTAACGACCGGGGAGTAATCAGCCGTGGCGTCAGTATCCGAAGCACGATCCGATGGTAAAGAGAAGGTTGTCCAGATTCGTCGTTGCGCTTGCGTGGTCAAGGGCGGTCGACGTTTCAGCTTTACCGCACTGGTGGTAACGGGCGACGAAAAGGGCAAGACCAGCTACGGCTACGGCAAGGGTATTGAAGTTCCCCTGGCTGTGGACAAGGCTGTGCGTTCTTCGGTCCGGAATACGATTCGTGTGCCGATCGCCGGCAAGACGATCCCGCATATGGTCGAAGGCCGCTTCGGTTCGTCACGCGTGCTGTTGATTCCTGCTGCTCCCGGTACGGGCGTAATCGCCGGTGCCAGCGTGCGAGCGGTCCTGGAATCGGCTGGCGTGCATGACATTCTGACGAAGGCCCGGGGATCGACGAACCCGCTCAATATGGTGAAGGCGACGATGAATGCGTTGTCGAAGCTGCGGACTCGTGAAAGCATTGCTCGGTTGCGTGGCGTGGAACTCGGTTAATTTAACCGGTTAGTTGATGGGGCAAGTTTCGACAGGCCAATTGGCTGCGTTCGGTTAAGCAAATTGCTCGTGATGCGAATAAGCTTACGAGTCACAAATAGGTGTTGCCATGATTCTTGATGACGTTCACAAGGGAATTAAGACCAATACCCTGCGGAAACGCGTGGGTCGCGGTCCTGGTTCTGGCCACGGTCGGACCTCCGGTCGCGGTGAAAAGGGTGCGGGTAGCCGCGCGGGTAATTCCCGTCGTCTGAGCCACGAAGGTGGTCAGGTGCCTTTGGCTCGTCGTATTGCAAAGCGCGGTTTCAACAACAAGTTCTTCGCGACCAACGTCGCGATTGTGAACTTGTCGGATATTGAAAACGTGTTTGAAGCGGGTGCCGTGGTCGATCCCGACTTGCTGAAGATTACTCGGCTGGTTCAGGGTCGGCACGATGTCATCAAGATTTTGGCTGACGGAGACATCACGAAGGCGTTGACCGTGAAGGCTCATCGCTTTTCGAAGGCTGCCGCGGAGAAGATCATCGCGGCCGGTGGAACGGTGGAAGTGTTGCTGGCATAGGATGCCCCTGGTTGACGCTGCTGGCGTCGGTAGATACGCGGACGCTAGCAGCGTCCGCCACGGGGGCGTGTTGATAAGTGAGAAATGTGGACTGATCCATTTTGTCCAACGGTGGTCGTTGGTGTGGTGAATTCGACAGCAGGTGTGGAGAGTCCCGCGACAGTTGGCCCAGCGGATCGGGCAGGCTGTGAACAGGAAAAGTCGCGATGATTGAAAAGCTGCTGACGGTCTTCCGCATCCCGGAACTGAGATACAAGATTTTCTTGACTCTCGGTTTGCTGGCGGTGTATCGCCTGGGGTACTACATTCCCCTGCCGATTATCGACCAGGCTCAGTTGAAGTTGGCTCTGGAGAGCCAGGCGAATGATCAATCTGGGCTGGGACGTGCGATGCAAGTCGTGCAATTGTTCTCAGCAGCCAGCATTGGTATGAGCACGATCTTCGGATTGGGCATCATGCCGTATATTTCCGCCTCGATTATCTTCCAGCTCTTCGCGACGGTCTATCCGCCGCTGGAGAAGTTGCAGAAGGAAGGTGAAGCGGGCCGGAAGAAGATTAACGAATACACCCGGTACGCTACAGTGGTTCTGGCATTTGCTCAGAGCTATATGTGGGTGCTGTACTTGTCGGGGACAATGAAGCCGAGTCCGATACTGGACGATTTCAATAGTTTCGGATTCCACATCGCTGCAGCGTTGACGATGACGGCCGGGACCGTGTTGTTGATGTGGATTGGTGAGCAAATTGATGAATACGGTATCGGCAATGGAATCAGCTTGCTGATCATGGCCGGTATCTTGTGCCGGATGCCGGAAGCCTTGCAGTCACTGTTGAAACCCGCCCTCAAGGATGGTTTCAAACTGGGATCGGGGGCTGGTATCGATAAGCTGTTGATTTTGTCCATGCTCTTCGTCGCCGTCATCATAGGCGTGGTGGCGATTACGCAGGGACAGCGGAAGATTCCAACGCAAAGTGCGAAGCACGTGCGTGGCCGCCGGACTTGGGGCGGTCAGAAGCAGTTTTTACCATTGCGAGTCAATCAGTCAGGTGTGATGCCGATCATTTTTGCATCGAGCCTGTTGTTGATTCCGGTATTGCTGTTCAGCAAGCTCGGCCAATGGACTGGAAGCTCGTTCCTGACGAACTTGGGATCGGCATTCAGTTCGGATCGCGGCGTGATGTACAACATGTGTTACATCGGTTTGATTTACTTCTTCTGCTACTTCTGGACAGCGATTACGTTCAACCCGAAAGACATTGCCAACAATCTGAAGGATTACGGCAGTTTCATCCCGGGTTATCGTCCTGGCCGCCGGACGGCAGAGTATCTGGAAAAGGTTATGGTTCGTATCACCTATGTGGGTGCCGCGTTCCTGAGTGTCGTCGCGGTGATCCCGACGATGATTGCGTCATTCCTGAACGTGGATATGCTGGTAGCCAGCTTCTTCGGCGGGACCGGACTGTTGATCGCCGTGTCAGTGGCTCTCGACGTCGTCCAGAAAATTGACAGCCACATTGTGATGCGAAATTACAGCGGATTGCTCGAGAGCGATAAGTAGTCTCTGGGGTCATCTGCTGATAGCGAATCAGTTGAGAAAGTAAGGGTAGGGACATGAAAGTCCGCGCAAGCGTCCGCCGGATCTGTGAAAAGTGTAAGATGGTGCGTCGCAAGGGTCGCGTGTACGTGATCTGTTCAGCCAACCCACGCCACAAGCAGCGTCAGGGCTGAGTTGTCGTAGAGGGGTAGGTCAGGCTGTGCCTGACGGATGGTCCGACACGCGTAAAGAGTCAGGCACAGCCTGACCTACAAGAGAATAGAACGACCAGCTAGGAATCGGAGCCAGGGCTCATGCCGCGTATTCAAGGTGTGGACATTCCCAACGACCGTCCCACATACATTTCGTTGACGTACTTGTACGGAGTTGGCCAAGCCACGGCCATCAAGATTTGCCGCCAACTGGGGATTGATCTCCATAAGAAGGGCAAAGAGCTCACGGAAGACGAAGTCGCACGCATTGCGAACCTGCTCGATAAGGAATACCTGACTGAAGGTCAGCTACGCCGTAAGATCGCCCAGGATATCGCCCGCTTGCGAGATATTCAGTGCTATCGTGGGTTGCGACATCGCCGCGGCTTGCCCGTGCGTGGTCAGCGGACTCGAACCAATGCTCGCTCTCGGAAGGGTGTCCGTAAGACGGTCGCCGGTAAGAAGGGCGTCAAGGATATGCGCTAATCGGCCCCCTGTTAGGGTGCGGCGGTTGGTGTGTGAGCAGACAAGACAAAACTATTTGGCAGACAGATTTCTGGCCCTGGTGCTCAGTTAAATCGAACGGCGTGTAGAACAAGTGCCGTTCTGGGAGAGTTGTTGTGGGGAAGGCGAAAAAGAAAAAGATCCGTCGTAATGTGTCGCGAGGCGTGGCACATATCAAGGCGACGTTCAACAACACCTTGGTCACGATCACCGACGTCAATGGCGACGTTTTGTGCTGGGCCTCGGCTGGTACGTCTGGCTTCAAGGGCAGCCGTAAGAGCACCCCGTTCGCCGCACAACGTGCTGCTGAAACGTGTGCCGAACGTGCGTCGAAGTTCGGCGTGAAGGAAATCGAAGTCAAGGTCAAGGGTCCGGGTTCGGGCCGTGAGAGCGCGATCACGGGACTGCAGAGTTCAGGTCTGATCGTCAAGATCATTGAAGACGTGACTCCGTTGCCCCATAATGGTTGCCGCCCGCCGAAACGCCGCCGCGTCTGATTTGCAGGCCGGTTGATTGGATTGGTTTCACTTAAGTGGACGCGATGGAAGGGTGTGAGAGTATGAGTGTGTGAGAGTAACGGGGTGAGATTAGATGCCAGACTCTGGCAGCGTGTTCTCCCTCATACTCCCCTACTCTGGTACCCTCACACTGCCGCTAAAGCGGATTAGACAAACAGTAGCACGAGTTAAATAAGATCGTTTTCCCGGCCGCGTTTTCGAGCGCGGCCCGAGTTTTCTGAGTGAGATCATGGGACGCTATACCGGACCTGTCTGCCGCCTCTGCCGCCGTGAAGGCGTCAAGTTGTTTCTCAAGAGCTTGCGTTGCGATTCGCCGAAGTGTGCGATCGAGCGACGTGAGTATGCTCCCGGTATGCACGGGGAGAAGAAGACGAAGCCGACCGAATACGGCAAGCGTCTGCGTGAGAAGCAAAAACTCAAACGCTACTACGGCCTGTACGAGCGACAGTTCCGCCGCATGCTGGACATCGCTTCGCGGTCGACCGGTAACACCGGTGACTCGTTGCTGAGCTTGCTCGAACGCCGCTTGGACAATGTCGTTCATCGCCTGGGTTTTGCGGGCTCGCGAGCCAGTGCCCGGCAGTTGGTGGGTCACGGTCACATTCGCGTCAACGGCAAGAAGGTCACCATTTCCAGCTACCTGCTGAAGGCTGGTGATTCGGTGACGGTGAAGAATCGCCCGAAGAGCTTGGGGGCTGTGCGAACAAACCTGGAAGAAGCTCGTGTTACGACACCTGATTTTCTGACAGTGATTCCGGGTGAAATCCCCGAGGGCAAGGTCTTGCGGTTGCCGGAATTCGGAGATTGTTCTCTGCCGATCCAGGCACAGTTGATCATCGAGCTCTGCTCGCGTTAAACTACGCTGTTCGCACAGGTCCTGCCGTGGGATTGGTCGCGGTTGGATTTCGTTCGCGAATAGTGGTGCATGCGGGCTTGAAAAATGCCCTTACTCGACTGACAACAGTCGAATTCGAAAACATTGGGGGAAACACAGATGCGTATTCGTTGGCGGGGATTGGAGTTGCCGAGCCGGTTGATTCCGGAGTTGGCCACGCTGACACCGACTTACGGCAAGTTCGTTGCCGAGCCGTTCGAACGCGGTTTCGGTGCGACGATTGGTAACAGCTTGCGCCGAATTCTGCTCTCCAGCCTGGAAGGCAGCTCGATCACCCGCGTGAAGATGCAGGGTGTGCAGCACGAATTCACCACGATCCCCGGTATTGTGGAAGACGTCACCGACGTCATCCTGAATATCAAGTCGCTGGTTGTGAAGAATCACAGTGCTTCGGCGAAGACGATTCGGATTGATCGCCACGAACGTGGTGTGGTCACGGGTGCGGACATCATCACCGACGATCAGGTTGAGATCATCAACAAGGATCTCGTGATCGCGACGATGACTGACGACGTGCCGTTCCTCGTCGAGTTGACGGTGGAAAATGGCCGCGGTTACCTGCCGGTCAGCGAGCACTACAAGGCTGACCACGAAGTCGGTGTGATTCCGGTCGATGCGATTTACTCGCCGGTCACCCGCGTCCGCTACAAGATTGAAGATACCCGCGTCGGTCAGCGTACGAACTACGACAAGCTGACGTTGGAGATCTGGACCAACGGGACGATTACGCCGGATATGGCGTTGGTCGAATCGGCCAAGATTCTGCGTAAGCACCTGACCCCGTTCGTGACCTATCGTGAACCGGGCCCGGAATTGCCGCCAGAACAAGGTCTCAAGGGTCTGATGGAAGCAACTGGCTACTCGCCGGTTGACTTGGAATTGGAAGAGAAGCTGAACCAGAGCCTGGCCGAACTGAATTTGTCGGTCCGTGCTACGAACTGTCTGGAATCCGAGGGGATCAACACGGTTCGCGACCTGGTCCGCCGCAGCGACGAGCAATTGTTGCAAGTTCGCAATTTCGGCGAAACAACCTTGTTGGAAGTCAAAGAGCGGCTGCAGGCGATTGGTTTGCGACTCGGGATGCGAGTGGCTCCTCAATCGGGCAGCAGTGCCGCAAAGTAGTATTTGAGAAGTGTTTTGGACGAGTTAAGCTACGTCTCAGAAGATATTCGATCGTCATCGCCAGCGTGTTGCTGGCGATGACCATTTGACAGCGGTTTCTGTGACGTTTGGATATAGCAGCCTTTAGAGCGAGCCCTTAAAAGCGAGATAGTAGATCAGCCATGCGTCACAAAATTGCCGGCCGGACGTTGAACCGGACTGCGTCACACCGTAAGGCGATGTTCCGCAACATGGCAGCCAGTCTGATCAAGACGCTGCGTAGTGAAGAAGGCGCGGAAAACAATCCCGAAGTTCCCGGCCGGATCACCACCACGGTGCCCAAGGCCAAGGAAATTCGCCCGTTCGTCGAGAAGCTGATCACCCTCGCCAAGAAGGGTGTGCTGACCGAGAAGGCTGCTGAGCAGTATGCCACGAAGGCCGCGAAGGACACGGCTGAGTGGAAGGCGTGGCGTGAGTCACCCACCTGGTCGAAGTGGGCCCAGGCCCGTGCTCCCGGAATTGAAGCTCGCCGTCGTGCGTTTGCGGCTCTGCGAGATATCGTCGCTGTGGAGATTCTCTTCAGTGACTTGGTTGAGCGGTTTGCTGATCGTCAGGGCGGCTATACCCGCATCCTGAAGTTGGCGAAGTTTCGGATTGGCGATGCGACTCGGCATGCCATCCTGGAGTTTGTTGGTCAGAATGATCGCGTGAAGCGAGTGCGTGCTAAGAAGACAGATTCATTGCAGGTCACTGCATCGAAGGCGCCCGCTGCTGCGGAAGGTACCGCCAGCGCTTAGTTGCTGAAGTTGCCCAGACTTCAGGCCGGTGTTCTGACGAATTCCGGTGCAGGATAGATCAGGGTGACCACTCAGAGAGTGGTTCACCCGCACGGCGTCGAGATGCGTAGCGTTGTTGAAGAAAGGATTCCTTCACAACATGGGTGCCTCACGGACGCCGTTTGATTTCAGTACCGCGATGTATCGCCTCTGCGATGACATCACTCAACGTCTGCCCGATCTGCGGCATGTTCGCATGCCCGAAGTCGCAGTCACGTTCGCCCAAGCCCGCCGTCGCGTCACCTATGGCATTCAGGCCAAGCTGACACCGTTACGGTTCGAGGACGGTTCTCTCACCACAGAACGTTACGGCAAGCAATGGGCTGTGCCGCGTCTCTATCACGGGCAGCAGGAGCTGCTGTATATCCTGACGTTCTACTTACCGCGGTTCTTTGATCACAGCTTCCGCGAGAAGCTGATCACCGTAATTCACGAGCTATTCCATATCAGCCCGGAATTCAACGGAGACATTCGCCGTTTCGGCGGCCGTTACCACGCACATTCGCACAGTCAAAAAGAGTACGACGAGTGCATGGGTGAGCTGGTCGACGTGTATCTGAAGAAGCGACCGCCCCGTGAGCTGTATGCGTTCTTGGAGATTCCATTCACGCAACTGCAGGCTCAGTATGGCGGCGTGGTGGGATTGAAGGTGCCGATTCCCAAGTTGATTCCATTGTCGAAATCGGCGTGAGTCAGACCCGACATGGGACGGGGAAATTTGAGTGTGGACAGCGAAAAAGGAGTTGGGCATTTTTGCCTGTTTTGTTTCGCGCACTAGCGCGCCCCTAAGCCCCAACGGGGCAAACTAGGCCAGCCCAGGGCATCGCCCTGGGTTGCAGGTCGATTTATAGAGTAGAAGCCCTGAAGGGGCGTACTAGTGCTGTGCTAGTACGCCCCTTCAGGGCTTTGAATATTCTCTTGCGAGTTTACCCAGGGCGTTGCCCTGGGCTGGCCTAGCTCGCCCCTTTGGGGCTGAAAATCACCGATCGCTTTGCAGCAAAAATCGGAAGAACATTAGACCTGGTCAAGACCCAGTTTTCGCCAGCCCCGACCCGCCCCTGCTCCGCTCGGCCGACTTCCTCAACTGCCCTGCGCGTGGCGGTAAGTTCGAGGGCGCACATCAGGGTTCGAGATATTCCTCAACTGCCTGAAAATTCCAGTTTTCCGTTGAGTTCCGACGTCTGTCGATCGACTTCATTCTGGAGTTTCGCCGCGTTCCGAATTCGGGGTTCCGGCGGGGACATGTTAGAAGTTGTTGGGGTGTCGCGCGCTGACGTGGTGCTGGATGAAGTAATTCGGCAGCGAATTAAAACAGGCAGCGAATTGGCGAAGCGGAGAATCTGTGCAATTGTACAAAGAAGTCAAAGAGTTCAAAGGAGTCGGGAGTATTGTGAGTTGCCTCAAACGGAGAAACGACAACCTGGAGTGGATGTTAAAGATGAAGAATTTGGAACACTGATCTTCGCTAATGAATACAGATCAAGAATCTTGGAATTGAACGTCGAGTTGACTTGCAGTCTAAGACTTATTGTCTCTAGTTAGTGTTGATTAGCGTAGATCAGTGTTCCCCAAATCCTCTTCGGTCCTGACTTGAGGGCATGCGATATACACCGGTTCAAAGAAATCAAAGAATTCAAAGAATTCAAACAAGTCGCGAGTTTGAAGTGCCTGTAGGATGGCCGCCCCGGCCGTCTCTTCGTCGCAGGATAGGCTTCCTGCCTGCCAGTTTGGTCGAATAAGCGACCATGGTTACTGTGCAAAAGTTCAAAGAAGTTGAAGAATTCAAAGAAGTCGAAGAAGTCGAAGAGCTCACAGAGGTCGAAGGGGTCAAAGACGACGGGTTCTGGCTGCTCGAACCAAAAAGGAGACGGCCGGGGCGGCCATCCTACGGGCATAAAGAGTTCAAAGAAGTCAAAGAGTTCGGCGAAGGCGTGAGTGAAGGTGGCTGTAGGATGGCCGCCCCGGCCGTCTCCTTTTCGTCTTTGGGTACGCAAGTGGACGGTAGAGGTTCAAAGAAGTCGAAGAGTTCAAAGAAGGCGCGGGAATTCTCAGCTGGGTTCGCTCGACTCTGGAGAGTCAAGCGACGTTGGTTAGGCCGCTTTCTTGCGAGCCAGGCGGCGGGCTTCGCGGTCGCCGGGGGCTGTCTTCCAGCGTTTGTGGAGCCAGAAGTATTGTTCTGGGGCCCGGCGGACGGCTCGTTCGAGGGCGGCTGTGTACTTTTGCGTGATCTCGAGGATCGGGTTGTCGGTGTCGAGTTGTTGCGGGTCGATGACTTCTTCGACAGCGAGCTCGAAGCGTTCCCAGTACTCTCCACGTTCGGGTAGCCGGCGGGAGCAGCCGACGCAGATCAGGGCGTTGTATTGTTGGGCCAGCAGGGCGATCGTTTTCAGGGTCGAGGCTGGCTTGCCGAAGAATTCGACGAAGATCCCGCCGCGGCCGGCGTCTTGATCGCCCAGCAAAGCGAAGCGGCCCCCCTGCTCTAACAATTCCAGCATGTCGTCGAAGCAGTTTTTCTTGGCGATCAGTTGGTGTCCGGTCTGCTGACGGAAGCGAGCGAACCAGTTCTGGAGATAGGGGTTGTCGAGTTCTCGCGCGACGACTCCCATCTGGAAGCCGAAGAGGCCGAAGACCGAGATCGCCATTTCCCAGTTGCCGTAATGGCCGCTCAATAGCAGGACCGGGCGGTTGGAGAGGAGGGCGCGGACGGCGTCCGGTCGGTTGTGGAATTGGATGACGTCGTACGTGTTGTGTAGATGGAGCTTGCGGGGTAAGTGAGCGATTTCCGATAGCAATCGGAAGAGGTGGACCCACATGTCGTGGATGGTCTGGTCGATTTCAGCCTCGTTTTTTTCGGAGAAGGCTTGTCGCAGATTGTCGTGGGCGACTTGATAGCGGGTTAGCTTGCGGGGCAAAAGATTGCAGATCACCCAGGCGAGGTTTTTGGCCAGGCGAGCACAGCCGCGCGGGGGGAGGATCTGCCAGACGCAGAGGAGCATCCGGAAGACCAGGTATTCGCCGCGATATCGGAGGTTGCGCCACATGATGAATTGCTTATTGGAAGAGCGATGTATCGTGGGACGGGTCTCCAGGCCCGTCCGTCCTCTGCTAACTCAACTTAGGTTGACCACGAATCACACCAATGACACGAATAGAAGACTTTTAACATCCTCGCGTTCAAAATATTCTGTGTTTTTATTCGTGTGATTGGTGTTATTCGTGGTCCTAATTCTGGTCGTTTTTTGTCCCTTAACTCTAGTTCGTTTGTGGTTTGGGTTCTGGGCGTATTGAGTTGTATTGAAGGGGGACGGACGGGCCTGGAGACCCGTCCCACGATACCATCAGACTTTCATAATGTTGGGGCTTCCATTAGATCGACGATTTCTCTGGCCATGCGGTCCATGACTTGTTGGTAGGCGGTTGCCAGTGATTGGCCGACTTCCGGGGCGAATTCTGCGTTTTGGATGAGCTGGATCTCGCTTTGCGAAATGGGGACTCGCTTTTCGGCCAGGACTTCGCCGGTCTTGAGATTCTCCCAGCGGACTTCGACTGTCAGCGACATTTGCAGTTCGCGGGGGTCGTCGTTTTTCGTTTCGCCGAGGACCCGCTTACGGGTGTTGACGATCTTGCCGATCAACTGCGTGTCGGCTGCGGGCTGGTCGACGACGCGAAAGGGGGTTCGCAGTTGGATCTCTTTTTGGACGGCTTCCGTGAGTTGAAACTCAAGGCCGCGGCGATCCGATTGAGATTTGAAGATCGGCACGTAGACCGATTGGATCTCGGGTTCGAAGCCGTTGCCCATGCGGTAGCCGCAGCCGGTCATGAGGAGAGACAGGCAGAACAGCAGGATGCGGACGCGATTCGACCGAGTTGCCAGGCGACTTGGCGGCGCTGGTAGTGACTCGGGAATTCGCGATCGGTGCCCCATGGTGTTTCTCAAACGGCTGCCTGCACTTGTCGCTGCATTTCGCCCGACTCTGGAGAGTCCGGCTACGTTACGGTTTTGCTCGTGCTGGCGAATCGAACTTCGTCCGCTCGATTTCTTCTTCGGACGGATCATTCACGAGTTCCGGTGGATCGACTTTACCCTTGGCCGGCGGCAGCTCTTCGTAGCTGTCGCTGGGTTCTTCATAGTTGCGGTCGTCCGATTTGGGCTCCGTGGCGGGCAGTTCCTCTTCTGCGGGGATCTTCGCTGGTGGCGTCGTTTTCTTGTCCTGCTTGCGCGGGAATTGCGGTCCGGCGGGTGGGGTCTCAGCGGCGGGTGTTTTGCCCTTCGCTGGAGTCTGGGGGGCGGCCTTGGGAGACTTGGGGGCATCCAGCGATTTCTCGTCGGGATAGTGTTCCAGCATTCCCGAGTAGTACTTCGGACCCAATTCCTGCAGGCGTTTCGCGGCCCGTTCGGCGAACGAACTGTCCGGGAAGTCCTTCAGGATGGACTCGAGGTAGATTGCTTCACCCTGCGGTTTCTGACGGTGTCGGTAGTACTCGGCGCGGGACCAGTTGCGTTCGGCGCCACGGTCTTTGATTTTGACGAGGTCGGCTTGCAGCGCTTCTTTTTCTGGAATGTTGGGGAACAGATTGAGCGTGCTGTGAATCAAATCGTCCGCATCGACGAGGTCCCGGCCGTCATAGCGGGGCCCCTGGTAGGAAGCCTGTTTGATTGTCGAACCGACCACGAACGCGGTCTGGGTGTGCTCACTTTTGGGATATTCTCGGCGTAGAACATCGAGGTAGTGATCGGCGTCGCGCAACTGACCTTTGCGGATGTGATAGACGGCCGTCATCATCAATGCGTCATCGGCCAGCGGGCCCAGCGGATCGTGTAGCCAGACTGACTTCAGGGCCTTGCGGGCATTGCCGGGTGTGTCGAACGCCGGGCGAGTCTTGTCAAAGAAGTTGGGGACCAGAGGCAGCGCATGCGGAATCGGCTTCCGGTTCACCTTCTCCGGTTCTTTGACATCGGTAGCACTCACCTGGATCAGTTCATCGGACTTGGCCGTGCCGTCGCCATTCAACCAGATCACGGCGATGGTGTATAACCGCTTGGTGGTCTTTTCGAGATAGCGGCTGGACGGGAACTTCTTGATCAGCCCATCGTATTCGTCCTGAGCCCACGCGTAGCGTTGATCGGCATAGTAGCATTCCGCCACCATATACATGGCATCTTCTTCGACGGGGTAGTCGTAGAATTTCTTGGCGATGGCCTTAAATTCCTTGGCCGCGACCGCGTATTCTTTTTTCTCGAACTTCGCCATGGCCAGATCGTATTCGGCGAATCCGGCGTCTGGATCGACGATTTCGCGGGCCTTACGCTTGGCGAGAGGATTCTTGAAGAAGCGGTCTTCGCTGACCGTTTCCCGGGAATTCCGGCCCCCCATGGAAGAGCACCCGGTAATCCAACTCAGCGCGCAGACTAACGCCACGCACGTGATGAGTCGTACCGGAAAGGGATCGCGAGGGGATTGTAGCGACGCATCCATGCGTCGGGTTTCCTTCGGGTGAAGTGACGGCTGCGACGGGGTTATTGAGACTGATGTCGATTGGACGGCTTGTGCAGTGTGAGAGTATGAGGGATGGAGTGTATGAGGGTGAGGACTATGCAATCACAGTCAGATCCAGCTCATACTCCGTTACTCTCGCACACTCATACCCTCATACTAATTTGATATCACACAGACTGCTGAGCCATCCCGATGCTACGGGTTCATAAACTTCAGGTAGCCCATCATCTTGGGCCGTTTACCGAGGACGTGGCAAATTGTGGGTGTCATGATTCGCCGGAGTTCTCGTTGCTGCGGAGCGGAAACAACCAGGCGTTGCCAGGCCGCTTCTTGTCCCGTCAGCAGTTGATTCAAGATCGCGAGAGTTCCGGGTTGGATATGGCGGGCGTGATCAGCCTCGGGGTGGCAATCGGGGCAAATCAGACCTCCATGTCCGACGCTAAAATCAAACCAGATATCGGGAGCCACCGGCCGGCCACAATCGGCGCAGCCTTCCAACATCGGCAATTGTCCTATTTCTTCCAGCAGGACCAATTCCCATCGCAACACGGCCAGTTCCAGCGGCCCGTCGCCTGCGAATCGGTCCAGCGATTTCAATGCTTCGGAATACAAATCGGGATGGGGATCATCCAGTTCCGTCAGGCTGTCGAGCAATTCCGCGAGGTAATACCCCGCGTAAAGACTCTCCAAACTTCCGTGTCTGGCCGTAAATCGCTTCTGAAGTTTCGCCTCAGTGAGGATATCGAGACCTCCGCTCGACTTACGGATGAGGACTATATTGCAAATCGTTAACAGGTCAAGAGCAGACTCGAAGGCACTCTTGAGGCGTTTGGCCCCTTTGGCGACGGCGGCCAGCTTGCCGAAGTCGCTGGAAAAGAGCGTGACGACCTTGCTGCTTTCGCTCCAGTCGGCGAGGCGGATGACGAGCGCTTCGGTCTTTTCAGTCGACACGTGGGGAGGGCCTTTGAGAGAGCGAAGTCGCCGTGGGACGGGTCTCCAGGCCCGTCCGTCCCTTGCTGATTGGACGCGGTTGGACCACGAATGAAAGTCCTAATTTCCTCTCCGTGTTCTCCGTGTCTCCGTGGTGAATATTCTGTCTCTTTGCACCACGGAGACACGGAGAACACGGAGAGGAGGGGGACGGACGGGCCTGGAGACCCGTCCCACGACACGTTACCACTTCCAGTCGGTCCGACCCTTCAAGTTACGAATACACTCCGCCGGCCAGCCGCCCTTTGACAGGGTCACGATGGTCTCGGCAAAACGAACGGCGATGTCGTAGTTGCTTTCCTGATCGAGGCCCGCCACGTGACCACTGAGCAGAATGTTTTCCAGCTTCAACAGGGGGCTGGTTGTGGGCAATGGTTCCTTGTGGAACACATCGAGGCCGGCCGCGGCCAGTTGGCCCGATTGCAGCGCTTCGCACAGGTCGTCTTCGTTGATCAACTGACCGCGGCCGGTGTTGATGATGATTGCGCCCTTCTTCATCTTCGCGATGGTCGTTTTGTTGATCAAATTGAAGGTCTCGGGGGACATCGCCAAGTGCAGAGAGATGAACTCGCTGCGCGCCCAGAGTTCGTCCAGCGAGACGTATTCGATGTTCCATTTTTCGGCGAAAGCGGTGTTCGGATAGAGATCGTAGGCGATCACTTTTATGCCCAACCCGACCGCCTTCGGGACGACAGCCTGGCCGATGCGGCCGAGACCCACGATCCCCAAAGTCTTGCCGGCAGCACGCGGAAACGCGACGCGCTTCCAACGCCCTTCGCGTACTTGATGATCCAGCGCTGGGAAGCCTCGAGCACAGGCCAACAACATGGCAATGGTGTGTTCGGCGACCGATTCGTCGAGAACACCGGGGGTCGTGGCGACGGCGATGTTGTGATCGTCTGCAGCCGCCAAATCGACCGCATCAAAACCGACTCCACGGCGGGCGATGACGCGCAGCTTGGGGAGCGATGAGATGACTCGACGAGTGTAAGGTTCGGATCCAGCGACGACGGCGTCACAATCCTGCAGGACGGAGATCAGATGATCTTCGTTGAACATATTCGTGCCCACCGGCGGGAGGACAACGTCAAATCCCGCGCGGCTGAAGATTTCGAGATGCGGGCCTTCATCGGTATTGAGCGCAGTACAAGCAACCTTGGGCATCGAAGTCAGACTCCCCAGAAGACAATCGAGATTGAGTTTGGACGATCAATTTGCAGGGTATGTGAAACACCGAATGGCCGCAACTCAATTGCGGACGGCATTCGATTTACATTCTTGAACTTCGTGTCCTTCGTGAGCTTCTTTTCAAATGCATTTTTACAGAAGCTCACGAAGGACACGAAGGAAGAAAGAGGAGGGTTAGTGGATATTGATGGTCTGTCGGAATTACTGTCCGTTAATTGCCTTTCGGGTCTTGTAGCACCATGCGCGAAATTCCGTCCACGAGTTTCATTTCATGAAAGTTCAAGACCAAACCCAGTGGAACATTCAGCAATTTCATGTAACTCAATAATTGAGCCTTGTGGACTGGAAGTACCTTTTCTACAGCCTTTATTTCCAAGAGAAGAACTCCGTCAACAAGTAGGTCGAACTTTAAAGGCTCAGTGAAAGTCGACCCTTTGTATTCGATCTCGACCTGCTGTTGTGTCAGAACCGGAATTCCGCGGAGTTCAAATTCACGAATCAAGCACTTTTCGTATATGGTTTCCAGCAACCCGGGCCCAAGAATTCGATGAACTTCGATTGCCGCACCGATCGCTTCTCGACTCAAGCGGTCCGCATCGGCGAATTTTGGATGCATGATCTCGTCTCGTGATGAGCAGATGTAAAACCGAAAACAAGTTGTCGAAATCCTAAATCTATTAGCCGACCATCAAAGTCGACTATTCTTTATCTTCGCATCCCTTCGTGTCCTTTGTGATCTTCTGTTCAAAATGTATTTTGTTTTTGGCAAGAGCGTCTCATCTGTTACTTCTGCGCTGCCAGATCCAAACACATCATGTGGTCTTCGCACCGCAAGTACAGTCGTTTCCGCGACAGGACCGGGGCGGCCCAGCTGGGGTATTTCATGCCGGGGAATTTGATGCGGGAGATCTCTTTGAATTCCTTCGGATTGACTTCGACCAGTGCAAGGAGACCGCGTTCGCCGAGGACGATGAATTTGCCTTCGGCCATGATGGCTGAGCCGCGTCCGTAATAGCGTGACGAGTTGGCTTCGACGTCGTTGGGGTCCTCCGGCAGGTTCGCGGGCAGGCCGTCGGTTTCCCAGACGATGTCTCCCGTTTTCAGATCGATGCAGCGGAACTTCGCTTCGCCTTCGTGACGGCCGCTGAAGCCGTAGAGATACCCGGCGTGATGAATGGTCGTGGACCAGTGCGTCTGCAAGTTGCGGCTCTTCCAGATCTCGACGGCCCCTTTGCCGTCTGGCTTGATCTTCAACAATGCGGCGCCCGCCTTATAGGCCGCCGAAAGCAGGACCTCGTCGCCGATGATGACCGGCCGGGCCGCGTTGACCGATTCGAAGGAATCCGAGCGGAAGAAGTAGCTGAACCGGATTTCGCCATCGGTGGGGTTCAGTGACACCAGGCCGTCTCGCATCAGGGAGAAGACATGGTCGTGACCGTGGATCTTTGCCGCGATGAGAGAAGAATAGCTGGCCAGCTTGTCGTCGAGTTGCGAGCCGTCGGGTGAAGTCCAAGTCTTCTTGTCGACGTTCTGCCAGACCGTTTTTCCAGTGTCGGCGTCGAAGGCGACGACACCCGCATTGGGTTTGCCACCAACCATGACAATCAGCAATTTGCCATGCAGAATGGGCGTGCTGCCCACGCCAAAAAACGCGTCGGGGATCTTCCAGTCGGCTGCGGTGTCTCGCAACCAGATCTGCTTGCCGGTTTCAATGTTGAGGCACAGCAGCTTGCCCTCGGCGCCAAAGGTGTAGCAGCGGTCGGCGGTCAATAACGGGCTGCAGCGCGGGCCGTTGTTGTAGCCATAGGGGTCCGAGAAGTTGCTGTCGTAGGCGTGGGTCCAGATCGCTTTACCAGTGTCGGCCGTGAGGCAATCGACGATCTCTTCATTGCGGACGCGGTGATGGACGACAAGTCGGTTTCCGCGCACCGAGGGGGCGCTGTAACCGGTGCCGACGGCCTTTTCCCAGACCACTGGCGGGCCTTTCTCCGGCCACTTGGCGAGTAATCCCGTTTCGGTGGAGGTGCCGTCGTCGCGCGGACCGAGGAACTTGGGCCAGTCTTCACCTTGACGCGTGGCTTCGGCGACTTTCGGGGCCGCGGTGTTTACCACTACCGGTTCAGTCAGTTCGGCCGGGGCATCAACTTGGGCGCGGGCTGCCGGTTCCGGAGTCGCTGGTTTCTGATCGGCGGCCTTGGCGGCGTCTTCGGCGTTGGCACATCCCCACTGCAATCCACTGCAAATGACAAGCAGCACTGCATACCACGTATTTTTGAAGCGATTCACGAGACCCTCGCAGTCGGCGTTTTCCAAGATCGGTCGAACTTATCAACAGTTATGGATTGAACTCCGAATCGAGCGGGGATGCAACCTCAGACAGGCGTTTGGACTGCGACGTAGTTCGAGACCTCAATCAAATTCAGATCAGGGTCGCGAAAGTAGATCGACTCGATGGGACCGAGAGCGCCCGTTCTGCGGACCGGGCCTTCCAGGATCGCGATGTGGCACGATTGGATGTGGGCGATGACTGCCGCCAGCGGCGTGCTGGAAATGAAGCACAGATCGGCCGAGCCTGGCGTTGGCCGTTGGGCTTTGGGTTCGAATTCCTGGCCCGCTTGGTGCAGGTTGATTTTGCTCTGACCGAACGCCAGTGCCCGACGCCCCGCCCCAAACGTGACGACCTGCATGCTCAGAACTCGCTGGTAGAAGTCGCAGGTGGTGTCGATGTCTTGAACGGTGAGGACCAGGTGGTCGAGTCGATCGATCTGCATGGAAGCCTTCGTCTATAGCGCGAGATCGGGTGTACGATTTTCGAAATTGGCGGTATTGGACTCGTGGTACATGAAGAGCGCCCGATCCGCCAATTTCCAAAAATCGTGGCCCCGACCCCTGAGTTACTTGGAGAGATGTTTTTTTGGAACACTAATCTTCGCTAATCTCCACTAATCAAGAATGCATCGAGTATCGCCCTTGAACTCCTTTGTTCTTGTCTTGATTAGTGTGGATTAGCGAAGATTAGTGTTCTAAACTCTTCTTCTTGTATATTCAGTCTGTGTTGGTACATGCCGGGGTCGGGGCCACGATTTTTGGAAATTGACGGATCGACGTCTGTCTGGCTTTCAGTGATCGAGGGCCGCCAATTTCGAAAAATCGTAGACCCGACCCCTCGTCTCAAGTTATTCCTCTTTCGGTTGAATCAGTTTCGCGGCGTCTCGGCTGAGGCGGTCGGCCCAGAAGGTGGGATCGGGCAGGCGATGAGTCTGATTGAGTCTGCAGACCAGTTCGGTGGCCGTGGCCAGATCCATGCGATGGCCGGGTGAGAAATACAACGGCTTCTTGCTCGTAAAAGGACGGAGTGCGGTTCCGACGACTTCGCCTTCGTGGATGATGGGGCGTGTCTTGCCCGGTTCAACGTCCTCCATGTCGACCTGGCCGAGGGGCAAGGTTTTGCCGACTCCAATCGTTGAGAGTCCAGTGACAATTCCCAGGTGCGTGGCGATTCCCATCTTCCGCCGGTGTAGTGTTCCATGCCCATCGACGAAGAGAATCTGTGCAAGCTTGCCGGCGGATTTGACGGTCTCTAATAGTGGCAGGATGATGGGGATCTCGCGGAATGCCAGGAACCCTGAGATGTAGGGGAAACGTAACTCTTGCTCATGTGTAGCGGACCAGACCAATTCACCGGTGTTGATGTCGACCAGGGCATACGCCGCGATAGCTCGTGTCGTTGTGGTATACGAGACATCGACCCCGCCCACTAGATGATCCAACTCGCCACCCGCAATAGTGCCGTCGAGTTGATCGCGGATCGCTGCTGGAAGTACCAGAGAGACTTGTTCTGAGACAGTTGTTTGCCAGTCGGCCAGCGACTGTAGAGGAGCGTTGGAATGGAATTTCTCGACACCATAGTGACTGAGATCGACTTTGCCAGAGACAACCGCAATTCCGTCCGCTTCCAGCAAGGCCGTCTGATCCGCTGCTGAGCGGGCCTTATAGTCGCCCAGCGATCCATCGGCGCGTACGACACGATGCGTGCGACAGCGGGGCGTGGGCGGCTCTTCGATGAGCCAACTGGCAACCCATTTGGCTGCGTGCGAACTGCCCAAGGCCTCGGCGAGCTGGCCGTACGTAGCGACCCGGCCTGGAGGAATCTGTTCCACGAGCAACCGGAGCGCGGCGGTTAGGTCGGGGAGTTCGGGCATCGCTGCGGCGAATGGTAATTCAAGATTGGCCAAGCTGTGGAGTTGTCCTGAAGTGGTGGATTCAGACAGAATACAACGACTATCAATCATAGCAATCGTCACCGTGGATCAAGTACCAACGACGACACCGGCCGATTCAACATGCCAACTCCACTTCCTGACAGCCAGTTTCACATTCGTCGAATGACACGTTCAGACGTGCCGTTGGCACTGCAACTGACGGTTCAGGCGGGTTGGAATCAAACGCCTGCCGATTGGTTGCGGATGCTCGAGATGGAACCGAATGGCTGCCTGGTGGCTGAGGTCGAGGGGACGCTGGTTGGGACGACGGTCTGCTGTACCTTCGATGGAATCGCGTGGTTAGCGTTGGTGTTGGTGGACACGGGATTTCGCGAGCGGGGGATCGGCCGCCGGCTGGTGCAGACCGGACTGAAATACGCGGATGACATGGGCGTGCGGACTGTGCGGCTGGATGCGACACCGCTGGGCCGGCCCGTTTATGAGCGACTCGGCTTTCAGCCGCAGTTTGAGCTGTCGCGGTGGGGTGGTATCCCAACGAGTTCGGTCGTTAATTCGTCGATGCCACAAGTTGAAGTTGAGACGCTGGCCGCCGATTACGAACCGCTCTTCGAACTTGATCGACGGGCCATCTGTACGAACCGAAAAAAATTGTTGCAGCGATTGTTCGCCGAGTCTCCACCAGCCATCGTCAGGACCGCGGGGCGAGTTGCGAGTTTTTTGACTCGGCGACCGGGACGGATCTCAACCCAGATTGGACCGGGTATCGGATCGCGTGGGGAATGCCGGATGTTGTTGGAGAGGGAGCTCGTGGCTTCTCGGGGGCAGCCAGTCATCATCGATATTCCGGTTGATCGACCAGATCTCAATGCCGTTGTGGAGCAGGCCGGATTGACCGTGCAGCGGACGTTGTTGCGGATGTATCGCGGGGAAACCGTTGTTGAGAATGCGAGCCTGTTTCAGATCAGTTCGGGGGCGGAGTTGGGATAAATTTGGACTGCGGTGATTCAGCACCGCTTTCTGGTGGGATGTTGATAGACTGATAAGTCGCAGCTTGTGCTCAACCCGCAGCTGACTTGGTACCTCAACCTGAAATTGAAAGCGGTGATGAATCACCGCAGTCCAAAGTTGCGTGTGATGTCACCGAAGGATTTCCCATGACGGCCAGACGCTCAGCTTGCGATGCTCGGTGGCCGCTGATGTTTTCTGTTGGCCTGCTTGGGCTTGGCATGGGGTTTGTCCGCGGTGAGGAGACCATTCCGGTCGAACCCATCGTCGAGCCGGAAATCTCTGCGAGCGACCGTACACATTGGGCTTTCCGACCGTTGCTCGATAGTGAAGTCCCTGCAGTTCGGGATATGGCCTGGCCGGTCAATCCTGTTGATCGGTTTATTCTTTCCCGCTTGGAAGCCGCGAAGCTCCGCCCAATGCCTCCCGCGGATCGATTGACCTATCTGCGGCGCGTTACGTTTGATCTCACCGGTTTGCCGCCGACTCCTGACGAGCAGGCGGACTTCCTGGCCAACTCTACGCCCGATGCTTGCGAGCGGTTGATTGATCGACTGTTGGCCTCGCCTGCGTATGGTGAGCGGTGGGCTCAGCATTGGCTCGATCTGGCGCGGTTTGCTGAGACTGACGGGTATGAACATGATCTCGTCCGACCGAATGCCTGGCGATTTCGGGACTGGGTTGTCGATGCCTTGAATCGAGATCTTCCGTATGACGAATTCGTTCGCTTGCAGTTGGCGGGTGATCTGATTCATCCCGGTGACCCGTCGGCAACGGTGGCGACTGGCTGGCTGCTGTGCGGGCCCGATATGCCTGATATCAATAATCAGGATGAACGCCGCCACACGGTGTTGAATGAGATGACTTCAACCGTGGGAGCCGTGTTTCTGGGACTGCAAGTCGGGTGTGCTCAGTGCCATGATCACAAATATGATCCGCTCAGTCAGGCTGATTTCTATCGACTGCGGGCCTGTTTTGAAGCGGGTGAAATCTTCAAAGATCATCCCATTCCCACCGCTGCCGAACAGGCGGAATTTGCCGCCCGAGAGCAGGAGCGCGGGGCAGCGAGTCGAGAACTTGAGCCCCGGCTGACGGGATTGATGGATGCCGCGAAGCAGCGGCTGCGGGACAAGAACCCGGACCTGCAGCCCAGTGCGAAGGAGTTGCTGGCCGCTCTGACGGAGGAAGAACGCCGGCAACATCAGGAGTTGTCTCGGCAACGCGATCTGCTGCCGAAACTTCCCGAATTGCCTGCGGGACGCGTCCTGCGGGAAGGGGCACCGAAACCCTGTCGTCTCGCGATTCGCGGCGATTTTCGTCGGTTGGGAGCGGAGTTGTCCCCGGGCTGGCCGCGGGTATTGCGGACTTCGGCGGCGTCTGATCAGGGCCCTGCCCCGCAGGCAAATCCTCGGCTGGCATTGGCCCATTGGTTGACGCAGCCCGAGAATTCCCTGGCTTGCCGTGTCATCGTGAATCGGGTCTGGCAATACCATTTCGGTGAAGGTTTGGTGAGGTCCTCGAGCGACTTCGGGACGATGGGAGTCAGTCCCACGCATCCTGAGTTGCTGGACTGGCTGGCTCGAGAATTTCCGCGTCATGGTTGGAGTCTCAAGTGGTTGCACAAGCTGTTGCTGATTTCAGCGACGTATCAGCAGGCGAGCCGCCCCGATTCATCCGAGTGGTCTGCCCCGTTGCGTGACGACGCCAAGGCGGCGTGGCTGGAAGCTCGGGCTCTTGATCCGCAAAACAAGTTGTTGAGCCGCATGTCACGCTTGCGATTGGAGGGCGAGGCGATCCGGGACAGCATGCTGGCGGCCGCGGGTGAATTGAGTGCTCGGCGCGGCGGGCCCGGGATTCGGCCCCCGTTGCCAGCAGAAATGGTGGCGACGTTACTGAAGAATCAGTGGCCGGTGACGCCGGATGTCACGGAGCATCGTCGGCGAAGCGTCTACTTATTCGTGCGCCGCAATCTGCGTTATCCGTTATTTGAAGCATTCGACCGGCCCGATTCTAATGCCAGTTGCCCGCGGCGAAATCAGTCGACGATCGCTCCGCAGGCGTTGATTTTGTTGAATTCGGAAGTGTCGCTGGCGGCAGCTCGGGATCTGTGTGGATCGCTACTGCGTCACTCGCCAAACGAACGAGCTGGTCAGGTTACGTTGGCCTATCAGTTGACCCTGGGACGTTCGCCGCAGGCGGATGAGATGCAGACTGCACTGGGCTTTTTGCGAGCGGAGACCGAGCGGCTGGAGGCCACAAAACGGCCGGCCACGGAGTTGGCGGTCCCGGATCATTTGCCTGCTGGCGTGAGTGCCGAATCTGCCGCGGCGCTGACGGAGTTCTGTTTGGCGATCTTCAATGTGAACGAGTTCATCTACGTGGATTGAGTGTCGTTGATCACTTCCTGACATCTGCCATTTCGCGTTTGCTTTCCCAGCGTTTCGGCAGCCCTTCCGGGGTGTAGCGGATCAGGATGAACTCCCACTTCTCGTAGATCGAGAGGTCGATATGCTGCTTGGCGAGTGCGATAGCATCTTGCTCCATTGTCTCGCGGAGCTGCTTGTTTTCGGGCGTTTCGAGTGACGGATCGAAGTCGACGGTCAGCACGATCCGCAGTCTGCTGGGGCCTCGGCCGCGTTCTTTTCCCCCTTCGACTCGCGGGGACGTTTCTCGCTTGAAACGCTGGACGAGGGCATGCCGCAGCGGTATGAAGGGGCGGTTATTGAAATAGGTGTAGAGCCACATCGTGCCCGTCGTCATGATGGCGAAGGTGAGCATTGCGATGACGACATATTTACCGGGAATACCGGGTTCTTCATTCGGGTTGGCAGGTTCGGATGACATTTCGTGAAGCGGGTCTCTGGAGTGGTGTTTGACAATCGCGGGGAGCGTACGTGTAGCGGAATCTCGTAAGAGTTCCGCCGGGGTGCTTAGCGGTTCACGATCGCCTAATTTGACCGCACCACACTCGTCATGCAATCGTGTTTTCGGGGTTCGGGAAAGTGTGGCTCGAATGTTATTCGGCGGAACTCTTACGAGATTCCGCTACTGCCATTCTACGACGCGGGGCGAACCCACGTTCCGGATTTGCCCGCTGCGACAATGGCTTCGATGACGTGCATGTTACCGACGGCATCTGAAATGGGAGTCGGAACTGGGGTGTCATTGAGGATGGCTTGTGACATCACATCCCCCTGGATCGTGTATTGATCGCAGGTTGACAACACAATCTCGGACGTAATGGCCGCCGTAGCATGCCACATTTTGCACGGGCGATCGGGTGGTGCGTTGAAGGGGATTTCAATTTCGATCCGGCCGGTGGTGCCGACGATGTGGACTCGTTGATAGGGAAAGAGCTGCGTGCTGCAGGTGAAGGTCGCAGTTCCCTCGCCGAAATCCATGATTGCCGAGGCGATGCGGTCGGTCTTGAATTGCGGGTCGTATTCCACTTGCCCGAAGACGCGTGACGGTTCATGGCCGAAGATGAAGCGGGACAGCGAGATCGGATAGCAGCCAATATCCATCAGTCCGCCGCCGCCGAGGTCCGCCATGTTGCGGATGTTGTTGCCGTCCGTGTTGAAGTACGAGAAGAACGACTGAATCGTGCGCAGAGTGCCGATCTGGCCTGTGGAAACCAGGCGCTTGGCCGTCACCCATTGCGGATGGTGGCGGTACATGAAGGCTTCCATCAGTTTCAGCTTGGGGAACCGCGCGCCGGCGTCGACGAGCAACTGGCCTTCCCGGGCCGTTAAGGCAATCGGCTTTTCACACAGGACGTGCTTGCCCGCTTCCAGGGCATGAATCGACAGGGGCACGTGCAGGTGGTTCGGCAGTGGATTGTAGATCGCGTCGATGTCGGGGTCGGCGATCAGGGCCTCGTAGGAACCGTAAGCCTTGGAGAGTCCCAATCGTTCGGCCGCGGCTGTGGCTTTATCAAGTGAGCGCGAGGCGATCCCGACGACTTCAGAATATTGGCCGCGCTGCATGGCCGGAATGACCTTCTCGGTGGCGATCTTCGCGACGCCGAGGATGCCCCAGCGCACTTTTGGGTGACTCATGTGGAAGGATCTCTACTGGAATACTTTGGATGTTGTGAACGCTGCCTAATACTAGCCCGCTGTAGCCTGACTCTCCAGAGTCGGGCGAGTTGATTGCGAGTTTAGGAATGGGACTTATGGGACCAATGGGACGGATGGGACTTATGGGATTGGTGTTGAGTGCGGTGAGCTGAATTTGCCTGGCTCGTGAGCGGCACGGCGCTAGCCGCCGGTTCTGTTGGATTGGACGTCATACACAAGAACCGGTGGCGAGTGCCAATTGGCACTCGCTTTGAAGGAATTCCGTGTCAATTCTGTGTTTGACTCAATCAGCCGGCACGCGTTAGCGTCCGGTTTCCGCTGGAAATTCGAGTCGATTGTTGCCCGAACCGTGGGCTAACGCCCAACGGCTGATTTGTCGAATGGCTAAAGCGAGTACCATTTGGCTAGCGCCAGTCCGCTCACGGAATGATTACGCCTGGTCGACGTGCCGTGCCTGGCGTTTGGGGAGCGAACGGGGCGTGACGTTCCTGGGGGGCATTGGTTCGTGAATGTAGTCTCGTAAGTACTGGGGTCGGTCGTTGCGGCCGCCGCGTTGGTAGTCTCGCCAGAGGGGCATGGCGATTGTTGCGGGATGGTGTCCCGCGACCTCGGTCAGGTAGCGGAAGAGCAACTCGGACAACTGAGTCAGGGCGATGCCGTTGGTGCGTTGCGTCGTCGCGAACAACCAGTCGGACCAGCGCAGGAATGACCAGAATGGGGACTCTTCACCCCAGATCAGCGGCGTCGATTCGATGAAGTTGCCGCTGTTGGCGACCAGGTCCCAATAGCGGGACAGTCGCCGCAGACGCTGCATGGTATCGAAGTCGATCAGGCTGTTGGCGAGGATCTCATAGGGGGAGTAGGAACTGTATTTCAACTGCCATTGGTCGTCGTGGCGAATGATCGGTGTGCCGCGCAAGCGCTTCAGCATGCCGATCTGGATTTCCTGCGGGTGCAATCCGACCAGGCGATCAAATCCGACGCCAAAGCTGGAGATATCCTCGCCGGGAAGCCCGACGATCAAGTCGGCGTGGACGTGGACGCCGGTGTGCTCACGCAGCCAGTTCAAGTTGGTAACGACCTTGGCGTTGTCCTGCCGGCGGCTGATGAGGTCACAGACTTCTTCGTTGAAAGTCTGAATGCCGACTTCGAATTGCAGCATGCCTGGCGGGAAGCGGGCAATGATTTCCCGCAGTTGTTCCGGGAGGCGGTCGGGGATCATTTCAAAGTGGAGGAACAAATCGGGATGCAGTCGGGCCAGGAAGAAATCCAGGATCGACCGTCCCACGTGAAGATTGAGATTAAACGTGCGATCGACAAATTTGAACTGGCGGACGCCGCGCGCCAGCAGGCGGTCCATGGCCAGTAAAAAATCCTCCAGTCCTGTCTGCCGTACGGGAATATCCAGGGCCGACAGGCAGAACTCGCAGGTGAATGGGCAGCCACGGGAAGCCTCGACGTAGATGACTCGCTGGGCGATGTCTTCGTCGGTATAGAGATCGTACGGTAGCGCCAGCTTCGAGAACTGGGGGAGTTCCGCCGGAATGATTTTCTCGGCTGGACGCAGGCCTGACAGGATTTGTTCACAGACTCGGGGGAAGGTGAGGTCCGCTTCACCCGTGATGACATAATCGGCGAGTTCGACGATCGGCTGGCCGTCGGTTTCGTAGCTGACTTCAGGGCCGCCGAGAATGATGATGATATCGGGTCTGACCCGCTTGATGTCGCTGACGAGCCGGGTGGCTTGATCGATATTCCAGATGTAGACGCCCAGGCCGATGATTCGCGGATTCTGGGCCAGCAGCGTTTCGAGTATATCGATGGGACGCTGGCTGATTTCAAACTCGACGATGGTCGCCCGTGCTTGCAAGGGGCCCAGATTGGCCAGCAAATATCGCAACCCGAACGCGCAGTGTGCGTATTTGGCGTTCAAGGTCGTCAGGACGATATCGGGCATGGGGGGAAACGGGTTGACGGAGAATGAAACAGTATGACATCCAGCATACAGGATTAGAGTAGGCTCTCGCCACAGCGTCCGCCCCCGTAGCCGCGTTTCGCCAGAACGCGGGTGAGAGACTGGCGAGGCCCGCACTCTGGCGAGCTGCGGCTACGACCAGTTGCTACTCAAGAGTTGAATTACGCAAATAAAAAGCCCGACGTCAGACAACGTCGGGCTCTACGCTGATTTGGATGTTCTACCGTGTTCGCACTTACCACACGTCGTCATTCACCAATTTTGCTACGGGGGAGACGCGTCGGGGGGGAAATTGAGAGGGTGCCTGAGCGAGGATTCGCAGCCAAACTTGGCGGCCCTTATAAGTGCCTTCGACGGCCAGGTGCGGCCCCAGGTCATCGTCTTCACCGATGCTGTGAGCTTGCCAGGTACAGCTGCTGACGCTCTGGAAGACGTCCAGAACTTCAGAAATACGCACGGCAAACCGCGACTGTTTGACCGTACCATCTTCCGGTCCGCCGAGAACCTCGGTGGATTCGGTGAATAACGTGATTTCCCAGATACCCTCGACTTGCACATAGTGACAGCCGAGTGGCGCGCTGGGACCGAGCGGTTCGATCGCTTTCGCGACCACGTCCGCCAGGACTCGCAACCAGGCAGCAGGTTCAGCCATTGTTGGGTTACCTTCGTAAAATCTGCCAGTCAATACTACCGCAGCAGAAGGCCCGATCTGCGCGCTGTCAAAAAGCAGGAATAAAGACGCTAACTACTTACTGCGACTTACCGCCGATCAAGGAGTAGATTCACCTCTGGATCTTAACAGTCTCGTCATGGGCACACGTAAGCAAGTGATGTGCCAAACCTTAAGTGTTGTTTGTGTGGTGTCGTAAGATATTGTGTAGTAATAGATTATGTTGTTATTTCTTCGGCCGGGCAGCGGATGAATGTCTAGAATTGTCAACACTGGTGTGGCTGCGGAGTGCGCTGTGTTAAGAGAACGAGACGCTGTAATCGATATAAACGATATGATCACTACTGGGACAATGGAGGTGAACACCCGGGAATCGTGCAAACTCAATACAGATTATCGAGTTGCGACAAATACGCCAGTTTTTCGTGACGACAGCTAAAATCGTTGTAATCGATACACAGTTGTTAATGCTGCTTGACTAATCGAATTGGTTGTATCAATCGAACCTAAGAGTTCGGATGGCGTCGCTGTAGGAGTTGCGCGTAATGTGAAGAGGCCGCTTTCAACGACTTACGGAATTTCCACTACTCGTATGCGGGAGGCGGAATTGCGCGTACGGTTTGGCCCAGAAATGCCAAGGCACTTCCCCGGCCACCACCCGGCACGCGTTAGCGTCCGGTTCTCCTGGAAATCAGGCCTCAAACTCGAACCGGGGGCTAACGCCAAATGGCTGATGGACCGCCTCGGAACGCCTTAGATCGACGTTGTACTCGGCTTGGTTGCCGGGGATTGGGCGTCGAAACCCTTGACCAGTTCGTCTTCCCACTCGTCGAGCAGCGGCCAGTCGATGGCGCAGGTTCCGAAATCGGCCATGTGCTGATACTTGGTCAGACGGTCGATCGTGGATTGCAGGACGCGATTGTCCTTGCGGAAAATCGGTCCGTGGCTGGGCAACAACCACTTCACGTCGCTGTCGCGAATACGTTCCAGCGAGGTAATAAAATCGGGCAGATCTGAGCCGTGATGGGCATCAATGTTCCCGACACAGCCATCTCGGAAAATGTTGTCGCCAGAAAATAGCAGATCACCCAGGCGGAACGACAACTGGCTGCTGGTATGGCCGGGGGTATGCCAGACGGCAAGCTGGAGGTCGCCGATCGGCAGAATATCACCTTCCGTCACTGTTTGATCAAGGTTGATCACGGGCAGATCGATGGAAATCCCCTGAGCCGCGATCTCCGCGTATGTGGAGATTCGTTCGCCTTCTGCCAGCAGTTTGGCAGCCCCGGGATGGCCGACCAGTTTCGCTTCGGGCAACAATTCTTTGGCCCGCGCCATGCCCTGCACATGGTCGACGTCGGCATGCGTCACCACCAGGTAACGGCATTGAGCCAAGGGGAAACCCATCTGGCGAATCAATTCGATGATCTCGGCGACGGTGTCTTCGTAGCCAATATCGATCAATAACCAGTCGTGCTTGTCATAGATCAGATAGACGCAGCAACCCAGCCGGCGACGGGCCTGGTAATTCAATTCGATCACGTTTGGAAATACTGGCCGGCGCTCCAACATACTTACCCTGCTCCTGAAATATTTAGGACACCACACACACGCAACCGATCGCGGTCCCCAGCGAGTTGGCCGGGACCTGCCGTCGAGCACGGGATTTGTCAGTGGGGTATGTGCGGGAACTACTGCGTGGCCCCATTCTAGGTGGCGGAGCGCCGGCGAACAAGCAGTTTGATCGCAATCATCGCAGGACTTTCATAGAGCCTGTATGTCCCTTTGGTCCCTTCTGTCCTTTTCGTCCCTTGTCAATTCTTGAAATTCAAGGGACATAAAGGACAGAAGGGACGGAAAGGACATAAATCTCTGGCCTGCAAAGAACAAGAGCGTCCCGCAGGTAACCTGCGGGACGCTCTTGGATTCTTTTTCACGAGAAATTGGTCGCTCTACAGCTTTTGTGCTCCCGGTCGGTCAGCGACAGGACCTTCCCGCGGTTCATCCGGGTTTTTCACATTATCGGGATTCGGCAGAGCATCCTCTGGCGGTGGGGGAACTTCAGCGGGGGGGAGGCCATTGGGTTCGGTTCCGGCCGGAGCGTTCGGGTCTTCATACAACTCGGTCGGCGTCGTCGGAACGTTGGGATCGATTCCGTAAGTGGAGGTCCCCGGATCGGCCGGACTGGAGAACGGTTCCGGTTCCGTCCTCATGCGTTTCTCACCCGGATGTTTCAAGCTGTAGGTGCGTTCCCAGGCTCGGGCCAGAGCATCTTCGTAGGCCTTCGGATCCCAGGCCCCTTCCGACAGGAAGATGTTGTTCAACTCGAGCAACGCACCCTTGCGATAGTTCACGTGAGCAATCGCTTTGGTGTATTCGATGATACTTTGATAGTAGGACGATTCGGCCTGCGCCTGGTGAGCCTGGGCTTCCAGTTGATCGCGGAGCGTCGCTTCCTTCTTGCCTTGCAAACGCTGTTGTTCGATGAACCGGGCTTGCTCCTCAGCTGCGATCTTGCGGTTGAAATACGTCTGGGCGTTGGCCCAGTTCGACGCCAGATCCTGATAGGCCAGGGCCAGTTCGTAGATGACGTCGTCTTCCTGGGCACGCAACACCTGACGAGATTTCGCCAGTCGCAATTCCAGGTTCCGGACCTGGGCGTTCGCGGCGCGGAAGCCGAACGGCATCGAGAATTGGGCACCGAGGTTATAGGACGTCTGGTGTCCTCTTAAGAGCGAATCGTAGAAGTTGTGGAAGCCTTCCGAAGTGGTTCCGTCGGCCCTGCGGCCACCCATCAGGCGATCACCGAAGCCGTTCAACTGGTAACTGCCGATCAGATCGAGTCGCGGATTGGTGAAGCTTTTGGCAGCCTCCAACTGCAGTTCGGTGCTCTTGATATTCCACTTTTGGCGTCGCAGTTCGACGCGTCGCGTCAGAGCCATGGCCAGGTCAGAATTCCAGTCAGGCTTGAAGCGGGCGGTGATGGGGTCATCGGCGGGACGCAAGATCCGTCCATCGTTCAGCGGCAATCCGCAAATGCGACGCAGGCTGCCTTCCAGTGTGTCGATCAGGGCCAGCGAGGATTCTTCCTGCGCGACGCGGTCAAAGTAGGCATCTCGAGCTTGAGCTTCCAGGAAACCATCGCCACCCTCAGCACCCAGCTCAAACTTGACCTTCGCATCCTGCCAGGTCTTTTCGCCCGCTTCGCGGTTGGTCACGGCACTGGCATAACGGCGGTAGGCGAAGTAGAGGTCCCAGTACAGTTTTTCCACGTCGAAGACCATGTTATTCACAGAGAATTCGAAGTCAGCAATCGAGATATCGTTGTTGATACGGGCGATGACGACACCCTGATTCACGCCGCTCAAGCCCTGGATGTTCTGTCCCACAGGACCGGCGATGCGCGTGAAATTCACACCCGAGCCAGCCCAAATCGGCTGCCGGATGTTGGCCGCGATATTCCCCGTGAAGTTCGAGGGGAACAGGGCGGTCGGAATATTGTTCTGCAGGTAGTCCACTTCGTGTGAGAGAGTTGCCGTGGCACCGGTTGCGTACTGCTTCTGGACGCTGGTTACCATTTGCCCGACATCGCTGACGAGCGTACTACCAGCCGGAAGACCGGCACCGTTGAAGATGTTATTCTGGACCAGTTGGGTTTGTCCGGTGCTCAGCGACGACGTCAACTGCGCATCAAACGCAGACAACGCAGACTCGACACCACGGGCACCGAAGAGGACGCCGGTTTCCTGAATCGCTGGATCGTAGACCGAGTTCATCGAATCAGGTGACGTGAGCAGGCGACTGGAGTTGCCGCCAATGGTGCTGCGGTCGTTGGCCCGGACGATCTTGTTGTTGGTCAACGCCAGTTGGATGGCTTCGGCCAGGTGGAGGTCCCAGACCTGTTTCGAATCGATTCGCTCGAGGATGGTCCGCGGACGCTGCGGGAACGCTCGAATGTCACCCAGATCATTATCGATTGACGGATGAGCGATGTGCATCGACTGTTCGAGATAGTCGGACAGCGGCTTCTTACCGATGTAAGAAACCTTGCCTTCCTTCGTCGTCGTCAGGCAGCCAGTCAGGGTCAATGAGACGATCCCCAGCCAACACATGAGTTGGAGATGAAACTGAGACCGACGTGGCCGAATTCCAGATCGCATGGCGTATTCTCGGCTGAAATGGTGACAAACGGCAGGTGTATCGGCAGTTGAATCAGCTCTGGCCCTCGTCTCGTCTGCTCCAGGAAAGGCGCAGATGCAGAGAGACGCGGACAGACCGATTCGGCATGGCGTGGGCACGCCTGACGTATGAACTAACGATGTGCGGACGGGGATCAATGGGCTCGAAGTCGAGGCTCTGACAGGAAGGGTATTCGAGTGTGATGCCGACGCACCCTGATGGCGCGCTGGTTCAAACTAGAATGGCTATGTGGCTTTGATATGTGGTCGGGATGTTAGCAGGCAAAGCAAGTTGAGGCAATGGCGATTCGGCCTGATAAAATGCAGCGTTTGAGTTTCGTCGTCGATTTTTTCAGACCAGATGAACCGCAATTAATTCGCGACCGATCGAGTGACCTGTCGCCGTGTTGTCATCATCGGTTGGCGCGAGACTTAAGACTCAGGCAATCAGTCTAACTCATCCTATGTATGTAGAAGAGCATACAGATCAAGGGTCGGGCGGTGAAGGAATTCCCCGAAGGGGATAAGCATCGTAGCCCAGGGTTGTCCGCTTCAGCGGGCTACCCTGGGCATCCAATCAATATTGAACTCTACCCTGCAAGGGTTGCGTATTAAGACGAAACACCTTCAGGATACGACAGGTTCTTGGGATACGTGCTCAAGGTAGTCCGCTGGGGCGGGCAACCTTCGGCTACCTGATGTAACCCGGTTGGCGCATTTATTCGCAGCCCGAATTGTCAGCGAAACAGATTCGCCATTGGCCCTTTGCTCTTATAATCGGTATTTCTGTTAGGTTTAGCTACTTGCCCAACTCGTGTGCATTTTCTCCTTTCTGCCAACTCGGCTGCACTCATTTTCCCCTCCGAGATCCGTCGTATTGCGAGTTCTCAAAAGAATCTCCTCAGCGATTCGATCCTCGCGAGGCAGGGTTGGGTCGCTCAGGCCCGTCTGATCGCTTGATTTTCGAGTCACTCCCATACAAGATCTCAATCAACGGAAATGCTGGATTTTCGCTAACTAAAACCGTGATCAAGCGCAGCCACAAGATATGTGCGGCCGTGGGTACTAGCCCTTCGTGCTTGAATGATACGCGTCATGTTATGTGAGCGCATGAATCTATATGATCGCAATAGCACGTGTTCTAAAAATCACGTCAAAAAAAGCCCGTTTGGTTGGACAGCGAAACTTTGACGGGTACAATACGCGACCGCTGCAGCCCGCGGCGGAGCTTGGATAAGTTGCAAAAACTTTGACGGCAGTTTATGAATACTACGGTTTTCCAAGGGCTGCAGCAGGCCATCCAGGCGGGGCAGCCTGTCGCCTGGACGGCGTTAGTCGAAACACGAGGTTCCACGCCCCAAAAGGCGGGAGCGATGATGCTCGTTTACCCAGATGGTTCCCAATCGGGAACATTGGGGGGCGGGTGTGTGGAAGCAGAAGTTAAACGGAGGGCGTTGAGATTACTCGACGATGGGCAGACGGAACTGCTGTCCTTTCAATTGGATGACAACTACGGCTGGGATGATGGTTTGATCTGTGGCGGGCGCATGAAAATGCTCGTCGATCCTGTTCGTCCCGGTTCCGATGTCAGCTATTTCCAAAAACTGAATCAAATGATAACGACGGGAAGCGCCTGCACTGAGGCGATCGTCGTCGATCCTGTAAAAGTCCCCGGCACCCAAGCTGCGGACCGATATTTGCTGAGTTCGTCGGGCGAGTTGATTGCAGCACGACCCTCCGGGCCATTGCCGGCGGAAGTGCTGGAACATCTTCGCAATTTGAGTACACGACCGCGGCCGTATGTGGAGCAGGGAATTTCCTTCCTGCCATTTTTACAACGGTGCCGGTTGATCATTGTGGGGGCGGGACATGTGGGCCAGAAGGTGGCCAGTCTCGCGACGGAAGCCGACTTTGATGTCTGGGTCGTTGATGACCGTGAGGAATATTGCAATCCTGACCGCATTCCACAGGCCAAACGGCTGATTGTGGGGCCGATTGATACGGCTTTAAGCGGGTTGGAGATTGATTCGAATACCTACTGTTTGATTGTGACTCGTGGCCATAACCACGACGAAGAAGCGCTATACCACCTGGCTGAAACATCCGCGCGTTATGTGGGGATGATCGGCAGTCGACGTAAAATCAAGTTGATATTTGATGACCTCCTGGCGGAGGGGATTTCGCGCGAGGCACTCGCTCGCGTGCATGCTCCGCTGGGTTTGGAGATCGGTTCTCAAACGGTGCCGGAGATTGCCATCAGCATCGTGGCGGAATTGATTGCTCATCGAAACCTGGGAACTTCACCAGCCCATTTGCGGGTTCCCAGTGTGTTGGAGGAAGAGTTGTACGAACGGGATGGAGACTGATCTGGCTAGAGCGGTTTCACTTAACGTTTGCGCGATTGAAAAGTGTGAGAGTATGAGTGTGGGAGAGTGACGGAGTGATATTTCAGTCCCAAAATCTGGGATTGTCCTCACCCTCATACTCACCCACCCCGACACGCTCACTCCGCGCAATCGATTGGTTAAAACGCTATAGGATTGTTACTATCGCTGGTCCCGGCTTTTGTAAGGTTTTCTTATCAAAGTTGCAGGCCGGCGGTGGGCTCGTCGTGGTTCGGTCGCAATGACTGCCACGATAATGTTGTGGGGTGACAAACTGTCGGTGCTAACACATCGATCGATTGTCTGACTTCTGGGGAGAAGTGACCAGGTTGCCGAAGTTTCTGATAACTTCGGACACCTTCCCGGCAACTGATTCTACGAGCTCATGAGTGACGATGTGACTTGAAGAATTGCGCACATTCTCTAAATACACCGCGCTGCGAGCGGACCGAGAATGGCCACCGTGGATGACCAGAGCTGGGTCACGGTGCGCAACTCGAGTAACACCAGACAGTGTTGTTCGATGCTTCCCGACTTTGGCCGCGCAGGTCGTTTTTTACGACGCGGCACCTGTGCATGATTGCATGGGGGGATTCTCCGGAAGCGAGACGCGCAACGATTGCGCGGACTGTCAGAGGAACAAGTTGTTTCTCGATGCGGTCGCCCAGATGGGCGTCATTTGACGCCCGCAGTACTGGCTTCGAGGCACCACGGACTGGCTTAAAATCCGTCCACAGTCGGACTGTGGAATGGATCACGAGCCAGCGGGCCGAACCGTGCCCTGGAATCAGTACTGTTTACCCGGCTCACTTTGGAAGGAAGAAAGCATGCTTAAGAAACTCGTGACGTGGACTGGATGTATCGCCTGGTGTGCCTTGGCTGTCGTGGCTGTTCAAGCCGAAGACGCCAAGCCTGTAGAAACCACAGCCGTGGAAACTACAACTGCTGTGGAAACCACGACACCCGTGGTCAACACGCGACAGATCGGTGATCTGGCGTGGCACACCGAATACGCCGCCGCGTACCGACAAGCCAGGGATGAACACAAGCAACTGTTACTGTTCTTCCGTGACGAAAAGGACCTGTTGACTGCCGGACAATTCGAAGTGAATGTCCTCGCGAAACCAGAACTGAAACCCGTCTTGTCCAAGTTTGTGCGGGCCGCCATTCCGACCTCCGCGATGGCTCCCTTGGCCAAAGATGCCAAGCCAGAAGACAAGCCCGTCCGAGTGCTCGATTACAGTGCCTTCGTGCACATGCACAAGCAGGCTGGTCTGGCCATTGTCGACCTCCATAATGAGAAAGATCATCTCTACGGCAAGGTTGTTTCGGCCCACCCATTTAGTAGTAATACAATCACTAATGTTCCGTCCGTCAAAATCGCGCTGGAACTGCCGCGCGGTACGATCACGCAGCGAGTCCTGACGTATGTCCTGCGAGTCCACCCCGAGCAACCCGCGAGCGTCTGGGGCAATGGCGATCCGATGTTGTTCGAACAGTGCCGCATTGCGTCGCAGTTGATGGTCAACTACGGCTCGGTCGGCCACCACGACTGGGGCAATCGTTCGGCCCTCGTGGGCAGCCACTTCGGCGTCAGCCCGATGGAAGTCGCCTCGATCGGTGGCGGCGCCACCTTGTTCGAAGCCGCCCACTCGGCTGTTGGCGTCTGGCGTGGATCAGGTGTTCATTGGGGCATGATGATCACCCCCAATCGTCACTTCGGCTATGACATGGTTCAATCAGCGAATGGAACCTGGTTCGCCAATGGAATCTTCGTGCAATAAGCTGAGAGTCATGGATTGTTAAAATCGAAGCCACCGGCAACTCCCAAGAGGTGCCGGTGGCTTTTTTCGTAGCCCGACTCTCCGAGTCGGGTATCTTGGGGGGCCGGTTGAACAGTGAGTCACAAAACTTGACGCTTCGGCCATATCCCGGAGGGATTAAAGAGGGTAGCCGGTGGTTGAGCGAAGCGACACCACCGGAAAAACGATCGAGTATTGACGCACCCTGAAGGGGTGCCAGCGAAGTCGCTATTGGCGATGTAAGATGATGAGTCGCGACGCATGTTGCCCCCTCTGGCACCCCTTCAGGGTGCATTCGTAACGATGCCCGGTTCCGGTGGTGTCGCTTCGCTCAACCACCGGCTACCATCTGTCACCCCTGCCGGGGTGAAATCCACCCGACTCGGAGAGTCGGGCTACAGGCCGTCAATCTTCGCTTGACGGCAAACACACTTTCAAAATAATCACGTATTTAGTAGAGTATATTAACGCTGAAGGGTGCATGCGGTGTGTTCTGACACCGGACCCTCCATGCCGCATGTCTCAACTGATTTGAAAATTAGAACTTACGTCGATCCAACGGAGCCTGTAGAGATGCCAGTTTTCTGCGACAATGCTGATGCCATCGGACGCACCCCTTTGGTCAAGATCAACCGACTCATCGGTGATGCGAAGGTCAATTTGCTGGCCAAGATTGAAGGTCGCAACCCGGCGTATAGCGTCAAATGCCGCATCGGTGCGGCAATGATCTGGGACGCCGAGCAGACTGGCAAACTGAAACCGGGGATGCAGGTCGTCGAACCCACCAGCGGCAATACGGGAATTGCCCTGGCGTTCGTCTGTGCTGCCAAGGGCTATCCGCTGACGCTCTTGATGCCCGAAACCATGTCACTCGAGCGGCGGCAAATGCTCAAGGCGTTTGGAGCGACGCTCTTGTTGACTCCTGCTGGCGAAGGGATGCGCGGGGCCATCACGCGTGCCGCTGAGTTGGCCGCACAGCCGGGCTACTATATGCCGCAGCAGTTCAAGAATCCGGCGAACCCTGACATCCATTTCAAGACGACGGGACCGGAGATCTGGAATGACACGGAAGGCCAGGTGGATATCCTCGTATCAGGGGTTGGCACGGGCGGTACAATTACGGGCGTCTCACGCTACATCAAGTTGGACCGCAAGCATCCGTTATGGTCCGTCGCGGTCGAGCCGACCGATAGTCCCGTGTTGTCAGGTGGAGCTCCGGGACCGCATAAAATCCAAGGGATTGGAGCGGGGTTTGTCCCGGACAACCTGGACCGTTCGATGGTCGACGAAGTGCTCACTGTCACGAACGAAGAGGCGTTTGAGATCGCACGCCGTGCCGCTCGCGAAGAGGGCATCATTTGCGGCATCAGCAGCGGAGCCGCATTGCAGGCGGCGATCAAGATTGCCCAGCGTCCAGAGTCAGCCGGCAAGACGATCGTCGTCGTGTTGCCCGATTCGGGCGAGCGGTATCTCTCGACGAAGATCTATGGAGAGAATTAGCTCGTAGCCTGCCTGTAGCCTGACTCTCTGAGTCGGGTGGTATTCGTTCTTGACGCTCCCGACTCAGAGAGCCAGGCTGCAGGGCAATCACGATTTCAGCCGCCGCCGTTCCATACGATCAATCTGCACGACCAGTCCGTCCTGCACGGTCACCGTAATCTGGCCGTACTTCACCCCGCGCAGGGCTTCGACGATAGCGTCGACAACCACATCCGGGACGCGCCCACGTTGCTTGGTACGCTCCCCCGCCGCTGGTGGAATGGGTGCGGAAAGATCCTGCCGAATCACAGATTCGAACTCCTCGTTTTGTTCCGTCATGATTCCACGATCATCGTAAAAACTGTGGCATCCGCAGATGTCTCAGGTCAGTTATTGCCGTAGCGAAAGGTCAATAGCGAGTGTTGACAAATAAATCACTACTAACGTGGTGATTTATCGTCAATTCGGGGGTGATTTGTCAAGTCGACTTTGTCTTTTGTGACTCACGAGTCAGAATAGAGAATGGCCGTGGTGACCGTCATTCCAAACAAGAAGCCCGGCTTCTCGAATTGAGTAGCCGGGCTCAAGTGGGATCGCGTGATGCTCGCCGTCGGAGAGCTAATTGTCCTTCTTGGTCGATGGAGTCAATGGCTCGTCGGTGGATTTACCGGAAGCCTTCTTCAATTTGGCATCCAGCACGTCTTTCAACTTGGCGGCCAATTCATCCTGCGGTGCCAGGGCAATCGCCTTGTCGAGCTCGCGCTGGGCTTCGTTGGGGAAGCCCAGATAGGCGTAGTGGAATCCCAATAGGAATCTCAACGCGGGATCTTCGGGCTTGTCTTTCCGGGCCTTTTCCAGGACTCGCAACTGCGTCGTGTAGTCGCCAATCTTCGAATAGAGTTCGCGATAGTTCGTGACCACGACGCCCCAGTCAGCTTCTTTCAGCAAGAGCATCCCCTGCTGAGTCGCTCCGGCGGCTTCATCGAACTTGCCGCTGGCAAACAGTCCCTGGCTCAGCATCATGACGAGGACGCCATTCTTGGGGTCATCAAGGACGGCATGTCGCCACAGCTTGACGGCCTTGTCGTAATTTCCCGCTTTGAATTCCGATTCACCTGAAGCCCCGAAGTCCAGGTCATCAGCCGATTGGGCTCGGACGGTCGTCGGAACGGTCGGGTCGGCTTGCGCCACTTGTACTGGAGCCGACGTCGGCGGTGCATTCCCTACCGAATAATCAGTCGCCACCGGAGCATTCCCGTAGTACGCTGACGAGGCATACGGAGCGTAGGAATAGCCATTGGAGTAAGCTGAATACCCAGGAGTGTACATGCAGCAGGAGTTGTATCCATATCCACCACCGTACCCATAGCCCCCGCCGTATCCATAACCACCATAGCCGTACCCGCCGAGGCCATATCCCAAACCGAAGTAGGGATAGCCAAAGCTATCCCTACTTCGGTTTGGGATATGG